>CAYZHX010000091.1:8123-16206 GCA_964476905.1 uncultured Terriglobales bacterium
TGAGAATTGCTCTGCCGCCCGCCTACGTTGACGTCCTGCACTGGAACCATGAAAAGCTGTGCGCCGGGAATGTGCGAGAGCTTGGGACGCAGCCGGTTGACCACGTCGAAGGCGGACTCCTTTCTTCCCTCGCCGAGCGGCTTTAGCTGGATAAACATATTGGCTGAGTTCGTTCCGCCGCGGCCGCCACCACCTCCGGTGAAACTTATCGCGGTATCGATTGCCGGATCCTTAAGCACGATGTCGTTCAGCATTTGCAGCTTAACTTTCATCGCTTCGAATGAGACGTCCTGCTGTGCAGTGATGCCGCCTGAAATACGACCCGTGTCCTGTTGCGGGAAAAAACCTTTCGGGATGATCCAGTAGAGGTAGACGCTCAAGCCGATGGTCATGAGAGTGATGAACAACACCAGAGGCTGACGATCGAGCACCCACTCCAGCGAGCGGCCGTAGCTTCCCAATAGCCAATTGAAGGCGCGTTCGCCTGCGTTGTAGAAGCGCCCGTGCTTGCGTCCGTGCTCCGACCGCAGGAACTTGGCGCACATCATTGGTGTGGTAGTCAGGGAGATTACGAGCGACAGCGCTACCGCAGTACTTAAGGTGACGGCGAACTCGCGAAAGAGCCTGCCCACGATTCCGCCCATTGCCAAAATAGGAATGAAAACGGCAATGAGGGAAGTGCTCATCGAGAGCACAGTGAACCCGATCTCGCGTGCGCCCAGGAGCGCCGCAGCCATGGGCTGCATCCCGGCTTCAAGATGTCGCGTGATGTTCTCGATGACGACAATGGCGTCGTCCACGACAAATCCAGTGGAGATCGTCAGGGCCATCAGTGAGAGGTTATCCAGCGTGTAGCCCGCCATGTACATCACGCCAAACGTCCCGATCAGAGACAATGGAACTGCCACACTGGGAATGATCGTTGCCCATCCACTGCGCAGGAACACGAATACAACCAGGATCACCAGTACGACCGAGATGGCGAGCGTCCACTGGACGTCGGTTACCGAGGCGCGAATCGTCGTGGTTCGATCCATCACCACTTGGAGGTGGACCGTGGGCGGAATCGACGCCTGCAGCTGCGGCAACATGTCGCGCACGCGATCTACTGCGCCGATAATGTTTGCACCGGGCTGGCGGAAGATCACGAGCAGCACAGCCGGCTTACCGTTGGCTAAACCGGCATTCTGCGTGTTCTCAACCGAGTCTTCCACATTGGCGACTTCGCGTAGAAAGACCGCTGTTCCATTTCGGGAGGTGACGATCAGGTTCTGATACTCGGCAGCTGTGAACAGCTGATCGTTGCTATCGATCAGATAGGCATCTCGCTGGCCAGAAATTGCTCCTTTCGCGGAATGCGCGTTCGCGGAGCTTATCGCTGAGCGAACCGCGTCGATTCCCACGTTCAATTTGCTCAGGAGTAGCGGGTTTACTTCCGCGCGAACCGCGGGCCGCGAACTTCCGCCAACAAAGACGTTCCCGATACCCTCGATTTGCGATAGCTTCTGCGCCAAGACTGTGTCGCCGATGTCATACATCTGCGGCTGCGTCATCACGGTCGAAGTCAGCGCGACGATCATGATCGGCGCGTCAGCTGGATTCACCTTCCGCCAGCCCGGATTGCTGGGAAGATTGGCTGGCAATTGCCCGCGAGCAGCATTAATTGCGGCTTGTACGTCACGACCAGCAGCATCGATGTTCCGGTTCAAATCGAACTGCAGCGTGATGTTGGTGGATCCCAGACCGCTCGAGGAGGTCATCTGGGTCACTCCCGCGATGCGTCCGAACTGGCGCTCGAGCGGTGTTGCGACGGCAGAAGCCATCGTTTCCGGACTTGCTCCCGGGAGGCCGGCATTTACTGAAATGGTTGGAAACTCGACTTCCGGAAGAGGCGCCACTGGCAGTTTCATATATGCCAGTGCTCCAGCAAGCAGCACCGCGATACTTAGCAGCGATGTGCCAACCGGGCGCCGGATGAATGGAGTCGAGATACTCATGAGAGAAGCAGCGGTAGGCAGTAGGCAATAGGCTGTTCTCTATGAGGAGACGTACCCTATTGTGATTGCGAATTGCCTATTGCTTACTGCCTATTGCTTATTGCCCCTAATCAATCTGCCGCTACTGGCTCCTCCACCGGATTGCCTAAGCGGTAGCGACTGAATTTATGCGCCAGTCGATCAAAGTACAAATACACAACCGGAGTGGTGTAGAGCGTAAGCACCTGGCTGACAAGCAGGCCGCCCACAATTGTGACTCCGAGTGGATGACGCAGTTCCGAGCCGGTACCCGTTCCCAGCGCAAGTGGCAATCCACCAAACAGGGCTGCGAATGTCGTCATCAGAATTGGGCGGAAGCGCAACAGACACGCCTGATAAATCGCCTCTTCTGGCGCCTTTCCCCCTTCTCTCTGCGCCTCGAGCGCAAAGTCGATCATCATGATGGCGTTCTTCTGCACAATGCCGATCAGCAGGATGATTCCTATGAGCGCTACTACCCCAAACTCCATGTGGAAGAGCAGCAGCGCCAAAATTGCACCAACGCCGGCGGAGGGCAAGGTGGAAAGGATCGTTACCGGGTGAATGTAACTCTCGTAGAGAACGCCCAGCACGATGTAGACCGTGATCAGAGCGGCAAGTACGAGATACGGCTCGTTGGCGAGAGAGCTGCGAAATACCGCGGCAGTTCCCTGAAAGCTTGCGTGCACGCTGGCTGGAATTCCAATCTCAGCGCTTGCGGCATCGATCGCCGTCGTAGCTGCACCCAACGAGTAGCCTGGGGCTAGATTGAACGAGATCGTAGCCACCGGGAACTGGCTCTGATGATAGATCGCCACTGGAGTAGTTGTTGTTTCAATTCGGGCAAAAGCACTCAGGGGAACTATCTGCGTTCTTCCTGATGCGACACTGGGCACAGCGGTAATGCCGGAGCCGGTTGCACCCTGGGAGGCGGCTGATGAAGCGGAACTGCTTCCAGTACTCGAATTTCCGGCGGCTGCGCCCACTGATGGCTGCCCGGTTCCACCTCCACTCGCTGCCGCCGGAGCTCCCCCAGGCGAGGAGTGCACATAAATTCGTTTCAAATCGTCTGGATGAACCTGCTGATCGGGCGCAACTTCCAACACAACGTGATATTGGTTGAGCTGCGTGAAGATGGTGGATACCAGCCGCTGCCCAAAGGCGTCATAGAGAGTGTCGTCGATCATCTGCGGTGTGACACCGAGGCGCGAAGCGGTATCGCGATCCACGACAAGATCCGCTACCAGGCTGCCCGAACCCTGGTCGCTGGCAACATCGCGCAATTCCGGAACTGACTGAAGCTTCTGTACCAATTTAGGAATGTAGTCCGCGAGCTCTTTCGCGTTGGCATCTTCCAGCGTGTATTGATACTGCGTGCGGCTAACGCGATTCTCGACGGTGATGTCCTGCACCGGCTGCATGTAGAGCGTCATCCCGGACACCTGGTTCACCTTGGGCTGTAAGCGGCGAATGATTTCGTCAGCGCTGGACTTCCGGTCTTCTCTCGGCTTCAGATTGATCTGAATGCGCCCGACATTCGGCGTCATGTTGGTACCGTCGACACCGATAAATGAAGATAGGCTGTCAACATCGGGATCCTTCAGCACTGTATCTGCGATCTGCTGTTGACGGCCAGACATCGCCGCGAACGACGTGCTCTCCGGAGCCTCGGTGATACCGAGGATCACGCCCGTGTCCTGTACGGGGAAGAATCCCTTAGGAACGATGTAAAACAGGAAAAGAGTGAGAACCAGAGTTCCAACCGTGACAAATAGCGTTTCCGTCTGGTGGCGAAGCACAAAGCGCAGTGTTCGCCCATACTCCTCGATCACACGGTTGAACCACCGCTCCGACGTTCGGTAGAACCAGCCTTCATGCGCCGAATCGCTCTTCTTTAAGAGCCGGGCCGACATCATAGGCGTGAGCGTAAGGGATACAAACGCGGAGACCAGGATGGTCACGCTCAGTGTGACCGCAAACTCGCGAAAGAGCCTGCCCACAATGTCGCCCATAAAAAGCAATGGAATTAACACTGCGATGAGCGAGACGGTTAAAGATACGATCGTGAAGCCAATCTGCTTGGATCCCATCAGCGCCGCTTCGAGAGGAGGATGGCCTTCTTCAATGAAGCGATTGATGTTCTCAATCATGACGATGGCATCGTCGACGACAAATCCGGTCGAGATAGTCAAGGCCATCAGCGACAAGTTATCGAGCGAGTACCCGAGCAGATACATCACGCCGAAGGTGCCGACGATCGAAAGCGGTACGGCAATGCTGGGAATGATAGTGGCCGCTACGTGCCGCAAGAATATGAAGATCACCAGCACGACCAAGACGACCGTCAGCATCAACTCGAATTCAACATCTTTCACCGAAGCGCGAATCGTGACGGTGCGATCCGTAAGGGGACTTACAGTAACCGAAGGCGGTAGCGTTGCCTTGAGTTGCGGCAACAACGCGTTAATGCGATCGACGACGCTAATGATGTTAGCGCCCGGCTGGCGCTGCACGTTCATGATCACCGCTGGGATAGTGTTCATCCAAGCGGCCTGCTGATTGTTCTCGACTCCGTCGATGACGTTGGCAACATCCTGAACGCGAACTGGAGCTCCGTTGCGGTACGCGATGATGATCGGCTTGTAGTCAGCGCCAGAGTAGATTTGGTCGTTCGCACCGATGCTGAACGACTGGTGCGGTCCTTGCAGAGTGCCTTTTGCCTGGTTGGTGTTCGCTGCCGCGAGTCCGCTGCGCAAGTCTTCCAAACTCAAGCCATACGACGCTAGGGCCGTTGGATTCGCTTGAATCCGCACCGCTGGTTTTTGCCCGCCGCTGAGGGTTACCAGTCCCACTCCAGGAAGCTGCGAGATCTTTTGCGCCAGAGTGGTGTCGGCGAGATCCTGCACCTTGCTCAAAGGCAATTCATTCGAGGTAAGAGCGAGCGTGAGGATGGGCGTGTCCGCTGGATTCACCTTGCTGTAAATCGGCGGATTCGGTAGATCGCGGGGAAGATATGTACCCGACGCGTTGATGGCCGCCTGTACTTCCTGCTCGGCCACGTCGATGTTCTGCTCAAGGTTGAACTGCAGCGTGATCAGCGATCCTCCATAGGAACTGGTGGAGGTCATCTGGTTCAGTCCGGGAATCTCACCGAACTGCCGCTCCATTGGGGCCGTGACAGATGAAGTCATCACATCCGGACTAGCGCCAGGATAAAACGTCAGAATCTGGATGGTCGGATAGTCGACTTGGGGGAGTGCCGAAACGGGAAGTTGGCGGAAAGCTACAATGCCGGCGAGCATGATGCCAACCATCAGCAGCGATGTAGCTACTGGCCGCAGAATGAAGATGCGAGACGGATTCATGCTTAGAAGCCGCTGTTGGCTCCGAGCGCCTGATCTGCGGGCGCGATTCTGCCCGGAGGTCCGGTACGCTGCACGTCTACCTTGTTTCCGGGCTGGAGCCTCTCCTGCCCATCAGTGATCACAAGCTCACCGGGATTTACTCCGGAATCAAGTACCGCAACGGTGCCTTCCGTGAGCGCAATCTTGATATTGCGGGAATCAACGCTCTTGTCTTGCTTGACGACATACACATAGGTCCCTTGCGATCCACGCTGCACGGCCGCTGCGGGAATCGTGATCGCCTTCTTGCGCACATAAACCTGCAAACGCGAATTCACGAACTGGTTCGGATATAAGGCACTGTCGCGATTGTCGAATACTGCCTTCAGGCGAAACGTTCCGGTATTGGGATCAATTTGATTGTCGATCGTTTCCAAATGGCCGTCAGCAATCTGTTGGGTGTCGTCGCGATTCCATGCTTGCACTTCAAGTCGATTGGAGCGCATGTGCTGAATTACATCCTGCAGATTGTCTTCAGGCAAGGTGAACAGTACGGCAATCGGTTGCAGCTCGGTGATGACCAGCAATCCGTTCTGGTCCGAGGCATGCACCATATTGCCGGGATCGACCAGACGCAGTCCTACTCTCCCATCGATCGGCGATTTGATGTGGCAGTAGGTTAGGTTCAGCTTGGCGTTATTGATTTGCGCCTCGTCGGCTCGAACCAATCCTTCCTGCTGTGCCACTACGGACTGCTGGGTGTTGTATTGCTGTTGCGCGATGACGCCTTGCTTATAGAGATCGGCATAACGCTGCAAGTCACGCTGAGCGTTTTCCAGATTCGCCTGATCCTTGTACTTCGTCGCTTCGGCTTGCGAGAGTTGCACCTCGTAAGGACGCGGATCGATCAGCGCAAGTTCTGCTCCTTTCTGAACCTGCTGACCTTCGCGAAAGTTCACCGCCATTAATTGCCCATCGACGCGGCTATGAATCGTGACCGTGTAGTACGCCTGAACGTTCCCAAGTCCCTCGAAGTAAACCGGAACGTCGCGCTGTTGAGCAGGCGCTGCAGAAACCGGTACTGGACGATTCGCGTCGGCAGCTCCGCCGCGCCGTCCACCTCCACCGCGACCTTGGGCTTGAGCCTGCTCGCCGCGAGATTTGGAGAGTGTCCGCAGGCCCAAGGCTCCGAGAACGATCAGGGCAAAAATGATAATCACCCAGATCACCGCACGCCGACTGCTTTTCGGGCGCCGTGGAGGAGTCTCGAAATCGGGTTCGCGAACTTCTTGTTGTTCGGTAAGATCTTGCGCCATAAAGGTGTAAATCTGGCTCCGGCACGCGAGTCGAACCCTCTAATTTACAGCATCTCAGCGCATGACGATTTCTGGCTGACGGGTCGGAAACTCTCGGAAGAGAATCGCGGCAGGTGCAGGCGTGCGTCGCTACTCATCGGCAGCGACTCTCGCCTCTCACTAATTGATTAGACGAGTACGCCGAAGGAAAAGTAGTAACAAATGCGGCAGGAACTGAGGTTAAGTTTTGTTAAAGAAAGCACTTGGACAACGCATGACTCGTTGAAAGCAAGCAGCCGAGATTCCCGGGTGCCGGTCCTGGCGCGTTACTACTCGCCGTCTTTAGTTTTGAGCCGCGACTTGTTCTCTTCGATGAAAGCCCGCAGATCGTCAATCTGACCGAGTAGACGCATCCATTGCTCGTAATAGAGAGTAACGGGAAATCGTCCAAGTCCGTAAACGCTCACACCGCCTTTTTCGCTCACGCGAAATTCGAGCTTACCGGTCTTGCGCGACGCCAGTTTTTGTTCCAGCTCAGCGATTCGGGCTTTAAGTTCTTCTGAGGTCGGTTCAGCCATGGACAGACATTCTACCGAATCGTGATGAGTTAGAGACGGGGATAGCTCTTACTTCACTTTTGCCAGCTCTGACCGAAGTTCCTCGGGATGGAATCCAAATGGACCTGGGCGACTTTTGTAGGCCACACGACCATGCTTGTCGATCAGATAAATCCGATCCGGCCAGCCTGTATACGCCTGCTCCGTACGATTGCTGAAATCATCGATCAGGGCGGGAAATTTGATTCCCAATTTGCGTACGCACATTCCCGCTACATTCTCGCGCTCGGCAATGTCCCTAGGACTGGCGAAAACTACTTTGTCGCGAACATTGCTCTGCATCTGCCAGACATCGCTCGGATGTGCCTCCAGGATGTACACGGCGTAAAACTGCACGCGGGATCCATATTCATCGTAAAGCTTGTTGAGGGCGGGAACCTCCCGCCGAAACGGCGGTCAAGTGTAGCTGCCGAAGACCAGCACAACCGGCTTCCCAGATTGGAATGACGAGAGGCTTACGTGCGCCGTTTTATCCTGCGTAGGCAGATCAAAATCAGGGGCGGGATCCCCGATGCGCAGACTGCCGGCTCGCGCTCGCGTCCACATCGTCTCAAATGGTGCCACGAGGAAGATGGCCACCGGCATTTTCGACATGAACCGGCCAAACTGTTGTGGCGGCTCATGCATGGCGCGATTCACGGCAAACAGCAACGCCGCATATCCGCAGAAAAGAACCAACACAATTGCGGCAGTCAGCCGCCGCACACTCTTGCGCTGCCAGAACGGTTCCATGAAGGCTGGCTTCAGAGTGTAGCGGTCAAAAGCCTGCTAGTCGCTAATGTTTTTGAACTATTGGTTGCTCCGAATATTGG
>CAYZHX010000092.1:0-4109 GCA_964476905.1 uncultured Terriglobales bacterium
TTCTTCTGCGACTCGCTCGCCTCGAATTCGATCATTTGCTTGAGCACTTCGATGGGCGTGTCGTTTACGTTCTCGATCTTTCGCCCATTGAGGAACAGCGTAGGGGTAGCGTTGACTCCAACCGACATTCCCAACTCGTACTGCTGATTCACACGCGCCTTAGTCTCTGGTGAAGTCGCGCACGTTGCGGTGGTCGCAGCGTCCACACCGGCATCGGTCGCAAGCGCACTCAGTTTGCTCGCAGCGGTTTGGTCGGTTATCTGCTCTTGCTGATCGAAAACCGAATGAAAAAATTTCCAGAATCTATCAGGATTGCTCCGAGCTATGCAGTCTGCATATCCGGCAGCCAGATCAGCCCATTTGTGAATGTTCGAGAGAGGAAAATTTTGAAATACTAGCCGCGCGTTGGGCGACTCGTTCATGAGTTGTTCCAATTTGGGCTGAGCCTTCTTGCAATGGGGGCATTCGAAATCGCTGAATTCGACGATCTGAACGCGGGCGCTCGCGCTCCCTTGTATCGGACCTTTGGCTTCAGCTGCAAGCTTGTTTCGCACCGGGCCAAATGGATCAGCTCCAAACGGAATGATCTGGCCGATGAAAGCGTGCTCGAGATCACTACCGACGTAAAAAGCTGTCCTCTGCTGCGGAGGTTCTCCGAAGGTGACTACGACTTCGGTTACGCCGGGCACTTCGGAAGGACGTACGCTCTCGACCTTCCATTTGATCATCGGATCGTAGCCAAACATGTGATGCATGAAGGAATCGAGCATCTCCGTGCTGGGACGCTTCACCGTAATGGTTGTGGCTGCTGAGTCCTTCGCCGCGGGGGCGGCTTTCTGCGCGCGTACGGGCTTTGTGGTTTGCGAGGCGAGAATGCTGGAAAAAAGTACAGCGAAGCAAACAAAACGAATCGTGTTCAATGGGTCCTCTTTGATGAATTTCTTGCAGAATTCAACATTCCGCTTCGTGCTTGGCAGCTATGGGAAAGCGTCGCCCAGTGCCGAACGCTTTTTGACTGATCTTCAACACGGGAGCGGCCTGCTGGCGCTTGTATTCACTGCGCTCGATCATGCGAATGACTGACATGACCAGCTTGCAATCGTAGCCATGCTCCTTAGCGATCTGCTCGGCCGTCTTGTATTCCTCTACGTAGCCTTGAAGGATGCAATCGAGCACTTCATAAGGAGGCAGAGTATCCTGATCCGTTTGATTAGGACGCAGCTCCGCTGACGGTACCTTTTCGATCGTGGAACGAGGGATGACAGGTGAAATCCCATTTCGGTACTCGCTCAGGCGATACACCATCGTCTTGGGTACGTCTGCGATTACGGCCAACGCTCCGCACATATCGCCGTACAGTGTGCAGTAGCCGACTGCCATCTCGGATTTATTGCCCGTTGTCAGGACAAGCGCTCCGAACTTGTTAGACAACGCCATTAGCGTAGAGCCGCGAAGCCTCGACTGCAGATTCTCTTCGGTGAAATCCTCCGGCAATCCGCTGAATGTGGTTTTGAGAGCGTCGCGAAAACTCTTGAAGACCTCCGTGATTGGAATCGCGTCGTACTGTATGCCGAGGTTCTGGGCCAATTGGCGAGCATCATCCTTGCTGCCCTGCGAAGAATACGGACCCGGCATTGACACTCCTGTTACGTTCTCCTTGCCCAGTGCGTCCACAGCAATTGCTGCTGTGAGTGCGCTATCGACCCCTCCACTCAGCCCAATGACCACTTTCTTGAAGCCGCATTTGCGAACGTAGTCGCGTGTGCCCAGTACCAGCGCCGAATACGCTTCTGCTTCTCTGTTCGCGGGCTGCTCGTGCATCTCGCCGGACATGGTCTCTGTATCGAAATAAATCAAGTCTTCTTCAAACGATTTGGCCCGAGCGAGCACGGTGCCATCAGCGCCGACAACGAGACTCGATCCATCGAAGATCAACCCATCATTACCACCGACTTGATTGCACATCACAACCGGAATCTTAAAGTCCGCAGCAATGGCCTGCAGCATCTTCAGCCTGATTTCGCGTTTGTTCAGTGTGAAAGGGGATGCTGAGATGTTGATCACCAAGTCGCCGCCAGAGCGAACCAACTCTTCCACCGGATCAATGTTATAGAGGCGTTTTTGCCAGAAGTGTTTGTCATTCCATGCGTCTTCACAAATCGTGAGCGCGACCTTTGAACCGTTAAAGGCAAAAACTTCCTGGTGACGTGCGGGAGCAAAATATCGATCTTCATCGAAGACGTCGTAAGTGGGCAGCAACATCTTCGATTGCATGAACTCAACTCGCCCATCACGCAGCCAGGCAGCGGAATTCATCACGGACTTACCTGTTTCGGATTTGGCAGGCGTTACGAGGCCACAAACAATTGCAATCCCGCGGGCTTCTTTGGCTATTCGGGCGAGAGCCTCGCCATTGCGGGTTACAAATGAAGGTTTTTCGACGAGATCACGCGGGGGATAGCCACAGATTGCCAATTCGGGAAATAGAATCAGATCAGAGCCGCGATCCCGAGCCTCCCGCGAATAGGAAATGATCTTGGCGGTGTTCCCGCAGAAATCCCCTACTGTGGGATTGATCTGACCAAGCGCAATCTTCATTTATTTAAAGTGTAAGGCCCAAGGAGAACGCGTGTCATGTAGAGCGGCGATGCTCGATTTGCGAGACAGGGGCGCCCGAAGGCGCCTCGTGAAGTCAAGCATTCCGCTTAGTGCGCAGTCACGGTGGCAGTCTGCATGTACGCAGCGCCGGCACTGTCCCACGCTTTCAGAGCGACGAGATGCGTTCCCGTTGACACGCCGAGATAGGAGTCTACTTGGTTCAGTGCGTTCTGATAGACGAGCACACCGTCCACATAAATCTGCATGGCTACGATTCCGATGGGAGAAGTTGAATACCCTTGCACGTGCATCGAGATGGGCACCAAACTGTTCGGCGCCGGCGATTGCATCACAACCCCTGCTTTGACTTGGGCCTGCACGGTAACCGAAACGGGAGCAGGCGACGCCGATTTCACGGCATCTGCAGCCGTTGCTGTTACCGAGTACGTGCCCGCAGAAGCATACGTGTGTGTCGCGCTCGGACCGGCAGAGCGACTCCCGTCCCCCCAGATGATGGACGAACTGCCAATCGTTCCAGAAGTAGCAGTCAACGTCGCCTGCACGCTGCTGCCAACTGTGACCGTCGCCGGGCTTACGGAGAGCGACGCCGCCAGCGGAGCAATCACGGAAACACTGACAGCCTGTTTGTAAGCATTGCCCAGTTTGTCCCACAGTTTGACGACCACAGCATGCGTTCCTTTGCTGGCCGGCACCGTGGTGTCAAACGACGCGGCGTTTACCTGATAAACGAGGGTCCCATCGAGGTAAATCTGCATCGCATCCACACCGCTGGGAGCCGATCCGCCAGCAATCACGTGGATCGGCGAGTACGTGATCGCGCCGTTTGCAGGTTGGGCTACGCTCAACGTCGCACTCGGAACGCTTACGCTCACGTTGGCAGTCGCTTGCGCTGTTGCCCCCTGAGTGCTCGTCGCCGATGCCGAGATACTGTAGGTCCCGGGCTGCGCGTACACATGCGATGCGGAAGGGCCGACGGAACTGCTTCCATCGCCCCAGCCGATTTGCGAATTGGCTATTGTTCCCGAAGTGGAGCTTATGGTCGCGATTACGTTCGACCCGGCAATAACTGAACTTGGATTCACGGATAACGACGCTGAGAACGCCGGAGCAACTGTGACATTCAGCGACTGCATATACGCGTTGCCAAGCTTGTCCCAGAGCTTCACCACCAGGAGATGTGCGCCCGTGCCTGCGCTGACGGTGGTGTCCATCGAACTCGCATTGATCTGGTAGACAAGGTTGTGGTCGAGGTAGATCTGCAGAGCATCAACGCCGCTCGGAGCTGATCCACTTGCGACCACGTGAATAGGACCAGGTGCGGTCGAATTATTGAGCGGCTGAGTCACGGTTAGAGTCGGAGCCGAGGTCACATTCACCGTTGCGGTTGCTTGTGATTGCAGGTTCAGAGTGTCGGATACAGTTGCCGTGACGGTGTAGTTGCCTGTGCTCGTGTACGTGTGAGAGACCGTCGGGCCGGCAGCAGTTGCGCC
>CAYZHX010000092.1:4209-16167 GCA_964476905.1 uncultured Terriglobales bacterium
GAGAACCCACCGTTCGAATATGACCGCGTGAATCCCCCGTCGTTCTCGAAGAGGAATTGGAGATTCGCAGCAGTATTCGCCCGAACACGCGTCCAGTCGATCGGATAGGATTCAACGCCAAAATAGAACACCACCGGATTGCCGTTCCAGCGGATGTATGCCGGCGAGCTGACGTATGTCTGCGTGATGTAATTCAAATCGCTGATGAGCGCCGCCGTGACATCACATCCGCTTGTATTTGCGCAGTTGCTGATCGCACCAGCGTCTTCCATGATGGCGAATTGGAACGCTCCGTTTCGGGACTGTGCCTCACTAGCCATCGCCAGCGTCGTCGCGTTTTCCTGCTGAGCATTGGGTCCGTACCAGTCGATGATTACGCCGGCAATGCCGCGGGTGATCATATCGTCGACCTGCTTCTTCACCTGCGCCGGATCGGCTGAGTTGTAGCCAACATTCATGTGGTAGCTCACACCAAACCACGGCATGAAGTGTGCATAGATGGTCGTCGTGGAACCGTTGTAAAGCAGGGTACTCGTCGGAACCTTGCTGACATTTCCTGGCGCCGCGTTGCCGTTGCTCTGCGCCTGAAATGTCGGCGCCGCGCTGGTGTTGTTACCGGTTTCGGCGGCAAGGGTTGTGGTTGGTGTGATGTTGGTTGCTGAGAATGCCTGAACCGCAGACAAGAAAATGCAAACGAGCCCAATGCGCAAGCGCACTACCGCCTCCGAGAAAGGCCGGGAACATCGTGGCGCGTCTCGGCCTCGCGCCTGATCTCCGGTTGTAAGTAGCTGGATTTTCGAAGAATTGTAGGCTTTGCAAGTTCGGGAGGGATTCCGGTTTACTACTTAGTACTCACTGTTAAGTCGTCTTAATCGGGCTCGGATCAAGCGCAAGGCAGCGGTTTAGTGGCTCTTCTAACATTTAAAATCAGGCACTTAGCAGGGAGCCGAGTGCTGTCTCACCTTACTTCAGAATGAGCGGGTAACCACACCTGAGTTACGCAAACAACTAAAAGCGTTGATCTTGCTTCTAAGCAAGTGGGAATTTCTACCCTCAAATGCGGGAAGGTTAAGATGTCTGCACAGACTCAGATGGAACCAACTTCCAAGATTCCCTCCGACATCAGTACCGAACTTCGCCGTTTGGCGCATGATCTGAGCAACTCGCTAGAGACGATCATGCAGGCGTCCTACCTTCTCAGCCAATCCAAACTGGATGAGACTTCAAAGCGGTGGGCCGGCCTGATCGACAATGCCACCCGCGACGCCGCCCGCATCAATCGCGAGGTGAGGGAAATTCTGCGCTCGCGTAGCACGTAGCAGTTTTGCCAGAGATATTTGTCTCTCTCTGCGACATCAGATCGTCTAAGTCCGTCTGATAGTTTCGACCAGCAGCTTCGTATCGTCTGAAATAATGCCGTCGACGCCAAGAGCACTCAGGCGTTCCATCTCTCGCCTCTTGTTTACGGTCCAGACAAAGACCTGCTTCCTGGCAGAGTGAATCTCACCGATGACGTTCCTCTCGGCTAAACGCCAATGCATCATGACGGCGTCAATCGAAGGCTCAGGCCACTTTCGAAGTTGTCTCGCGGTCTCGCAGATCAGTCCCAAAGGAATATTGCTGTCACTAGCCGCTATAGGTCGCAACACCTCCGGAAGGAACGAGGAGAGAATGAAGTTGTTCACCTTTGGTTGGGCGATACTTCGCAATATTGGGCCAGCGTCGCCTGGGGCTTTCAATTCGACATCCAGGAAAGCGCTTGAGCTGTATTTGCGAACTACCTCCTCGGCGCAGGGCAGATTTAGTTCCGAAAAGGAACGCGCGACAATACGTCGACGGCGATAGATCGGGTCATGGCAGATCACACAGCGGCCATCGCGCGTGTAGCGCACGTCGAACTCGAAGCCATCGCAACCGTGATGCAAGGCCAGGTCGAAAGCTGCGATGGAGTTCTCTGCAGCATATTTGGACGCGCCACGATGTCCGAGCAGCAGCGGACGAGAGTTCATTTCGGGAACCGCTGCTAGCCTTCCCAAACGAAGGCATCAAAGATTCGACGAGTGTGGAATCCCAAACGACGATATAGCTCTACCGCATTCCGATTTCCTTCAGTCACTGTTAGAGACAATTCGGTAAAGCGTCTCTCGACCAGGCTGCGTAAGCATGCCTTCATCATCACGCGAGCCAGGCCTTGACCTCGGAATTCGGGCAACAGGCAAACCTGTGTCACATGGCCAACATCGTCGCGAACGCGCGAGCAAAGCAGCATTCCCACGACGGCGCGGGAAGAGTTATGAATTGCCGTGAACGACGATGCGGGATCGAATGTTCCGCATCCGGGGAAACGCACAATGTTGTTCAGAAACCGCAGAGATCCCGCAATGCTGCGATATTGGTCGTTAATCTCTGAGTCGATGTGTCCGGCGTATGCCTGCATGATCACATTCGCCGCAGACTGAAAATCCTGCTCCGCCCACGGGCGGAGTGTAATATTCGTTAGTTCGGGTGCTGGAAACACAGGAGCGGGGCGTAATGGCAATGTCATGAACAGCCGAGGAAAGCGCCGAAATCCGCGCTGAAGAAACGGTGTCGAAGTAGTGCCCGCATCATGCAGCAGCAATTGCGCTTCCACGCGATGAATGCCGGGAGAATTCTGCAGGGTCTCGGCTACGTGATCCAGCAATCGAGTTCCCAGATCGCGATCCGCGCGAGCCGACGTGAACATATCGCCAACTACGCCCTTGCTTCCCTCGTATACAAAAAATGAATAGCCAAGGGTGCGTCCATCATCGACGGCAGCGTAGCCCGGGAGAATCTTCGAGTCGAGATAGCGCAGAATCATCTCTGCCGACCCATGGTAATCCCAACTCATGCGCTCCGACCACAGCCGCGCTTCCTCCATCAGCAACGGACGAAGTTCCACCGCGCCGAAATGTCGAAGATCGATAATTTCCACGGGCTCACATTCCGCGACCTGGCGGACCTGTCTCACGGCTGCTGCGCTTCTGCTGCTGCTTCGCAAAGGCAAAATCGTACTCCCCTGGAGTCGGAAACGAGCTCTTGCAGCCAGGGGCGAAACACCGGCCGCAAAAAGTCGGGAACCAGAGTCTAAGAGCAGTCCGGCTTTCGCGAAAGTGATTTCCGAAGCAGGAACCACGGCGTACAGCCGTAACCACTCAGCTTACCTTGTCAGAGAGTCACTTGACGAAATCCAGAGCACCTCCAAATGCTGGGGATTCTCCACATCGCGGAATGGTGAACCGAAGGACACGAACTTCCGTTCTGGTCCCAGCAGCTTTGAGATCGCGGCATGCTCGCCTTCGCGCGTGACCAGGATGTGTTCACTTTTGGGAATTTCTCCTCGTTCGTACCGATCGATCGGCTCGTCGAGATAGAACCCGAGGCCATATTCGACATCGCGACGCGCCTGGAAGACCGCCACCGGCCGAAACTGCGGCGGCACATGCTGCTGCTCAATCTTCTCCACAAAGGCGGCTACTTGCCGGCTTGAGTACGCCTCGCCCAGGATCCTGCCCGAATAGTGCAGCAGAAAAAAAACACTGAAGGCTACTGGCACGATGGTCGTCCAAAGCAGCATTCGGTGCCCACGTCGTCTGACTAGGAAGAATATGAAACAAAAGACACCTGCTCCCGCGGCACTTGCGTAAACAAGCGCTCCAGCGGGAGGAGCTGATTTTGGATCGAGAACCAGATGAGGAACCAACAGCACCGCCGCCGTCAGTAATGCAGTGAGTAACGCGTGTCCGAAGATGAGACCAAATTGCATTGACCGCTTCTTTTTGCGATGCAGATAGTCTGCCGTCAAAATCGTGCATGGCGGGATCGCAGGCAGAATGTACCCGGGCAGCTTTGATTGCGAGATCGAGAAGAACAACACGGGAAAGAGGGCCCAGATCACGAGAAACTCAGGGAAAGAGTCGCCGACCTGCTCACTCTCACGCGCCTGGCCCGGTGCGGAACCGCGCCAGTCGCGCCCAGTCTGTTTGGCGGCTGAAACCAGCGCTGTGATGCCGTAAACAGTCCACGGCATCAGCGAAACGACCAAAACAGGAATGTAGTACCAAACGGGCTGCCGATGCTGAAAAAGATCTGTCGCAAAGCGCTCCAAGTTATGTTGCAGAAAGAACACTTTGAAGAAGTCTTTGTTTGCTCGCTGCACCGCTACGTACCAGGGCAGCACAATCGCCGAATAGATCACCACTCCCGGCCACCAGAACGTCTTCCACACCAACCTGAAATCCCGCCGTACCGCTGCAAAGATGAGTAGGATGAAGAACGCCAGCCCAGGAGCTACCGGACCTTTGGCCAGCGTCCCCACAGCCAAGAAGAAATAGAGATCAAATAGCCAAAATCTCTTTCCCGTTTCGAACCATGCGTACCAGCCCAGCATGGCGAATGCGAACGGCGCGGCCAATTGCATGTCGGTCGAGGCGCCCCGCGAAAAGCCAATGATCGCGGCCGAAGCCGCAGTGATCAGCGCAGCTCCGAATTGGGCGCCAGGGCGGAACCGCCGCATGTGAAAGTAAATGATGACAACGAGCGCCAGGGCAAAGGTCGCTGAAGGCAGACGCGCTGCCCAGTCATGTACGCCGAAGGTGCGGAACGCCGCCGCTGCTCGCCAGTAGTACAGCGCCGGTTTCTCCAGCCATGGACTTCCATGTAGCGTTGGCGTGACGAAATCGTTGTTGCGCAGCATCTCGCGCGCGATCTGCGCATATCGCGGCTCATCGGCTCCGGCGAGTCCGAAATTGCCCAGCCCATAGAAGAAGAGCAAGAGCGAGAGAGCGATGACCGTGGTGACTTCAATCACTAGAATGCGCAGATTCGATGTGCTGCTCTCAGGCATCGACTGTTTTGTCAGCAGCGCCAAACGCTGACAACTTCCTCCGTATGAAGTTCAGGCTCTGAGTGTCTGATTGAGGAACTCTGCATTGAGTTTAGACGCTTGCTTCGGGGGCGCGCCCACAGAACGGCGCGGCTCCCCGTATTTGGGTGAGGATCGTTTCGAGCGAAGTTGCCAGTGGACCAGACACTGCGCAGCCACTCGCACAAGTGTGCCCACCGCCGCCAAAGAATTCCGCGATGGCTGCGACGTTGACCTGGCCTTTACTGCGCAGGCTCACGCGATAGCGTCCGTCGGTGAGTTCACGGAAGAAAAGCGCTACTTCTACCCCGTCAATACTGAGCGCATAATTGACGATTCCTTCGCAGTCCTCATCGAGGCCACCGCTGCGTTCCATTTCGGAAACAGAGATATGCATATAAGCCAAGGCGCCTTCGCGATGCAAATTGGAAAGCGCAGCTCCGAGCAGGCGCATCTTCGACGTGGGGTTGGAGAAGTAAACACTTTGCGCAATATCTACTGGTTTGGCCCCGTTGCGAACCAGTTCGAGAGCTATTTCGAAAGTGTGAGCGTTGGTGCCGGTAAAGCAGAAGGAGCCTGTATCAGTCAGCACGGCGGTGTACAAGCACGTTGCCATTCCGGGAGTGATGGTTATACCTGCGGACCGAGCCAGCCGGTAAACCATTTCAGCGACAGCACAGGCCTTGTCGTCGATCCAGTTCAGATGACCGAATTCGCGCGCGCTGCTGTGATGATCGATGTTGATTAGAAAACGTCGTTCGAGTCCCTGAAGTCGAGTCCGGTGAATGCTGTCACATTCGAGAACGATGGCAACATCAGGAGCTTCCGCCGGAACCGCAGATAGATGCTCAATGACCTGCGCGTGAGGTAGACCGTTATAGATCAGGGGCACCGGATCGCTCATCACGACGCGCACCGCCTTCCCCAAATGGCGCAGCATCTGGTAAAGAGCGAGCAGCGAGCCGATCGCATCACCATCGGGGCGCGCATGCGAAGTGAGCAGGAACGCGTCGCGCTGCTGAATCTCCTTGAGTACCTGATCGATCATGGCAGGCGGAAAACGAGCGGCCTCCGGTGAGCTATGTCTTTCTTTTCTTTTTCGTGCGCCCGAGTAATTCGTCGATACGCGACGAATACTGCTCGGAGCGGTCGATGACGAACAGCAATTCGGGAGCGTGACGCAGTCCCATTCGCTCTCCGAGCTGATGTCGAATAAAGCCCTTGGCGGCGTTCAAACCCTCAAGGGTCTGCTTCGCCTCTTCGTCGTCTCCATCAACGCGAACAAAAACGCGAGCCGTCTTGCCGCCGGGCGCGAGCACGATTTCGGTCACCGCAGCCAGTCCGATTCTCGGATCGCCTAGCTCGCCTTCCAGGATGAGATCGATCTCCTCTCGCAAGGCTTCCACTCGCCGCTCACGCTGGTGCTTCGGAGGGCGCGGTTCAACCATGAAAAATTCTCCCTGAAAATAAAACTTATGAGAATACCAGAAAGCGACTGGGCTGATCGGGCCATTTTCGGAATCGGGGTTGTCGGTGGGCACTGCTCATCCAAACTCCCGCCACGCGCTCGTCCTCGCACCGGAAACGAATCTGCTACTTTCATACAAGTGTTTTTTCGGAGAGACTGCATGTGGGCATGTTTGGATTCGCAGATTATCCGCTGGCCCGAATCTCCCGACACCGATGACTCATAGCCGCTTGGTCGATGCCGCCGTATGCTGGTTGCGATCCAAATATCGTTGTGGGATTGTTCTCTCCGAACAGAGTTGCGCAAGCGGAGAGACTCCTGATGCGATTGGATGGAAGGCAAAGAACCGATCCGTTGTCATCGAATGCAAAATCTCCCGCGCCGATTTCCTGAGCGATGCGAGCAAGCCATGGCGCATCTGTCCCGAATCTGCACTCGGATGTGAGCGCTTTTATCTCGCTCCAGCTCAGATGATCTCGCTCGACGAACTCCCCTCCGGCTGGGGACTGCTCGAGATTCGCGGGCGTGAGATTCAGATCGCACGCAAATCGAAGAAGAACCTGCGCGGCGCAGAAGGACTGGCGAACGAAATGAACCTGCTGCTGGCGAGCTTACGTCGCGTGGAGGTACGCATCGAACCTCAGACAATTACTGATTTCCTAAAATGGAAGAATCGGATGGCGCGCTACAACGGCGGGGTCTTGCCGGTAGGAATTATCTCGGAAAGAGAAGAGCCAAATTTGTACAGTGTCGGCGGCCTCGGCCACCCCTGTCATCCTGAGCCGCGACTCTCGTCGGCAACACCAAAAAAAGCAGTGCTTTCGGCCAATGCGAGTCGCAGTAGAGCTGCAGGTAATCTGCGGTCACCATTCACAGTGCAGAAGATAGCCAGCAGACCCATCACTCCATCTCCACATAGCTATCCGTCACTTCTGCGCCGTTGTCATTGGCAATGCGTGTGGCAGCTCGCTCAACCTGCTGCATCAATCCTGCAAGATAATCACGCGAGCTGGAAATGCTCACGACACCAACGGTCGCGCGCTGCCAGAGATCTGTTTGGTCGAGTTCCGCTACAGAGATGTTGAATCCGGTGCGCAGCTTGTCTTTGAGACTGCGCAGGACCTGGCGCTTATCTTTGAGGGAGTGAGCGCCCTCAATGCGCAGCTCCAGCGTAAGGATCGCAATAGGCATCCTGACGAGATTCTAACGTGCGCTGTACGCCATCGATAGTCAAGACGGGTGCGAGCTATGAAGCACCACCTAAGTGTTGTTGATGCCCTGCTGATGGTGGTTTCGCACCCAGCAGTTCACCTGCGACCTTTTGCACGCTAAAGGCTTCAATCACGTCGCCGACTTTAATATCTCCGTAGCCAGCGATCCCGATGCCGCATTCCATGCCGTTGCGGACTTCGCTCACGTCATCCTTGAAACGGCGCAGTGAACCCACGCGGCCTTTGAAGACCTGCACGTTGTCGCGCAGCAGTCGTACTTCGGAGTCGCGTTTGATGTTGCCGTCTTGCACGTAGCAGCCCGCAATAGTTCCCACTTTGGGAACGCGGAATGTCTCGCGAACCTCGGCGCGTCCGAGATAGGTCTCTTTGAAGACCGGCTCGAGCAGGCCGGCCATGGCTTTGCGAATCTCGTCTTGCAGCTCATAGATGATCGAGTGCAGACGAATTTCTACATTCTCCTGCTCAGCCAGTTCTTGCGCCTTGCGTTCCGGACGCACATTGAAGCCAATGATGATCGCGTTCGACGCTGAGGCGAGGAGCACATCGCTCTCGGTAATCGCACCGACGCCGGAGCGCAGCACGCGAACCTTGACCTGCTCGTTCGAGAGCTTCTGCAGCGAGTCGGCGAGCACTTCCACCGAGCCCTGCACGTCGCCCTTGAGAATAATCGGCAGCTCTTTAATACCGGCAGTCTTGATCTGTTCGGCAAGTCCTTCGAGCGTGACCCGAGACGACTTCGCGAGTTGAGCTTCGCGGGCTTTTTGTTCGCGATAGGTGGCGATATTCTTCGCTTTTTCGCGATCGGCGACAGCGGTGAACGTGTCTCCCGCTTCGGGAATGCCTTCAAGACCTAGAATCTCCACTGGGGTAGCCGGAGGCGCAGCTTCGACGGTGTTACCGCGGTCATCGAACATGGCGCGGACTTTACCGTACGTGTTGCCGACGATGAAAGTGTCACCTGTGCGCAGCGTTCCATTTTGGATCAACACGGTTGCGACAGCGCCGCGTCCGCGATCGAGCTTTGCTTCCAGCACTGCGCCGCTGGCGGCACGGTCCGGAGAAGCCTTGAGCTCCTGCAGGTCGGCTACCAGGCAGATCATTTCCATCAGCAGATTGAGATTTGTTTTCTGCTTTGCCGAGACGTCAACGAAGACGTACTTGCCTCCCCAGTCTTCAGGCAGATAGCCGCGATCGGCGAGTTGTTTCTTCACACGATCTGGCATCGCCCCCGGCTTGTCAACTTTATTGACAGCGAAGATCAGCGGAACCTTCGCGGCCGTCGCGTGGTCGATGGCCTCAAGCGTCTGCGGCATAACACCGTCATCGGCGGCAACGACGATGACGACGATGTCCGTGACCTTAGCTCCGCGAGCACGCATGCGTGTAAACGCTTCGTGACCAGGAGTGTCGAGGAAGACAATTTCGCGGCCGTACGCCGGCGAGTCTTCTTTCGTGATCCTAACTTTGTATGCGCCGATATGTTGGGTGATTCCGCCAGCCTCGCCCCCAGCGACGTTCGTCTCCCGGATTGCGTCGAGCAGTGAGGTTTTACCGTGATCGACGTGTCCCATAATGGTCACGACGGGTGGCCGCACAACGGCACCAATCTCGAGACCGTCAGTGCTGGCAACACCGGCGTCGATGTCTTTCGACATCTGCTCTTCAAAGGTGATCACCGTGGCTTCGGCGCCAAACTGACGGGCCATGTCTTTGGCGAGTTCGGCGTCGAGCGTCTGGTTCACAGTCGCCATCACTCCGCGTAGGAGCAGGCGAGCGATCACTTCTTTCGCGCGAATTTCAAGCTTCTCGGCCAAATCCTTGACGCTAATGCCTTCGGTAATGGTGATCGCGCGTGTGATCGGCAGCGGCTCGTTGGAAACCTGCGAGCCGTAGCGCGGCGGTGGCGTGAAGCCCTTCATCGGGCCTTCTTTCACTCCACGAGGAACGTAACGCTGTCCAGGACGGCGAGCTGGTCCACCTGGACGTCTCGTATCGGGCGCTGGCGGCGGAGGTACAAGACCTGGAGCGCCCATCCCCATCGGACGCCCACCAGGCGTTTGCCGCGTAGGATGCATCGGCCGACGAGCGCCAGGACCAACTTGCGGACGCTGCCCTGGCTGAGGCTGTCCCATTCCGGGTCGACGCTGGAAGATCGGCTGTCCACGCACAGGCATCCCACCTGCGGGACGTTGACCTGCTTGCGGCGATCCCATAGGAGCTGCAGGCCGAGCTTGCTGCGGAGGCGCTGTGTAGACAGGTCGCGGTCCTGTCTGCGGCGTGATCAAGCGACGTACTGGTGCAGACGGTGTTTGCGCGCGCTGCTGCTGCGATGCGTTGGCGATCGATCCTGCCGAACCAGGCGGCGCGATTGCAGGGTGTGTGACCTGCACTGCAGGCGGAGTCTGAGTTGGTTGCGCTGCGGGCGGTTGTGCTGCAGCCGGAGTCTTCGGCGCAGCCGCAGGCGCGCTCGGAGTTGGCGGCGCAGGCAGCTTCTCTGCAGCAGGCGGAGCGGGCGGAGGCGGAGCAGCAAACGACGGACGCGTGCCGAGCATTGGCTTGATCACGCGCTTTGCCGGAGCTTCAGGAGCGGCGGCAGGCGGAGCGGCAGCGACGGGCTTCTCAGCCGCAGGAGCTGGTGGCGCTGCAGGTTTCGGAGGAGCTGCGGGTGGAGCAGCAACGGGCTTCGGAGCGGGAGGCGCGGACGCTTCGGCTTTCTTCTTCAGCAGAAGGCTGGCCACATCACCCGGCTTCGAAATGTGCGAGAGATCGATCTTGGTCTTGATCTCTGGCTCACCACTACGGCTACCGCCATCACGAGCGCCCGTCGCGGAGCCCTGTCCGGAGAGGTGTTTGCGCACACGCTCGGCTTCATCAGCCTCAATCGAGCTCGAGTGCGTTTTCTTTTCCGTTACTCCGACGAGGGGAAGAACGTCGAGAATTGCCTTACTCTTGACTTCCAGTTCCCTTGCCAAATCGTTGATTCGAACTTTACTCATTCCCGCCCTTTGTGTTTCTCCGAAACTTGTCTTAGTCGATCATCACAACCCTCAAATTAGCTGCTAGCCAAATCTCTGCCACGCTTGCGCGAGGCAGTTTACCTGCCTATTCGGCTTCCTCTGACTTATCTGTTGACGCTTGCTCTTCCGGCTCGACGACTTCGTCTGCCCCCGGTGCCGGTTCTTCGCCATGAACATGCACTTCGGCTTCGTCGGCCGGTGGAGCATTCTCGACGCCTGCGATTCCCGCGGCTTCGAGCCCTTGTCCAGTCTCGGCTGCTTCGGTGTACTCCGAGTTCTCAACCTGGACCTTGGGCTCTTCGATCGTTTGCCCTTCAATCTGATCGGGAGCTGCTTCGACTGTAACGGCTCCCTGCGCCTCAGTACCTGGTTCGAGGCCCTGACCTTCACCGGCTTCGAGGGCAGAGAAGTAGTTGTTGACCGCTATGCTGATCTTCTCGATCGTCTTCGGACCTATGCCAGGCAGCTCTTCAAGTTGCTCCGGAGTCATATCGGCAAGAGCTTCCACCGTAGTGATGCCCGCAGCGACCAGCTTCTCAATAACCGCCTCTCCCAATTCGGGAACTTTTTCGAGAGGAGTTGCGGCCGCGGTCGTAAGCGCCTGCATCTGCTGTTCGACTTCCTGACGCTTCTCCTCTTCGCTCTTGATGTCGATCTTCCAGCCGAGGAGTTTGGCCGCCAGGCGGACGTTCTGCCCCTTCTTGCCGATGGCAAGAGAGAGCTGAGTGTCATCGACGATGACTTCAAGATGCTTCTCTGTTGTGTCCAGCACAGTCACGCGGCTCACCTTGGCAGGCTGCAACGCCTTCTCGGCAAACGTAACCGGATCTTCGTGGTACTCAATGATGTCGATCTTCTCGCCACGCAGCTCGCGAATGATCGACTGCACGCGCATGCCTTTCATGCCCACGCAAGCTCCGACCGAGTCCACGTCCTTGTCTTTCGACATAACAGCGATCTTGGTGCGCTCGCCGGCCTCGCGCGCAATTGCGCGAATAACCACCGTACCGTCGTAAATCTCTGGTACTTCGGTCTGGAAGAGGTTCTGTACCAGCTCCGGCGCGGCACGCGAGACCACGACTTGAGGCCCTTTCGATGCTTTATCGACGCGCGTCAGGACAACACGAACTCGCTCTCCAACCGCGAAAGACTCAAGACGCGACTGCTCCTTGCGCCCCATGCGCGCTTCGGCTTTTCCGATGTCGAAGATCACATCCGGACCTTCGACGCGCTTTACTGTCGCGTTGAGAATCTCACCTACGCGTCCGATGTACTCGTTGTACACGGTGTCGCGCTCAGCTTCGCGGACCTTCTGGAAGATCACCTGCTTCGCGAGCTGCGCGGAGATGCGTCCCA
>CAYZHX010000093.1:0-16153 GCA_964476905.1 uncultured Terriglobales bacterium
ACGCCGCCAGCGTTGATTCTGAGCCAGGATCAAACTCTCGTTTGAAACCTGATTTGCAGCCTCCGACGGAAGCAGGAGGACTGCAAAAAGCCATCTCGTGCTCGAAAAGCCGAGACGGCATTTACATTGTGAGATCGCTTGAACTTACAACTCAAGCGTTCCAGGATCTGCTTACTCTCACGAGTAAACAAACCATCTCACGACTGGCACGTTCAACCTGTTGTCAAAGACCAAATCCGCAATCCGCCTGAGCGGTGCGTTTCAGTCGAACCCGCCATCCATTCGGACAGCGTGTCCTCGAAACTTGTGCATCTCCTACAGCCGAGTCCGGCGTGTAGAGACGAACCTTTCAAACTTACCGCAGCCGTTCACGATGTGTCAATCTTCCAGCGCGCAAAATGCGATGTTTTATCGCCCTGCAGCGTTACTGCGAAGATTCTGGTGCATTTTGTGATTTCCTGATTGCGTGATCTCATGATTCAAATTTCAAAACCACGAATTCGCACATCGCGAAACCCGGCAAAATGCCGCGAGGCTGCCTGAAAAGATCTTTATTCTTCGGAGGTCGTTGCGACTTGCAAAACCCTTCAGAGCCGGATGTTTCGCCTCGGCGAAACTGCCCTGAATTCACTCTGGCCTAGGCGCCAGAGTTTGCCTTTTAATCGGCTTCAATATCAGATGTTCCAGGGAGCCCCGCAGATTCAATTTCTGCTGACTTGCAAGCTCAACCCGGGCTGACTGCCAACGTTTAATGTCGAGTTCTGTTATATCACAGCAACCGCTTCGTGATGCAAGGGGTTGGGGTGACGTTTTTTGGTGCACAAACATCAGAACTCGGCATTCGGCCGTCGGCGCTCTACCAAAACCAATTCCAACACCAAAATCTGACCACGGTGCAACCAGTCAATTGTCGACAACTGGCTGATTCGAAAAAGCTTCGCGGTTTGCCGAATGCCGATTGCGGACCCCGAATGCCATTTCCAACCCCGACTTTTTCCACGGGGTTACGCCGAGATTTCCACGGCGTTACCCCGAAATTTCCACGGGGTTACCCCGCGTCTTCCACGGCGTTACCCCAGCCCTCATCTGCTTCGGAGCGCGGAGGCTTGCTTTTCGCGGCCTGAACCTTTCCATCCTTCACCGCTTTGAACGTCGAGCCCGCGATCTGAACCCCACGGAACAACAGCGCTGCATCGCGAGCATCGACCTTTCCATTGATGATGTGCTCCATGATCTGCTTGACCGCGATCTGCACGCTTTCCGGGTTTTCAAGCACTCCAATCCGCATCTTCTCTTTATTCAGTTCAGTGTCCACCGCGCGCGTATGGAAGACGCAGAATGAACTGCTCCCCATCGCCGGCGCCCGACAGGGCTGGCCGTTTGACCTCAGGTGTGTGCATCGCGGAGCCCGATTCGCCTTCTTCAGCAGGCCTAAGTTGACCGCGCGACGGTTCGTCTCAATGCGCTTCTTCGCCTGATCGATCTGCTCATCCAGTATGTCGACATGCGCCTTGAGCTGTTCCTCGCTCAGCGAATCCAGATCTACGTCTGCAAATTCGTACGTGTTTTCCTCATGCTCAAGCGACTGGACTTCAGCTTTCCGTTCCTTTAACCCTGCTTCTACTTTGGCCTCTTCATCTGAAGCTTCGGCCATGTCCATGACCAGCTCTAACGAGCCGTGAGTCTCTGCGCGATTCGCTTCTTTTTCGCCATCCATAATTCGGATGCTATCGCGAATTGAAGAAATGTCAAGAGTTTCAAATCGGGAAGCGATGAGCACGCCGGATGCCAAAATCGGCGTTGGGGCTTTAGGCAGCGATAAGGATCAACAACAAAAATCGCATTTACCACAGGGACACGGAGGACACAGAGAAAATGCGCGGTGGGTTCGTATCTGGGCACGCCGTGGCTACTATTAGTACCGCTTGTTCGTATCGGGGCACGGCTTGAGCGAAGCGGAGCCGTGCCGTTGAGCACTTCCATAATGCGGCTTCAGCCGCTGGCAAGAGTTTTTTGAGGACGTCCCAATATGGGATCACCATCGCTAGTAGCCAAGAGCTGTGCCCAGTGGCTAAAGCCAGACACTCTTGTGTGTTCTGACGGCACGGCTCCGCTTCGCTAAAGCCGTGCCCCGATACGAACCCACTCATGCCCCAAGCAGCGCGGCACCCTTGCGGGCCATCCCATTTCAGGAAACGCTACACGCGGAGCAGACTTGCCCTCGCCGTTGCCTGCTGCTCCTATTGCCTATCGCTTATCCCCTATTGCTGCTTTTACTTCTTTTCCTTCACCTCGACCGAAGCCTGCGTCTTCGCCCACTGCAGGTTCAACTGCGCCGTGTCGCCACTCTTCTTATCGAAGCTGATCGTGAACTGCTCGACCGATTGCGAGAGCGGGGTCACTTTCATGTCGATGCGTGCGAGGTCCTGGTCCGCGTTGTACTCGGTTCCCCACTGTCCAGTCTGCTTGTTGATGATCAGCTTCCACGAGTTCTCCGTCGCGAGCGAGTAGAGCGTATAGCTCCCCGCAGGAACTGTCGTGCCGCCGATTACCAAATCGGTATCGGTCTTGAGCGACGTAGCTTCGTTTGCGCCAGTGCGCCACACCGATCCATAGGGCACGAGTCCGCCCATAACCTGTCGGCCCTTCGCAGATGGACGGCTGTCATCGATCGTGACTTTCTTCCCGCTATCAAATGTGACTTCGGCCGTTCCCGGCGGGCTCGGACGCTTGCTCTTGTCTTCTGGCTTCTGCGCGGTGAGCGCGAGTGCTGCGAACATCATCATGACTGCAACTGCAATGTGTCTTCTCATCTGTAAATCTCCTTGTGATGTTCTATACCGGACGAACAGCGGCGGCAAAGGTCAACGAAAAATCCCGTTTCACGACTCTTTGTCTGTTCGATTTCCGCAGCTTTGCCATGTTAGGTATTTTCGACGCGCGTCAGATTCTCGAATTCCCTGCGCTGGGCGTCACGCCCAGCACCCGGCCCCGTCGGCAGGCTGCGGGATGATTCAACCTGCAGAGCACTCCATAGGGATTCCTCCGCCCAAAAACAGGCGTTCGGAATGACAAAACGAAAAACCAGCGCCTCTGTAGTGAATTGGTTTGTTTCGACATCCGCAGCATAATCATGGACAGCACCACCGATGCACTGGCAGCACTCAATCCGCTTTGAAGGCGAGAGCACACTCTCTTCCCTTCCCGAATCCTCGGCCGTGTTCGCGCTGCGCAGCGAGCGTCCCGATTCGGAACCATACCTGAACAAGGCTGCCAATCTGCGCAAGCGGCTCGAACGCCTGCTCTCGCCAGCATCGGCGGACAGCAAGCGCCTGAACCTCGGCGAGAGCACGCACACAATCGAGTACACGCTCACCGGCTCTGACTTTGAAAACCGCCTTCTGCTCTATCGCGCTCTGCGCGGGCAATTTCCGCGTTCGTATCGCAAGCGCATGAAGCTGATTCCCGCTGCCCTGGTCAAGATCGGCTGGGAGAACGAATATCCCCGCGCCTACTTCACGCGACGGCTTGGGCGAATCCCACTCTTCGCAAGTGGAGCCGAGCGCGCCGCACCTGAGTCCACTAAGTCCACCACGTCCACTACGTCCATCTACTACGGGCCATTTGCCTCAAAAGCAGCCGCGAACAAATTCATGAACGATGCGCTCGATTTATTCAAATCACGCCGCTGCACGTTCAATATTCGCCCTGATCCAAGCTTCCCCGGATGCATGTACTCGGAAATGAAGATGTGCCTCGCGCCGTGCTTCGCAGGCTGCACGCACGATGAATACATGCACGAGATCAAGCGTGTTCAGCAATACTTCGACTCGCAGGGGGCTTCCCTAGTCGTACAACTCGAAGCCGAGCGCGACGCGGCTTCGGCTTCTCTCGAGTTCGAACAAGCCTCAGCCATCCATTCCCGAATTGAGAAAGCCAAAGAGCCGTGGAACGGAATACCCGAGATTGTCGGGCGTATCGACGAACTGCGCGCAGTAATCGTGCAGCGGTCTGCCTTGCCAGATCACGTCGCGCTATTCGAATTCTGCGACGGCCTGCTGCACGGGCCGGTGCAGTTCAATGTGCAAGGCATGCAGCACGCCAATCCTAATTCGGGATCGAGTTCGTTGTACGCTCATCCGCATCTGGCTGTCCCAGTTCCTCTGGAGGATTCGAAAGCCTCGCCAAAAGCAAAGCCGCAAACGCTGGAGTCGCGCGTCGCCGAAGCAATCGCGGCAATTCCCATTCGCAAGCCCGAACGGGGCGAAGTCGCCGACCATCTCGCGCTGCTCAAGCGCTGGTTCTACCGCTCGACCAAGAAGGGTGAGGTTTTCATTACGCACTCAGATGAATTGCCGTTGAGAAGAATCGTTCGTGGAATATCCAGAGTTTTTCGTGGAGAGAAACAATCGGGTGATCGGGCCATCGGGTCATCGCCAATCGGGTGATGGACTTGAATCGCCGTGATGTGGCACCGGAAAGTTTTTGCAACTAGCCAAAATCTGAGAGCCTGTCATCCTGAGGCCTGCAGTTGGCCGAAGGATCTCCCGCGGTCCTTACAACAGAACTGCACTCCCCAGGCTCTTGGCCAGACTTCGTTCTCGTCTTGTAAGAGCCATACCTTCGACAACGAAGTCCTCAACATCTCCGGAGATCCTTCGGCCAACAGCAGGCCTCAGGATGACAGTCGTTACAGAGTTGTAATGAACCCATGAGGTGCCTACCTATGTTCCGCGTCTGAAAGCCTGTGCCATCACTTTGCACTTGCTTCACGCGGGGACCCGATCGCCCGATTATCCAATCAGCTTGGCTGTCCGAGACTTCTGTGCTCTCTTCCTGAACACAACCTTCACCTCATCCCGCCAATGCTCGTCAATCGCCACTAATTCCCAATCGACTTCAGGCGAGACGTAACGCAGCACCGTGTCTGTGGATGGATGAATGTGCAACGCCGGAGACACAAGGATCAGGAGGGGAGCTGCAGGCGAGAGCGTTCTTCCGCTGAAGTAGCCGAAGCGCTGGAACTCTTCGCGTTCGTGGTGCCACTTCACTCGCGACCAATAATCGAGCCCCTGCAATGGAAGATGGATGTCTTCGTCGGCTTTCAGTTCAATGACTGCTAGTTGGCCTTCGCGCGTGCTCGCGAGCAGGTCGATCATCCCGCGATCGCTCGCAGCGAACGCCGGCACCTGTGCATAGACGTGCTTCGGATCGAGACGTGCGTCGAGCAGCGAGACGTTGTGCTTCACTTCGGATTCAAGCCACCGCTCAGGCTGCATGCGCCAGAGCGCATGGTGGTTGCCGCCGTCAGCTCGGCGCAGCTCGCGCAGCCGTTTCATTAGATCCTGAAATAACGGTTCCGATTCGGGAGTTAGCAGGGTCTCGTGCGCTCCGCTGCCGAAGACGATCTCCTCACTTCGCTGGAAACTGCCGGGAGTAGTTGAGACGCGGGCGCGCGCGAACTCCAGCCCATGCAGTCGAAAACCGAGTTCTGATGAACTCAACACAACGAGTTCCGATTCAGGAACCGCGGTGCGCACTCGTTCGATTGCTGATGCGAAGCGCTCATAAACCCTTTCCGTTTCCGGGCAACGCACCAAGCGCGTCGCGATGTTGCCTTGATCCGACAGATCGAGCGATTCCAGACTTTCGCCCCGCTCGTCGAATTCGACCAGCTCGAAGCGTGCAGCATCGCGGTCGAGGTAGTGCATGCGCGCATGCACGACGCCCGATCGCCCGCGGGGAATGAAGAGTTTGAGCCCGTCAACGAAATAGCGCGAGGGATCGCGTTCGCGGCAGTGGTGAAACCACAGCAGCGCAAACGTCAATGCGCTATCGACTGAAGCCTGTAGCTCGGAGTCATTGACGCCAAAGACGCACACTGCCGACCGTCGACGGCGGAGCAATCCGCGCGCGTAGACCGGGCTGAAGCTGCGTCCGAGGTCAGCAGTCGAAGTAAGCTCTTCGACGTTCCAATCCGGGAAGCTGCGTTCCAGCACTCGCTGCAGCAGGCGCTGATATTGGAGTCTTACTTGGCGCTGCGCAGCAGGAGCACTTCCATTGCGCTCGGCCACGATCTCCAACCAGGCCGGCTGGCCCTTGCCGAAACGCTGCACAGCGAGCCGAAGCTGCCCGTTCTTGCGCTCGAGGTCGACGACTCGCCGCACCGTGTTCCGCTCCGGCGACCACAGGTGCAGCAGGCATTTCCCCCACTCTCCCGAAATGGAATACTTCGCGGAACCGAAGTCGAAGGTCGTCTCCCCGTCTTCGAGGACGCAGGCTTGCGGCGCTGTCGCGAGGAAGTCTTCGAGTTCACGGGCGAGGCTCGCTGGATCGAGCGAATCCGACGACTTGGAAACGTGTGATCGGGCCAGTCGCGAATCGGGTGATCGGGCCATCGGGTGAAGTACTTTTGTGTACCTCTAATAAAAGAGGTGACAGTCTAATGGAGAATGCGCGGAAGCGGAAGACGGGAGATGGGAGTAATCAGGCTGCTTTGGACAGATATTGCGGATCTGGCTTGGCGGAGGATTCGGACTCCAGCCCGTAGAACTTGCGCTCCACTTCGTTCATCTCGCGTCCGTAGGCGCGACGGAATTGTTCTTCGACATCGACTGGCAAAGGAGTCGTTCCGCGGACGATCTGGAGGGCTGCCATGATGAGTGGGATGCGCGAGGTGGCCAGAGCTGTTGCCCATTCTCGCTCATCGAGGCTTGCGTGAAGGGCACGAGTTCGCGAAGCGAAACTATTGGCAGGTTCCTATCACGCACGGTTTTAGCGAATCGAACGTATTCAAAGATTCGTACCAAGTTTTGCGAATCGAACGTATTCGAAGGTTCGTATCAGGGCACGGCTTTAGCTGAAGCGTAGCCGTGCCGTTGAAGACCTTTACGACTTTCGGCTTCAGCCGCTGGCACGAGTGGTTTCACCGGCGTACGTACATTCTCCTTTCGCGAGGTTCACAATGTAGCTGCCGCAGGAGCTGCCCTCAGCGGCTAAAGCCGGATTCTTTTCTGTTCCTTACGGCACGGCTACGCTTCGCTAAAGCCGTGCCCCGATACGAACCCACGGGCGTGAGAGAGGCGTGAGGTTTGCCGGCCATCGGCCCCCAGCAACCGCAAGTCGGCGGTCGCTAGGGGCCCCACTTACCGCCGACGTTTCTGTTCCCACTTGCTTTCTCGCCGTCCCACGGCACGCGTCGTTTGAAGTCGGGATCTTCGCTGGGCTCGCCGCCTTTGATGAAGTCCTCTTCATCGGTCCACACCTCGTGGAAGGGCAACGAGCGACGCGTGAAGCCGTGCGCGAGATATTTCGTCGACGCCATGGCTTTGCACACTGGACACTTCCGCTTCGATTGCAGACGATTCGTCTGCGGGAGAGCCACACGCACTCGGCAGCGCGTGGGACACCTCAGCTCGACGTAGATGACCGGCGTGATGGGTCTCTTGACTTCCTGACGAACTGGCTCTGGTTCCGATTCGGGAAGCGGACCGAGTTTGTGCACGCCGCGCTGGCAAAAGGTCTGCTCGGCGCAGGCGGCGCACATTGGACCGCAGGTCGCGCAGATGACTTCGGCGCGCGCTCCGCAGGGAAAGGCGCGCTCGCCAGTCGGATCGAATCCGGCGGAGTGAGGCACCTCGCAGCGGAGGGCTGTCGCATTACCGGGACACTTCCTCTCTTGAACGACAGCCCGACTCTCTCGCCATAGACTTGGCCGTTCGCGACGTAAATCCGGCCGTTTTCCAGGCAGGCTCGGTCTTTTTTGAAGAACGTCCGGTCGCTCTCGCCTGCTTTTTTGTAGGCGACTTCGAGAATCGCGGCTTGAAGAAGCGGACGAACGCTCCGATTTTCCTCGACCCTTCTTACGCGATCGATCGCCCTTCCCGCGCTCCAGCGAGGTCTGACGATTTGTTTTTGTTTGCTGTTTGCGAACGACGGAATTTTTTCCGTGGTTCTTAGAAGAAGAGGACTGCAGCTTGTGGTGCATAGTCGGCACTCCGCAATGGGTTGTGCCAACTACCAAACTGGTGGCGGCGGCTGGACTCGAACCAGCGACCTACGGATTATGAGACCGTCGCTCTAACCACCTGAGCTACACCGCCACTACAAATAACCTGGAATTTTGGTCTGGAGAAGACCCTGAAGAAGGTGGCTTCAGAAGACGTCCGGCGTGAGCCGAATCGCTGTTTCGATTCTAAGGTTTGCCGGAAAGAAGCGTCAAACAGCTCGGCGGATAGGAGTTAGAGCCTTCCAAAACTGCACCCATTGGCTGAGTCCTGCTTCTGCTCGATATTTTAAGATCTGCGCGCGCGGAGCCACAGGTCATTCAAAGCGGTTGTGTGCTGTGCCTTTCCACGAGATCTTGCCTTTGACTACAGGCGTGCTGGACATGACTGGCACACCAACGCAGCAATACAAAGCAACAATAAAGTTTCGCGAGGGCGGAGCATGCGCCGAAAATCCTCCGGAACCCTGCGAGATCGGCCATTTGGCCCCAATACGAAGAACGAGGTCTCCAGGCACAATGTAGAACAGGTCAGGGCTCTCCAGCGACTGATAAACCGCACCTTGTAGGACTTCGTTATTGCGTGTCAGAAAGAGCGATGTCCGCACAAAATGTAGAACTCGGCCCGAGTACTTCAAGTTTCTGACTAGCGACTCGCTCCAACGTTTGTCTCCTGCTGTCATATGGTAGGTCGTGAACGGAGCAGAAAGATCTACGGTGTACGAAGTCGGACCACTGGCGTCATCTCCACCGATTGCCGGCGCGGAAGCACAGAACACACACATCACCGCAGTCAAAATTCGCATTTTGTCATGCATGTGCGATTCTCCAAGACTGGACAGAAGAATTTGCTTTACCCAGAACAGCAATCAAATTAGACGCAAGCGGAATTCAGGAAACTCGACTGGATTTTCAAGAGTGTAGCGCCGGTGGCGCGGCTGGCCAAAGGTCAGCCCAGACCGGAAGGTCTGGGGAAGAGATTCCAGGATCCGAGCGCCGGAGGCGCGGCACTCCTTCTTCCTTTAGTCCAAAAGAAACATCAACGGCGACATTTTGAGTTAATGCCCATAGAAATATGCGTGCCCGTTTTTCCTGTCAATCGCGTAGATCATCGTCTCCTTTTCCATTTCGGAAAGTGGTCGGGTGAAACTGTATAAAGCGAAGCCTGACTGTTCTGCCTGTCGCGTCATCCGGCCGTCCAGGTCCCCGCGAAAGAATTTCGGCCACCACTGGAGCCCAGGACTCGGAATTTCCCGCATCGGCGGCGCATTTCCGTTCAGGGGCTGGATGTTATGCCGGAGCTGGTCCGCTTCCCGCGGATCGAATTCAAAGCCGCACCACTCTTCCGATGGTGAGTTGTCGTAGGCGAGATGGATATCATGCGAGCTGTTAGGGAGAGAGTCCGGCAGCCAACGGCGGTCGAACTCACCACCTTTTTCTGCATCGGCGCGAGTTCGATAAAACTTGTCTGTATCATGTCCGCATGCCATGAACATTCCAACCAAGGCGAAACAGCAGACCGCAACAAGAAATCTCCTCATTTCATCACAATACCGCAACTTCGAGCTTCGTCTTGTTATCTTATAGATATATGTAACCATTTTTGTAAATCTTTCAGCTTGACGAACAAATAGCGAATACCATAGCCTGACTTCCATGGCAGCCGGCGTTCTGGCGAGCGTGGGCTGCGAAAAAAATCCGCCTTAGGCGGACGATCTCCACGATCGCTCATGCAGCAGGCGGCCGCTCGGCCGCTGGCGGAAGGGCAGGACAGCTCACCATGTACGAACCGCTCGACCCCTCGATGACCTTCGCGAAAGCCGCGGAACTCTGGATCAACTCGCGCACGATGTCTCCGGCGAGCCGCGCGCGATATATCTCGCCGCGCACGCTCCACATCTGCAGCAGTATCTGCGGGCGCTCAGTCGCAAGTTCGGCGAAGTTCCACTTCAGGAAATCCATGTTGGACTGCTGCGCGAATATCAGCAGGAGCGCGCGGAGACCTGCGGTCCGAACAAGATCAACCAGGAATTGGGGACGCTTGTGCGTATCATGCGGCGCGCGCGTGCCTGGAGTCAGGAGCTGCAGGACTGCTACGAACCGCTGCAGCGCGAGGAGCCCGACATTCCGCGCGCGATGAGTCCGGAGGAGCAGAAGCAATTCCTGGAAGTCGCAGCCAGCCGCGACGAGTGGAGCTTCGTCTATCACTATTCCCTGCTGGCGCTGGCGACCTCGGCGTCGAACTGCGAGCTGCGCGGAGTGAAGATCGGCGATCTTTTTCAGCAAAGTCCTGCACATTCGCCGTGAGAACGCGAAGAACCGCTATCGTATCCGCACAATTCCGATGCACGACGAAGCCGTTTGGGCGGCACACCGGCTGGTCGAACGCGCGCAGTCGCTTGGCTGCTCCAGCGCGAGCCACTACCTGATGCCATTTCGGATCTCGCCGAATCTGTGGGATCCCACGCAGCCGATGAGCAACAGCGGGATACGCAAGCCGTGGAACGAAGTACGCAAAGCCGCCGACGTCCCCTGGCTGCGCATTCACGATCTGCGGCACACGGCGATCACGCGCATGGCCGAAGCCGGCGTTCCCATTCCGGTAATCCTGAGCATGGCCGGACACATCAGCGTGCGCATGCAGCAGCACTACACGTCGGTCAGCGAGTACGCCAAGAGATGCGCGGTGGAGGCGGCGTTCGATGGACGGAACTACATGATTGCTGCGGGGCGAGTGATGGAAGGGGGCAATCAGCAGTCGGCATTCAGCATTCGGCGAAAAGCAAAAGCAACACCAACACACGATACGAATCACACGGATGCTACGGATTCCATGGATTCTTCGGATTGCTCCGGGAGCGCTGAATAGGCAGCCACGAGGCTGAGTGGACTAAGTGGACGCGGTAGACTAAGTGGACGATCTGCGCTGAACCAAGCTCCCTCTGAGGCAGTTTCCGCTGCCGATGAGCCCCGATTTTGTTCTTCCTCTGACCTGTCCCTGCAATCCGTTACATCCGTGCTATCCGTGTCGTGTTTGTTTTCCACAACGACCGACGGATCAGCCATTGACACCGAATTCCCAAATCGGTAATTCTGTTCTCGGTCAACTACCGCTGTGACTCGGCAGAAGCGGACCACGAACGACGGATCAGGCCAGCAAGAGCGACGGTCTCATAATCCGTGGTTCGAAAACCGTAATAGGCAATAAGCCACACAACCCTCCTTCTCATTCCTATCCGCTCTCGCCTACTGCCTATCGCTCAATGGCCCTCCATTAATCTCAGATCGCGAAATCACCAAATCACGCAATCGCGCAATTCTTCTCTTTCCGCTACCCTAGTGCGCATGACGCATGAACACACTGAAGTCATGCATGTTGAGCAGCACTTTTCTTCAGGCGATCTGGTGCGGGACATCGTGATCGGCATGGCCGATGGACTCACGGTTCCGTTTGCGCTCGCCGCTGGACTGACCGGCGCTGTGTCGCAGACGAGCCTGATTGTCCTCGCCGGACTCGCCGAAATCGCCGCCGGCTCAATCGCCATGGGACTCGGCGGATATCTCGCTGCGAAAGGCGACGCGCAGCACTACCAAAGCGAGCGCAGGAGAGAAGAACGCGAGATCGTAGAGCGCGTGCGCGACGAAGAGCAGGAGATCTACGACATCTTCCACACCTACGGCGTGAGCGAAGAAGAGAGCACGCCCGTGCTCGAGGCGTTGAAGCGCAATCCCGAGGCTTGGGTCGACTTCATGATGCGTTTCGAATTGGGACTGGAAAGGCCGGAGCCACAGCGAGCGCGCAACAGTGCGGTGACGATTGCTGGGTCGTACATCGTTGGCGGATTCATTCCGCTCATGCCCTACATCGTGCTCAACAACATTTTTTCTGCGCTGACGTGGTCGGTGCTGATCACCCTGATTGCCCTTGCCGTGTTCGGATATATCAAAGGACGCGCAACGGGAGTGTCTCCGATGCGCAGCGCCGTCCAGACCACGCTTACAGGCGGAATTGCGGCTGCGGCGGCGTTTGCGCTCGCGCGACTGTTTTCGAATCACTGAGCAGGCTCTCGGCATGGGAGGCGCCGTAATGCCGCTCGCTGGCGCACTGTCGATTGTCTGCTCGCAAGCAAACGTCCATGTGCATAACGGCATCGTTACTTGTATGGCGAGAAAGCACGTCCTAACCATACTGCTGATAGAGCCGGAGATGCCGGAGGGAGTTTCGGCGCGAAAACTTGTGGTGGAAACCGCGAGGCACAACGTGATCAGCGCCTATGGAGGACGCGAAGGCCTACAGCTTTTCGATCGCTTTCCCAAGGTCGACGCAGTAATCATCCACTCAGAGATATCGGACATGCGCTGCGAGGCTGTGGCCAAACGCGTTCGCGCTCAGGACAGCAACATTCCCATTGTGGTTCTCTCACCCAGTGGACAGGGGTGCGCTGTTTTGAGCGTGAATCACACGCTGCCAAGTCACGAACCTCAGGCCCTGCTGGATTATTTCGCGGAGCAGCTCGGAGCTTCCACGAAAAACTAATCCGCCTCCGAGGCTCATTTCTCATCGGCAAACTCAATCCTCTGTCATCCTGAAGCGCTTCCTTTGCGCGAAGGATCTCCGGCATCTGTCCTGCCGAATTGCCGCTCGTGGGCTCTTTCACCAGAACCAAGGTTATGGGTCAAGAGCCATTCAAGTGCATTTAAGTCGGAAGTATTTCGGGAGATCCTTCGTCCGCGTAAGGCGGACTCAGGATGACAGATGTTGTGGAGCTAATCATGACCGGAATAATCCTGTGAGTTCGTGCCCTCCCAAACGTCTTATCCCATGGCCTTCAGCAGGCGCTGCAAAATTTTGTGCTTTGCTCGAGCGATCCATTTCCTCCCGGTGTGTTCTCATCAATTCATGCTCCGTAATTCCATTCGCCAGTTTCGTGCTGAGGCGCCCGCCGTGTTTAGGCTGGCGTGGCCGCTGGTGCTCGCCGAAATTGGATGGATGGCGATGGGCATTGTGGACACGATTATGGTCGGCCACATGCACAACAGTGCAGAAGCGATCGGCGGAGTCAGCCTGGGGAGCGTCATCTTCTACACGGCGGCGATCTTCGGCGGAAGTTTGCTTTACTCGCTCGACACCAAAGTTTCGCAGTCGTTTGGCGCAGGCGATCTCGAGGACGCGAACCATTCGCTGCTGAACGCGCTCTACATCGTCGTGCCGCTCACGCCCCTGCTTATGTTGTTCATCTGGTACGCAGGCAGGCTGCTTCCCAATATGGGAGTGAATCCCGGAGTGCTGGCTCAGACTCTTCCCTTCCTCCGGGCAATGAACTTCAGCACTCCTCCGCTGCTGCTCTACTTTGCCTTCCGGCGATATTTGCAGGCGGTCGATCTGGTAAAACCGGTGACGTTCGCGCTCATCACGGCGAACATCGTGAATGTCATTGGCGATTGGGTTCTGATCTATGGCCACTGGGGCTCGCCGGCGTTTGGCGTCGCCGGATCGGGATGGTCGACCTGTATTTCGCGCGCTTACATGGCGGCAGTGCTGTTCATTGCCGTGGTCCGGCAACATCGGCGACAGGGATTGCCATTGTTCCAGCCGCCATATCGTCCCGATTTGGCACGCATCGCCGAGTTGCTGAGGATCGGGTTGCCGGCAGCCACGCAGATTCTCTTTGAGGTCGGAGTCTTTGCCGCCGCGACCGCGCTCATCGCAAAACTCGACGCGGCGTCGGTCGCGGCCCATCAGATCGCGCTCAACTGCGCGAGCTTCACGTACATGGTGCCGCTGGGGATCAGCTCGGCTGCGGCGGTACGCGTGGGACAAGGAATCGGGCGGGGCGATCCCGTGGGCGCCGGTCGGGCGGGATGGACTGCGATCGCGATGGGAGCGTTCTTCATGAGCTGCGCGGCGGTTGTGCTTGTGCTGGCTCCGCATCTGATCGTGAGAGTTTTCACCCCCGATGCGCAGGTCATGCGCATTGGTGTGAAGCTACTGTTTATCGCCGCGGCCTTTCAGCTCTTCGATGGTCTGCAGACCGTCGCAACCGGCGCTCTGCGGGGAGCAGGTGAGACGCGCATTCCGATGTTTAGTTCGTTTGTCGCGTATTGGGTAATTGGATTGCCGATGGGTGTGTATCTGGGATTCTCGCGTCACCTTGGCGCGCTCGGCCTATGGGCAGCGCTGGCGATCTCCCTCATGGTGATTGGGACGGCATTGGTGTTCGCCTGGCGCGTGAAGGTGCGCGAGCTTGCGGCGCGTGAGGTGGTGCTGGCGTGACGCATTCAATGCAGGGCCGTCCCGCGGGGAAGAATGCATAAAGTTGCGGATATTTCGCTCAGAATTTTGGCGACGCTGATTGGAGCGACAGTCGCGTCGTACTTCGGTTTCATCGTATCTGGGCTGGCAGTTCAGCACTGGTACGTAAGTCATGCAACAAAGGAATTGCACTCTGATGGGCAAGCCGGACTCGGAATCTTCGTCGGAGCCCTCTATGGTGGTTGCGCAGCTGGGATCGTTGTGCTTGCGTTCGGAACATTCTGGATAGTGCGAACCATACGTCAATCTAGGAAGTGACATCTGGCATGCTGTTTGCGAGTCCAATTGGCCGGACTACTTCACCCGATCACCCGATGGCCCGATCACCCGATTCCTCAATCCTCTTCCAGCACTGCGTTCACGATATCGTCGATCATCTGCTTCGATTTGGTGTTGCCCATGTTGTGATGGTTGATGATGATCGAGAATGCGATGTTGTGTCCCAATTTGGTAACGCCGTAACCGGTGAGCGAGTTGTCTCCTCCGATCTGCCCGGTTTTGGCTTCAACGTGGTCGGCCGCAAGGGTCCCTTTGAAGCGTGTGGACAGCGAGCCGTCTTCGGCGGCGATCGGTAGCGTGTCGCGGAACTGCCCCGCCCAGGGCTGCGCGTAGACGTATTGAAGAAGCTGAGTGAAAGCGTGTGGCGTCGCCAGGCCAGATCGGGAAAGCCCGGAGCCGTCGTAGAGCTCGAACTCTGCGGGATCGATCTGGACCTGCTCGGTGAGGAACTTGCTCTCGGCATCGAGCCCTCCCGAAATGGAACCAGACGGACCTTTGAGCTTACCGATCAGCCTTAGCATTAGCTCCACGTGCAGGTTCTGGCTGACTTTGTTGATCACCTGCAGATCCTCAATGAGCGGAACTGACTGATGCTGCGCGAGCAGCACGCGCGAGGGTGTCTGCACCGCAGGGACAACCAGCGGTTGATCATGTTCTGGAACGGGAAACTGCCACGGTTCTGAGTGTTGCGCGCGTGCTTTGCCGCGCACGGTAATTCCGTGCTGCTCTAGAAGCGTGCGAAAGAACTGCGCGTTGCAGGTCGCCGGATCTTCAATTGCGAGGGCTTCATCATCGCCGGCATCGCCGATGGGAATCGTTCCCCAAAAAGTAAGTTCCAATGAGCCCGGCTCTCGCAGGATACCAATCTTGCGCAGCGTGCCGCGCGCCGAAGTCGTAACTAGATTGCGCACGCTGTAGTAGTCGGTGTAAGGATCGAGCGTGAGCTGCGCGCGTTCGCCTAGACGATTGCCCGGTTTGATGTTGGCGAAGACCAGATTGTCATTCACGGTTAGCGCAGACGCAGGCGCGCCGTAGTCCCACATCAGATCGTCTTGCGTCCAGCCTTCGCCATAACGCTCGTAGACGAAGTAGCTGTCGTCGCCGACGATGTCACCATTGATGACTTTCACTCCTGCCAGCGCAACCTCATCAGCGAGTTCTTCGAGTATGCGCGTGTGCGGAGTGAGACGCTCGGTCTTCTTCACGTATGGCAATACGCGTCCGGAGAGATTGGGATCGCCGCGTCCGACGAGAAAGAGATCGCCGTTGATCCTTCCGTTTTTGTCCGGACGTCTGGCGCTTTCGACCGTGGTGAGGAATTTGTAGTCTGGTCCGAGCAGAGCGAGTGTTGTTGCTGTAGTAAATAGCTTCGTGTTCGACGCCGGATGCAGCAGCTTGTCCGCGTTCTCCGCGTAGAGCGAGCTCCCGGTGGCGAGATCGACGACGCTGATTCCCCAAATGGCATGAACGGAGCGCGGATCCTGCGCGCGAATGGCGTTGATGCGCGCGGCGAGCCGCGTGCCGAGATCCTGCATCGCTTGCTGCGAAACTGCAGG
>CAYZHX010000094.1:0-1808 GCA_964476905.1 uncultured Terriglobales bacterium
AATTCTGCTAAGATTTCCACAGCTCTCGCCGATTCCCGCGTTCCCCTCTACATGACTGTTTCTTTGTGCATCTGCAGCAACTCAGGTGCAATATCGTGGGTTCCTGCCGTAATATCCACAACATATTGTGTGCCATTGTTGACGCAGGCTACTGCCAATCGTAAATTGAGCAGGTCGCTTTCTTCTCTGGCCGGTAGCATTATTGGCCAAAGCGACGGGTGTAACCATTTGAGTCAACACGACGCTATGGCGCTCAAATTGACCGCACCTCGGCCTGAATCTCGGGTTTCGCGATTCACGTCTCTCCCCTCTTCCCTCGAAGGAGCGTGCAGTGCTTAAGCTCAAAAAGCTTCAGATTCTCGGCTTCAAATCTTTCTGTGACCGGACCGAACTCAAGTTTCACGGAGAAGGTATCGCCGCGATCGTCGGACCAAATGGCTGTGGTAAATCGAATGTCTCCGACGCGATTTCGTGGGTACTGGGCGAGCAATCAGCGCGCAGCCTTCGCGGAGCGCGGATGGAGGATGTGATTTTCGCCGGCACTCGCGATCGCAAGCCGACCGGCATGGCGGAAGTTTCGCTCACACTTATCGATCCGGATGTGTATGACGGCGATCACAGCGGAGTTCCAGAGATTGACATTCAGGACGAACTCTCGGGCGAGGATTGGGACGAGGCATCGCTGCGCGAATCCGCTGCCGTGGAAACAGCGCGCGCTGAAGAGGAAGCACGTCCGGGACAGTTGATCGATGCTGAAGGCAACGTTATTGCGGCATCGGATGAAAGCAACGGAACCGAAGAGAGCCAGACGATCGACGGAGAGGTCCCGCCTGTGGTGGAAGCCGCTCCCGAGTCGGGAACTGCCGAAGCGCAAACTGCCAATCCCGAAGTTGTGCTCAAGATCCGGCGGCGAAGGTTCAACTCGCAATTTCGAGCCGGAGAAATTGTCGTTACCCGTCGTCTGTTCCGCTCAGGTGAATCCGAATATCTGTTGAACGGCAAGCTCTGCCGTCTGCGCGACATACAAGACATTTTCATGGGCACCGGCCTTGGCCCGGAGTCGTACGCAATCATCGAGCAGGGACGCATCGGCCAGATTCTCTCGAGCAAGCCGCACGATCGGCGCGCGATTATCGAAGAAGCTGCGGGCATCACGAGGTTCAAGACTAAGAAGCGACTTGCCGAGTTGCGCTTGGAGCATGCGCGGCAAAATTTGGCGCGTATCAACGACATTTTCGACGAAGTCACGCGGCAGATGAATTCCCTCAAACGCCAAGCTGCAAAAGCCGAGCGTTATGCAAAGCTGCGCGATGAGATGCGGGAGAAACTCCGCGTCGTACTCGCAAGCAAGCTGACGCAGATGGCGCGTGAGAACGCTGCCCTCGAAGAGAAGATTCAGGCCCTCAGCGTCGAGGTGGGCGATCGCGCGGGGACCGTTGAATTGATGGAGCGAGCGCATTCCTCAGTCACCGAACGCGCCTACGTCGTCGAAGCAGAAGCTCGCACTGTTCATGATCGTTTAAGCCAAATCGAGATCGAAGCCGGCCGAGCAAATTCGCGCGGCGCCAACAATGAGGAGCGCTGTGCTGAGCTGGTCGTGCGCGTGGCTTCCGACGAAGCAGAACTCGCACGCACACGCATGAGACTGCAGGAGTTGGCTGCCGAGGAGTCCAGTAATCGTACGGTTCTGGAATCAGCGTCCGCAGAAGTCCAGATGGCCGAAGAACAGCACCGCTTTGAGCAAGAGCAGGCTGCCGAGGCAGGACGCCAGCTAGCGGGAATGGAGCAGCAGCAGGAGCTGCGGCGCA
>CAYZHX010000094.1:1908-16075 GCA_964476905.1 uncultured Terriglobales bacterium
CGCGATCACGGATATTCCACTGAGTCGGTGAAGCGTTTGTTGAAGGCAAACACGCTCGAAGGCGGACTCGCGCCTGCCGGAGTGCTCGCCGATTTCCTCGAAGTCGACGATCAATATGAAGGCGTGATCGACGACTTCTTCCGTGACGAGCTGAACTACATCGTGGTGAAGTCGTGGAATGCTGCCGAGGAGGGCATGCGGCTGCTCAAGACCGACGTTGACGGACGCGCAACCTTCCTAGTCCATCCCAGCGATTCTCAAGCGAAATTTTCTTTCGCAGTGGACGAGAACGCACAGCGACAACCGGCTCGTGATTCCATTGTTCCGCTTACACGGTGCATTCGCGTGCTGAACGGATTCGGAAAGTCTTTGGAAGTGATTCTTCCGAAGTTACGCGATGGATACATCGCGCCTGATGCTGGCGTCGCTCGCGAGTTAGCGCTTGAAAATCCAGATGCGTTCTTCCTTTCGCCAACGGGCGAAACATTCCACAACGTAACCGTCACAGGCGGTAAGCAGCGGACCGAAGGACCGCTGTCACTTAAGCGCGAGCTGCGTGAAGTGAATCGTGTAGTCCAGATGCTTGAAGACGCATTGCGCAACGAAGAACTCCGCGTTCAGCAGTTGGCACGCGAAGTCTCCGAACTGAGCGGACTCCTCGAACGGCTCCAGGACGAAAAACGCGAGGCCGAAAAGAATGCACACAGCTCGGGCGTCGCGCTGAAGCAGATGGAATCGGAGCTCGCACGCGCCGAGCAGCGGCTTCATCAGCTACGCCTCGAGATAGACCGAGTCCTGCAGCAGCAGTCGGGCAAGCAGGAGCTGTTGGCATTCAAGCGCGAAGAACTCGAGCGCCACGAAGTTCGCCAATGCGAACTCGAGTTGGAAGTGAACCATGCGCAGCAGAGCTTGACTGAACATCGCAACACGCGCGATTCGGCAACCCATCGCGCTGCCGAGGCCAGAGCCCGTCTTGCTGCGCTCGAGGAGCGTCGTCGCGCGGCGGCAGTCGCACTCGATCGCATCAGCCACATGGTCCGGGAGGTAAGCTCACGAGTAGAGGCACTGGAAGCCCAGATCGCGAACGCACAGGCTGAGAAACAGGAGCGCGAGGCGGAGAATGTTCGCATCGTTGACTACTTGGCTGCGCTACAGACGGAACGTGAGCAGGGCGAGCGCAAGGCTCTGGAGTTGAAGACTGCGGGAGAAAAGATTCGCATACTCTGCGCGCAACTCGATGCATCACTGCGCGCTATCCGCCAGGAGCTTGAGGCAGTTCGCGAGCGTCGTGGAGAGCTTTCTACTCATCTAGCGCGGCTGCAATCCGACATGCAGCATATGGCCGAAACGTGCGTGCAAGAGCTGTCGACTACAGCGGACGCGCTGCTCGCAGAGCCCTCGATCACCATCATCGAATTCGAACCTCTTGCGCAAGAAGAAGAACTCTATCGCGAGATGCGGACGAAGCTCGAAAACATGGGCCCCGTAAACATGATGGCGCTCGAAGAGTACAAGGAAACCGCGCAGCGCCACGAGTTCCTCGAAACGCAGCGCAAAGACCTTCTTGACTCGATCGAAAACACGCAGAACACCATCAAGGAAATCGACGAGTTCTCCAAGCAGCGCTTCGATGAAGCGTTTGCGAAGATCAATGAGAACTTCCAGGTCACATTCCGGAAACTTTTCGCCGGGGGACAGGGCTTCATGAAGCTGACGGACGAGGAGAACTCGGCCGAAAGCGGAATTGATATTGTCGCATCGCCCCCGGGAAAGAAATTGCAGAACGTTCTGCTATTGTCCGGCGGAGAGAAAGCTCTCACGGCTCTCTCACTCTTGGTCGGCATTTTTCAATATCAGCCGAGCCCCTTCTGCATCCTGGATGAGGTTGACGCCCCGCTCGATGAATCGAACGTTGGCCGATTTACCGAACTCGTGAAAGAGATGAGCGATCGCACCCAGTTCATTGTTATTACGCACCACAAGCGCACGATCAGTTCCTCGCCTGTGCTCTACGGCGTGACTATGCAGGAACCGGGGGTATCGAAGATCGTATCGGTGAGGTTCGGTGAGGAAACATCGAAGCTCGCCGTGGGCGCTACTGCATAACGGGCATCCCGCGAAGTCGGACTGGGAGTTTGGCAGCGAATCCTGTCCATGACCGTGGCTGTGCGTCATTCTTTACCGGTGGTACGTCTGTCTGGGTCGGTGAACACCTCCGACGGCATCCACAATTCCACATCCTGAAAGTACTTTTCGCAGCGCGGACTCCGCGAGGCATTGCAAGTACAATCTAGGTCATGAAGACGCTCGTCACCGGCGGCGCTGGATACATAGGAGCGACCACCGTTCAAGCGCTGCTCGATGCTGGGCACGAAGTGCTGGTTTTCGACAACCTGAGCAAAGGCAACGCTGACGCTATTCCTCCCGCGGTCACGCTGGTCAGAGGAGACGTTGGAAATCGCGAGCAGATCGAGACCGTTCTACGCGACTACCGCCCGGAAGCCGTTCTGCATTTCGCCGCGTCGATCGAAGCGGGCGAATCAATGAAGGTTCCGGAAAAATACTTCCGCAATAACTCGGCCGCTACGCTTACGCTACTCGAAGCCATGCTTGCGGCTGGAGTTGGGAAATTCATCTTTTCTTCGACAGCAGCGCTGTATGGCGAGCCGAAGCGAATCCCGATTCAGGAAGACGATGAGCTTTTGCCGACCAACGCATATGGAGAATCGAAACTGCTGGTGGAGCGCATGTTGGCGTGGTTCCATCGCATTCACGCATTGCGGTATGCCAGCCTCCGTTATTTCAATGCCTCAGGATCGAATGGCCGGTCTGGCGAGCGCCACGATCCGGAATCGCACTTGATTCCGATCGTTTTGCAAGCAGCAGCCGGGTTACGCGATTCCGTTTCCATTTTTGGAACCGACTATCCGACGAAAGATGGCACGTGCATCCGTGACTACATTCACGTAAGCGATCTGGCAGAAGCGCACGTACTAGCGCTTGAAGCATTGCATGCGCACGATAGGCTTATCTACAACCTCGGTGCCGGAGCGGGATTTAGCGTTCGCGAAGTCATTGACTCGGCTAAGAAAATCACCCGCAAGCCGATCAAAGCGGTAGAAATGAGTCGGAGACCGGGAGACCCTGCGGTCCTGGTCGCAAGCTCGGAACGAATTCGCAGGGATCTGAAATGGACTCCGAAGTACCCGGGCTTGGATGAAATCGTGGCCAGCGCTTGGGAATGGATGCAGGCGCATCCGCAACTTTACGCCGAACCAGCCGGCGCACGCCGCTCCTGAGACGATGCACATCGAGAGCTTTCAACAGGAGTTCCAGAAGATCTATGGACGTCGACCGGAAGTCTATCGCGCTCCCGGCCGCGTAAATCTTATCGGCGAGCACACGGATTACAACGATGGTTTCGTCATGCCGGCGGCAATCAACTTTTTCACCTGGCTGGCCATATCGCAAAGATCCGATGCGACCATCAATATTCGATCCTGCGCCTTCAGTGAACCGGTGACCATCGTGTTGAACGGTGATCTGCGTCCACGGCATGCGTGGTCGGACTATGTGGTCGGCATCATCGATCAGATAAGGCAGTCAGGCAAGCAGATCGCAGGGGCTGACATCCTGATTCAGAGCGAAGTTCCCATGGGATCGGGACTGAGCTCCTCCGCAGCGATCGAGGTAGCTGCAGGTTTTTCGCTGCTCAGCACCAACCAATACGCGGTAGACCGAACAGAGCTCGCTCTCCTCTGCCAGCGAGCGGAGAACCTGTTTGTCGGGATGCGCTGCGGAATCATGGATCAATTTATTTCCTGTAATGGGACGATCGACCATGCGCTCATGCTCGATTGCCGCAGTCTCGATTTCCGGTTGCTTCCCCTGTCGCCCGCTTCGCGGATGGTGATCTGCAATACCATGGTCAAGCACGAGCATGCTTCGGGTGAGTACAACAAGCGACGCGATGAATGCGAAACCGGTGTGTTGATTTTGCGTGAATTCATTCCCGATATCCGCGCACTCCGTGATGTCTCCACGAGAGAACTCGAGCAATACGGGGAGAAGTTACCCGGAACAATTCATCGACGCTGCCGTCATGTTGTCACTGAAAATGACCGTGTACAGCGCGCAGCCAAAGCGCTCGAACAACACGACATGAAACAGTTTGGCACGCTCATGGCGCAGTCACACGTCAGCCTGCGCGATGATTACGAAGTGAGTAGCCGAGAACTGGATTTGATGGTCGAGATTGCCAATCGACAGCCGGGAATCTTTGGCGCTCGCATGACGGGGGGCGGCTTCGGGGGATGCACGATCAACCTGGTTGAGGCCTCGCACGCGGAGAGTTTCCGAGATAACGTCGCGAAGGAATATAAGAGAGCGACCGGTCTGTCACCTGAGATCTACATTTCAACAGCGGCTGATGGTGCAAATCAGGTTCAATGAGCCTCGCGCTGGATTTCTCACGCTCTCCTCATCGTCGTTGGAATCCGTTGCTGCGCGAGTGGGTGCTGGTTTCGCCACATCGTACGCAGCGCCCCTGGCAGGGGCAGGTTGAGAAGAGCGCTTCCATAGCCCGACCGAAGTACGATCCCGAATGTTACTTGTGTCCCGGAAACTCGCGTGCAGGAGGGCACACGAATCCCGACTACAAAAGCACCTTCGTTTTTGACAATGACTACGCTGCTCTGGTGCCGCAGGTTTCTGCAGGCCAGATCGACAAACAAGGATTACTCAGAGCCAAGACTGAGCGAGGCATCTGCCGCGTAATCTGCTTTTCTCCGCGCCACGATCTCACGATTTCCAACATGGACTTGGAGGACGTGACGGGTGTTGTTCAGGTCTGGAGCGAACAGTACAAGGAATTGGGTTCGCCCGATTGGATCAACTACGTACAAATTTTTGAGAACCGTGGCGAGATGATGGGCGCAAGCAATCCGCACCCGCATTGCCAGATTTGGGCGAATGAAACCGTTCCCAATTTGCCCGCTGCCGAGGAGAGCTCACAGCTAGAGTTCCGGAAGCAGAACGGTCGCTGTATGCTTTGCGAATACTTGGCTTTGGAGCGCGGCGGTGGCGAGCGCGTGGTTTGCGCGAACGACTCTTTTACTGTCGTAGTTCCGTTTTGGGCAGTGTGGCCCTTTGAAGTGTTGGTGCTGGCGAATGACCACTGCACTGGGCTGGACGAAGTGGACGCGAGCGGACGACGTGGACTGGCTGATATCTTGAAGCGCATTACTTCGCGCTACGACAATGTTTTTGGAGTTCCCTTTCCCTACTCGATGGGATTTCACCAGAGACCGACAGATGGGCAGGCGCACCCTGAATGGCACTTTCATGCGCATTTTTACCCGCCGCTTCTAAGATCTGCAACCGTGCGGAAATTCATGGTGGGATATGAACTGCTCGCAAGTCCGCAGCGGGACATCACGCCGGAGTCAGCGGCCGAAAGACTGCGCACCGTTTCAGAAGTTCCATTGAAGTAGTCAAGGGAGAGGCCTAGCCGCTCATGCGCTTCACTTCGAGTTTCAAATCGAGACGTCGGATCAATCGCAGCAAGGAGTTGGGATGCAAGCCTAAGGACTTTGCTGCGTCAGTGTAACTTCCGTTCGCTTCCTGTAGAGCCTGCAAGATTACCTGGCGTTTGGTGTCCTTCATGGCTCCTGCATACTTCGTTGCAGGCGCTCCCGCTGGCGTAGCCGTTTCCGAGATTGCGTCGGGCAAATCCTCCACCAGGATAGAGTCGCTGGCACCTAGGACGAGGGCCCGTTCGATTGCGTTCTCCAATTCGCGAACATTTCCGGGCCAGTCATAATTGGAGAGGCTCAATTTCGCCTCAGGAGAGAGCGACTTCACGCGTGTATTGCATTTCTTGGCTGTCTTCCCAATGAAGTGCTCGGCGAGGGGGATGATGTCTTCGCGTCGGTCCCGCAGCGGTGGCATAGAGATAGATACGACGTTCAAACGATAGAAAAGATCTTTGCGGAACTTGCCTTCCTGCACGGCCTGCTCTAGGTCTTGGTTCGTGGCAGCCACCAGACGCAAGTCAACTTTGATAGGCTTCGTTCCTCCTACGCGCTCGAACTCGCGCTCCTGCAGTACGCGCAGCAATTTTGCTTGCAAGGGTAGGGCTAGCTCACCAATTTCGTCGAGGAATAGCGTCCCTCCCGCAGCGGCTTCGATTTTGCCTTTCTTTTGTGCAACAGCGCCAGTGAATGCCCCCTTTTCATATCCGAACAACTCGCTCTCCAGAAGGTTTTCGGCAATGGCAGCGCAGTTAATTGGCACGAATGGAGCATTGGCACGTTTGCTGTTGGTATGGACGGCGTGTGCGACCAGTTCTTTTCCTGTACCGCTCTCGCCTTGAACCAGAACGGTCGCGTCGGTCGGAGCCACGCGACGAATGAATTCAAAGACTTCATGCATGCGCACGCTCGATCCCACCATGTTGTGCGCAATCGTGATCTGTGTTCGCAGCTCGCGGTTTTCCTCTCGCAGATTCTCCAGGTAACCGATGTTGTCCATAGCCAGGCTGGCCAGGCTGGCTATGGCAGTCAGCATCTGCAGGTGGTTTGCATCGAAGCGAACTCGAGCGTCTTGCGTGTCGAGATAAATGGCCCCGATGACCCTTCCGGAGATTATGAGTGGGGCACACAGAAGCGAATGCACTGGCAGGTCCGCGAAACTGGCGCTCTTTCGCAGCTCTGGATTGCTGGAAACGTTTGTCATCAGCAATCCGCTCTGTTCGCGTGACACCCGAGAGACGATGGTCTTGCTTACGCGCACGGGAACGCCAGGCCCGCGACGTCGGTCCCACGCGGCCGACCAGGCAACCTGGTCCGAGTCGTCGGCAAAGGAGAGAATGGCTCCACGATCGGCTGGCACCACGTCGAAGATCATGCCGAGCAGCTCCCAGGCCAGCGAATCGTTGTCCCGCAGTTTGCTGATGTTCTTCGCGATGAGGAGCAAGGTGTTCAGATCCCGCGCCACGCGGCTACCTTGCGCGAAATTCGTCGTGTGAGAGTCGGCTTTGAGGTAGACGGCGTCTGCCTCACGGAGCAGCGTCTGCGAGCCCTTCATTTCGGAGGAATCTTCCAATTCTGCTCGACTGTGCTGTGGCTGGGCTTCTCCTTCGTGGAGAAAGAAACTGAAAACAGAGCTTCCGAGCGATACCTGATCACCATGCTGGAGATAGTGCTGGGTGATAGGTATGCCGTTGACTACCGTCCCGTGCAGGCTTCCAAGGTCACGAATGAGGAATTGATCGTCTTCACGGGCAATCACGCAGTGCTGCCGCGATAGGATCGGATCGGCGATGCAGACAATATTCGTGACTCCACGCCCGATTGTGGTCTCTTCCTGGGCGAGAGAGACAACCGTCTGCGCGAGTGGTCCGGAGAGAGCTACGAGCCTAGGGGTCAGCGGAATCGGCATCGGCGGCAATGTGCTCTGAAATGATTTAGCACAGTTGAACTCGCATTGCATCTTCATCCGCCCCTAACCGTTCTGTTTACGTGCGATTAACCGTTGGGTTAGCGATAGTTCGGAATCGGGACGAAATAGCGCTCCCTTTTCGCGGCGCCTTTTTGCAACAAGCTGAAAAGAATAGTACTTGCGACCACGGGCATTCGGCTCCTATTCTCGCTCACGCGCTGGCAACCAGAGTGCAAATGAGGATGGTATGGAGACGACGATGGCAGCGGAAAAAAATTACAAGCCTTGGAATACCCCCGATTTCGAGCTCAAGTTCCGAGAGGCAATGGGCCGCGACATGACTCGCCAGGAACGTGAATTTTTTGGGCTGATGGACGAAGATGGCGGTCGCGATGAAGAAGCTGGTCCGCCGAGCGGTTCAGCTTCGGATCGGTCCCAGTTCGCTTGGCAATCGCTGCGGCGCATCACCCCGCTGCTCGGCTGATCTTTCAGCACTTCACTTCATACCGACCAAAACAGGAGAACTAAATGCAAGCACCGAACTCATACGAACCGAATCGGGACCAGGAAGTGAGAGTGCGCTATGTCGATGCTCAGGGCGCATTTCGCGAGGAGCGGCTCCATCTTCTCAATCTCGCCACTTTCATCTTGAACAACCTTCAACGCAAACCAGCTTTGGATTCTGAGGAAATGCACGACTCCTACTGACGTTTCCGTAGAACTTTCACCTCGGAGCGACTCTGGCCGGTTGCCAGGCTGGCCAGAGACCTTTTTCGTAATAGGTTTTGGACGTCCGTTCCATACCGCTCCTCCGCCAACCCCCGCACAGCTTTCGCGTATGCTAATGGTTCAACTTTCACGATCAGAGGACTTGCCTCGTGCCCCCAGCTCCACAGCCGCCAAATGTAAAACTCACTGCCACTAACGACTATCGCGAGAGCTACTCGAACAGCGTGCAAGTGCGAGTGAGCGTATGGGATTTTTTCCTAGCCTTTGGTACTCTCCGCGCGCAGACACCCAATGAGGTCGAAGTCGCAAACTTTCAGGGAATCTATCTAAGCCCGCAACAGGCGAAGGCGCTGCTGATGATCCTGCAGCAGAACGTTTCCCAATATGAAAGCGCGTTTGGAGAAATCAAGCTCGACCCCCAATTTGCTCAGCAAGGGCCGGTGAACTAGCCGCGGCGCGAGACAGATGCGAACGCCTGCTCGCGGCTTGTATCGAGGCATTAGCAATGTGCAGTTGTTTGCGCTGATCTTCTGCGGGATTTTTCTGCTTCACGGACCCCTTCTGCGTCTTCCGTACTTCTGGGACGAATCCGGATACTACGTCCCCGCAGCATACGAGTTCTTCACCTCTGGACACCTGATTCCGCAATCGGTGCCGAGCAATGCTCATCCACCACTACCAGCCATCTATCTTGCGTTGTGGTGGAAGCTGTCGGCGTTCAAACCCGCCGTCACACGCACAGCAATGCTTTTAGTCGCGGCGTTCGGATTGTTGGCTGTCTACAAGCTGTCGCGGGATCTGGCAAATAACGCTGTAGCCGTTGCGGTGCTTTTGTGCACTGCGATTTATCCGGTCTGGTTTGCTCAGAGTTCACTCGCGCACTCAGACCTTCCGGCTGCCGCATTTGTGCTTTGGGGGCTGGTTTTTTACTTCCGCAGTCTACAAATCTGGGATTTTGCTGAAACGGAAAAAGACGATTCTGATCCCGCAAATCACGCCCCATTGTCGAGGGACTTTATTGCCGCGTCCGTCTTTTTCACTTTGGCTGCGTTGTGCAAGGAGACCGCAATTTTAACGCCGGTTGTTTTGGCCGCTTACGACTTCCTCAATGGTGTTCGTCGTTCGCCCAGACGAGCACGGTCATGGCTGCTTCGACCGGCTTGGTTACTGGCAACTACAATTCCGCTCGTGCTGTGGTTCGTATACCATCGCGCGCGCACGGGGTTCTTTTTCGGGAATGCGGAATTCTTCGCCTACAACGTGACCGGCACGTTCACGCCGCTGCGCATCCTGCTCTCTCTCCTAATTCGCATGTGGCAAATGCTCGGCTACATGAATATGTGGCTGCTGACACTCGCGACCATTTGGGCAATGCGATATCCAGCTCTCAGTGAGCGAGACGGCACAGAACGTCAGCGAATTGCTCTTGCTGCTCAATACCGCATTGCAGCCATTCTGTGCGGGAATGTGGTTCTGTTTTCCTTGATTGGCGGCGCCGTGCTTGCACGATACCTTCTGCCAACGTACCCGTTGATTATCTTGATTGGAATCTCGACTCTGAGAAGACGAATTCCAGAATGGAAATGGGCAGTTGCTCTGATAATCGGCGGATTCGCGCTGGCTCTGTTTTCAAATCCATTAGGCTACATTCCACCGGAAGACAATCTTTCTTACCGCAATTACGTGATCCTGCATCAACAAGCCGCGTATTACCTGCAGCAACATGATCCGCATGCTCACGTGCTCACCGCCTGGACGGCCACGGACGAACTTACGAAGCCGTTTCTAGGATATGTGCACCAACCGATGGCCGTAGTGAGGCTCGAAGATTTCTCGGCGCAGCAGATCGAATTAGCTCGCATGGCTGAAGGCCAGTACGACGCCGCCTTGTTGTTCTCAACCAAACAGGAGCCGAGTTCGTCCTTGCTCGATCGGTGGCCCTGGTGGGAACGCATCAGCCGGAAATACTTCGGATTTCATCGCGACCTGCCGCCGGGAGTAGCGGCGGAGATGCTTGGTGGACGCATTATTTGGGAGCGCAGAAAAGGTCAGCAGTGGGTGGCGATTGTGAGTTTTGATCGGGTGGAAAACGCGAGGCTGTTTTCACCACAGAGTCACGGAGCGCACGGAGGAGTTGTGGCTGAGCGGCTTACCTCAACTTCTCTGGGTACTCCGTGATCCCGTGGTGAAAGTGATTATTTTCCGGAAACGGGAACCTGCGTGGCCTTGGCCAGCTTGACGGTCGCCTTCGTTTGCTTCGACCGCGCTTTCAAGGCCGCCTCTGCAATGGCCGGCGCAGCTCGCTTGCCGAAATACTTATCGGCGTGCTCTCTCATCACGGGCATGGCAACGTAGGGCTTCGAGTAATCGTTGCGAGCGTTCCAGAACAGGAATCCGATGCCGCCGCGATCACGCGACGTACTTACCTGGCGCATGATGTAGTCCGGTGAGTAGCTCTTCGTGCGCCAGGCGAATGCTTGCAGCCAGGGACGAAGCACCGTCCCTGTGCTGGCCGTAATCACGGCAAATCGATCCATCGACTCTCCGATGAAGTGCTCAGGAGCGTCTCCAGGAGCTTTGTAGCCGTCCATGCCAAAGAAGTGTGACGGATAAATCATCGGCGAGATCACATCGCAGTACTTCGCCATGCGGGTGATGTCTTGTCCGGTGTGGTTCAGATCGACGCTGCGCTGCCAGGCCATGATTCCGAAGACGTCGAGCGAAACCAGCACGCCTTCAGGATGAAGCTGCTGATAGGCGCGATCGAGGAAGTCGGCGATTACGTCCGCACGCTTCCAATCAGGATGCGCGGCTTGGAAGTAGAACTTGGCGTCAGCCTGGTTTCCCTCGGCGGGAAAACGGACGTAGTCGAACTGAATCTCGTCAGCACCTGACTTCGCCACCCACTTAGCCAATTCGATGTCGTATTCCTGAACCTTGGGATTCGAGCTATCGGTCCAGACCAGCTTCCCGTTCTCACGCCACGGCTGACCTGTGGAGCGCGAGCGAACAGCAAGTTCAGAGTGATCTCGGGCGATGTGCTCGTCGCGGAAGAGCGCGATGCGAGCAATCGCGTGCATGTTCATCGAGTGCAGGAAGCGAACGTACTTGGGCAGATTCGGAATCGCACGCCGATTGTGCGGCGCCAACGGATGCTCAAAAGCAACGTTGAGCGTGCCGTCACTGTCTTTGATGTCGAAAACAACCGCGTTTCCGCCCACATCGTGCCAATGCTTTACGATCGTGATTCCCTTTGCGCTTGCGGCCATTGCGCCGGTCAAGTAGATCGCGCGAACCTCTTCGTCCTTGGCCATGGGCACTGAGTGCTCCACGACGGGTTGCGGCTCGATCGTGGGAATCAGGAGCGTTTGACCTTTCTTGACATAGAGCTGCTTCGGCGCCAGATGATTCGTCTCCCGAATCTGGTCTTCGAGTTCGGCGGCCAGCATGAGCGACGACTGCGAGAGAAAGTGATGAGCAATCGCGCTCACCGGCTCAGCTTTCTCTGGCGTGTAAGAAATCGTGTTGGGCGCCAGAGCCTGCGCATTTGCGGGCTTCTGCTCGGCAGACTCAGCCGATTGAGCCGTTTGCGATGCTTGCGGCATTGCCGCGCTGGTCGTGCTGCACCCAATGTTGATGGCGCATATGAAGGCTAGAAGCGGGATAAACCGCAGGAGGCGTGAGGGGGAACCGGAGTTCATTGTGTTTTTTTTGGCGAGTCTCTGGACTCAGCCGGACTATAGCATTGATTCCAGAGTACCTGCTGCTTGATTGGGAACGTGAACGTTACCAAAGGGTTGCTTGATTCACATGTACCCTTAGGTAAGAAATCCAGCTTCGGTTTTCCCGCTGTGCTGTTGCCTTTCAGCTCGTGGCTCCGCAGCGTCAAAAGACTTCCTCCGTGTCCTCTGTGTCCTCCGTGTCGAAAAGGTGTTGGCCGTTGCCTTAAGCCGAATGCCGACTGCCGTTTTTCTGGAATCGTTTGCAACTTTCGCGGGTTAGCACCGAACAGCTGGATCTGACCGGTAGGAGGAACCATGCGCCACCTGCCTCGTTATTCTGTTGCCGCAATCTGCTGTGCCACCGTTTTTCTCGTCTTTTCACCTGCACCAGCGCAGCAGAGCGCCCAAATCAAAGAAGCAACGCCCAAAGGACCAACCACCGAAGAACCAACGCTGAAATCCGACGTTAACCTCGTCTCCGTGTACTTCACCGTGCGCGATTCGCACCGGCGCCTGCTCGACGATCTCGATCAGCAGCAGTTTCAAGTGCGGGAAGACGGCCGGCTGCAAACCATCAAGTTCTTCTCGCACCATTCCGACGTGCCACTGAATGTCGGCGTCCTGCTCGACACCGGCACCAGCACGGCAAGCACGCTGGCGTTTGAGGCTGATGCCACCAGCATGTTCGTCCAACGAGTAGTCAGGCCAACCGACCTGGCTTTCCTCGTGAGCTATGCCAATCGGATTGAAGTCTTGCAGGTGCCAACCTCTGACATAGCCCTGCTCAAAGACCAGGCGCAGACGATTCGCTCCACCGGACCCGTCCAGGTCGCGCTGCCTGGAGAACCCATCGCATTTCCCGATCCGCGCATCCAAATTCCGAGTACCCCCATGCCGGGTGTTCCGATCCCCGGGGTTCCGGGCCAACGCGTTCCAAGCGCTGGTGTTCCCATTCCGGGCATTCCCAGCGCAAGACGCATCCGCGACCGTCAGGCCCACCTTTATGACTCCGTGCGCTTTTCCATCTTTCATTTCTTAAAGCAGCAGACGGGACGCAAGGCACTGCTGATCGTTGCGCTCTCCGACGACCAGCACAGCGAATCGACGCTCGAAGACGCGCTGATCGCGCTGCAGCAGAATGATGTAATCGCCTATGTGGTTCAGGTGACGGACGGGCCGCACGATAACTGCGACATATTTCACATCTTCAGTGAAGGCAAGCTAAGAAAGCTGGCCGAAGACACCGGAGGACGGCTGATTGAAGCTCACGGCATGAACAAGATCGCCGATGCCTTCGATCAAATTTCCGAAGAGCTGCACCATCAGTACAGCCTCGGCTACTACCCCGAAAACACAAACTGGGATGGACGCTTTCGCAAGATCGAAATTGTGGCTGCAGACCATCATGATCGCGTGACCGCGCGCAAGGGCTACTACGCGATTCCGCCGGAGCAAAGATAAAAGATAATTCGGTCTGTCGTGTCATCCTGAGTCCGCCGTAAGCGGACGAAGGACGCTGTGTTCAGCCGTTGCGGTTGCCGTTGGTTTCGTCTTCGTTGGAAGCTGGCAGCGGGTAGCTCCGTTTAGCTAGCAGCTCAGCAGCTTGCGTCCTACTTCGCCGGCTTCGTGGCTGCGCAGCTTTTTTTCCCGCCGAATGCTGACCGCCGTGCCGGCCAAGAGCTGCATCCCGAGCTCGAACCGTGTGGCGGCAGGTTATGTTCCATCTCTCAAGCATTTGTCTCCTCTCTATTGTGATTGACACGAGTGGTCACGAGCGGGAGAATGATGCCGCCTCTCCGAAGAGCAAGAATTCAAGTGCAGCGCACACCCCTTGAGGCGCGGCCCGCGGCTCTGTCCCCCACATATTCCCGAAACGAAAACTCTGCAGTGGAGGAATTCCATGTATTGCAAGAACGTCCTCGAGCATCGATTCGCCCGTGTGATCGTGGCAATTGCTGTTGTGCTCTCACTGGGTACGTCGGCGCGTGCGTCCGATCCCGTCCTGGATTGGATACAGATCATGAACGACACCATCATCAGTACTGTCAACACGCCCACTCCCACCAGTCCGCTTGTGACCACCAGGCAGACCGCGCTGGTCGCAGCCGCCGTTTTTGATGCGGTAAACGGCATCGAACCGCGCTACCAACCTTTACTGGTTGCTCCCGATGCGACCAGGCCGGCATCCCAGCGAGCTGCGGCTATCGAGGCAGCATACGACGTGCTGGTGAATCTATATCCTGCACTGCAGAGCACGCTAGCTGCCTACCGTCAGA
>CAYZHX010000095.1:0-15977 GCA_964476905.1 uncultured Terriglobales bacterium
CCGCGTGATTCGCGATTCCGCCTCCGGCACAGGCCACTAAATCTCCGACCGAGAAGGCGCAAACTTCAGAACCTACGTCGATCACCTTTCCCGCGGCGGAGTAGCCAATCGGAAGTCCGCCATTAAGTATCCCCAGAACTCGATCGAGCGTTCGCTTTACGCCCTGGTCGCGCATCATTGCGAACACTCGTTTTGCGTGCTCCCGCTGTTTTAAGGCCCGGCGATACAGCGGCAGCGCCGAGTTGTTCACTCCCGCGAGTTCAGTGCCAACGCTTACGCACGAATGGCAGACACGCACCAAAAGGTTTTTCGGACTCACCTGCGGCGCTGGCATTTCGTGCACCACCACTGCTCCAGCTTTGATCAGTGCCTGCTTCATTGGCGTCTCAGCTTTATCCCCTCCGTCGCATCGATCGAGAAATGTCTCAGTTCTTCTGATCCGATTCGTCACTCCGGCCGAAAATGCCTGCATCGTTCTTAGCTTACGACGAAAAAACTAGCCGTTCCAAAGTTGCCCCTATCTCTGACACGGTGAGCAACATACAGGAAAAGTCTTCAATGGTCCGCAACCCATCAAACTGCTATGGGTAGCCCTGGATGTTCCATAGCGATTGCCTCAAGGTTACGCAGAGCGCGCTGCGTTGCCAAGGGTTTCGCGCTGCACTGAAAACGGATTCTGCACGACCTCGGAGACGATCTTGCAAGGGGACCGCAGACCTCATCCAATGGCATGAAACTTCCAATCTGACTTGATTGCTTACCGCCGGGGGGGCGAGGGACAGCGTCTGCATCTACTCCGAGTCGCATAGAGTCACCTGCAATCTTAATTTCTGACGGTTAATGCTTGGCTTAATGCTAGGTTTGAAGAGAGTCATCATTCACACCAGGAGTTTGCACATCCCTCCCAACTGCGAGTCATCTTCACCGTACTTCCGTGCTGTGACGAAACGGGGGCGAAAGTCAAGCGAAATATTTCGCAGGGTCGGCAGCACACAAGAATTTCAGCTCGATCACTCTTCCGTATCTTTGCAGGGCCGTCGCTACCGAGCGACGAAGCTGCAGGGAGTGAGCATTCAAGCGAAGTTGAGCCTATCGTGATAACACGATCCTGGTTGTAACTCTGCTAAACGCCCTCTCCAAAATCTTTTCGGGAGCGGTCTTCGAGCTCTGCTGTGTTACACTGCTCCCCACGTTCAAACAGCTCATCCTTGATTTAACCCTAATCGGGTTAAGGGTTTAGCTCTTGAAGGTTGCAGCTCCAAATACCGTGCGGAAATAACGCGCGTCTGTCTTGCGCGAGTGGTGTAATGAAAAAAATCTCCCCCGCCTCTGCTGTCTCCATTTCTCTCGCTCTTTTCCTCGTCACCTGCTCCTGTTTTGCTCAAAATGACGTCGATCCATACGCGGAAGCTCGCGATCGCGATGCCGCGCTGCAGGCTTATCACTCTGCCGGCCAGACCCGAAGCGGGACTCCAGATGCCGATGCTGCCCTAACCTCTGATGTCATCATTCAGCTCCTGCAATCGCAGCCCGCGCTGAAGCTTCAGGTGAAGCGCGTTCTCATTCAGAAAGCGCTGGATCAGGGCCGGCTTTTGGCGGAGGAGGATCTCGGAGACAGCGACTTATACGCGCTGATTCGCGACGATCTCAACATTCGCAAGATCGCGAGCGACGAAATTGAGAAGCGGCATTATTTACCTCTCCGTCCTACCGACGAAGAAGCATTCGAAGCACGCATGCGCCAGCTCAGGCTGCAGCAGCTTGAGATCGACGAAGCTCATCAGCGCGGCATGACGGTGGAACAGGCAAAGCCTGGAACGCAAACTGCTGCCGCTTCGTCAAATGAGAAAGCAACCACTCCTGCGGCTCCGTTTACTAACAGCGGACCCTCGACGCTTTCGCCTGATGATCAAAATCTGCAGAAAATTAGCCCGAGCGAGCTGCCGCAATTGTTGACTGCCTCCGCGAAGTTGGGCGGAAGTGGATCCGGGGTGGGGCTTGCAGGAGGAGCATCTTCGTCAGCGACTTCCACGGAAGCGTCGCTTCTTGTCCCCTCTATTACTCCAGAACCTGCTCTGCCGTCAGAACGGGAAATCATTTCCGGTGCAAATCAGCCTTCTGCATCGACTCCGCGCAGTGTGCAATCTTCCGGCGCAGTGGATGATTCAGGGCGCGTGTTTCGAAAGCAGCCGAACCCGTACGGAATGGTGCCATCGCTGTATGACTTGTATGAGCAGACCCCGGCCCAAGGTAGAACGCTGGAGCGATTTGGCGCGAGTGTCTTCGCTAAAGGTACCGGCAACCTCGATCAGCTCCCGATGGATGTTCCCGTCGGTCCCGACTACGTCATCGGGCCTGGTGATGGACTAAGCGTCGATCTGTGGGGATCCGTTTCTCAGCGGTTGCAGCGAGTCGTGGACCGAGAAGGTCGGCTGTCACTTCCCGAAGTGGGAACCGTTCTGGTTGCGGGTAAGACGCTCGGCGAAGTGCAGCAGACGGTGCAAAGACAGCTTCGCAACGAGTTTCGCGATGTTCAGACCGACGTCTCCCTGGCTCGCGTACGTACGGTTCGTGTGTACGTTGTGGGCGACGTCGCCAACCCTGGCGCTTACGACGTCAGTTCGCTTTCGACGCCCCTGAACGCCTTGTATGTAGCCGGGGGGCCGACTGCTCGCGGCTCATTACGCCTCGTACGCCACTATCGCGGAAAGCAACTCATCGAGGAACTCGATCTCTACGATCTTCTTTTGCACGGAGTGAACTCTGAAGTAAAGCGGCTCGAGTCCGGCGACACAATCCAGGTGCCTTCAGCTCAGCCTGAAGTAGCCATCGATGGCATGGTGCGCCGCCCCGCCCGCTACGAGTTACTGCATGAAACATCTCTCGATCAGGTGCTCGAGCTTGCAGGGGGTGTCCTTCCTTCCGCCGCGCTGCGGCACATCGAGATCGAGCGCGTACAGGCCCATGACAAGCGCGTGATGCTTAGCCTTGATTTGCCGGAAGCCGAGGGAGGTACAAAGACCGACGCAGCGCTTTCGTCCTTCAAGGTTCAAGATGGAGACAGCGTAAGAATCTTTCCCATTCTTCCGTATGCTCAACAGGCCGTGTATCTCGATGGCCATGTGTTCCGGCCGGGCAAATATGGCTACCGCGAGGGCATGAAGATTTCCGACTTGCTGCACTCGTATGCAGACATGCTGCCGGAGCCGTCGCATCGGCATGCGGAAGTCGTCCGCCTATCAGCGCCGGATTTCCGCCCAACCGTCTTGGCCTTCAATCTCGATGACGCGATCAAGGGCGATCCCAAATCGGATCTGCTGCTTCAGCCCCTGGACACGATCCGCGTGTTCAGCCGCTACGATTTCGAAGATCCTCCGGAAGTGACAGTCTCTGGTGAAGTCCGCAAACCCGGAGTGCATCGCACGAGTGGAGACCTTCACGTCCGCGACGCAGTTTATCTCGCCGGAGGATTGGCTCCGGATGCGCTTCTCTCCGATGCTCAGGTCTTTCGCCGCGCAAACGGCAAAACAGAAGTCGTAAGCGTGAACCTTGAGGCCGCGCTCAAGGGCGATCCTGGAAATAATCTTCTGCTGCAACCGCGCGACCGGCTGATCATCCATCGTGATCTGGCCAAGGCCGATCCCGCTTCGGTAAAGATCGAAGGCGAAGTGGAGCGGCCCGGCAAATATCCGCTGGGCAATGGTATGACTGCCACGGACCTCGTACGCATCGCAGGTGGATTCAAGCGCAGCGCCTATACCGATCTCGCCGATCTCTCCCGTTATGCGATCCAGGATGGAGCCAAGATCCAAGGCGAACATGAACAGGTTGAACTTGCCAAGGCGTTCACCTCGCGCGATGCCGATGTCCCACTTCGGGACGGCGACACGCTTACCATTCGACCGATCGCAGGCTTCAGCAATATTGGAGCCACGGTAACGCTGAAGGGAGAAGTCATGCACCCGAGCGTGTACGGGATCAAGGATGGAGAGCATCTGAGTTCCATCTTGAAACGCGCCGGTGGATTCGGCCCGGATGCTTACCCTCAAGGCATCGCCCTAAGCCGCGACTCGCTGCGGACGATGGAAGAGCAGAATCGGCTCGATCTGCTTTCGCGCTTGCAAGCGGAAAGCGCTAATCAGCCGAAATACAAGCCGGGGACGAGTCCCGCGGAAGCCGCGCTGGTATCGCAATCGGCGTCGCTTCAGCAGCAGCAACTCATTGACCGTCTCAAGAACGAGCCGCCGATGGGGAGACTTGTTGTTCACATCAATGGCGACATCTCCAAATGGCAAGGAGGACCCGAAGACGTTGAGCTGCGGCGGGGCGACGTGATCGTAATTCCTAAGCGTCCGACCCAGGTGATGGTCACGGGCCAGGTTTACAATCCGACCGCCGTCACGTATGTGCCGGGCAAGAATGCGGAGTGGTATCTGCGTCAGTCGGGTGGCGTCTCTGAGCTTGCGAATAAGAAATCCATCTTCATCGTTCGCGCTGACGGTTCCGTGATTGGCCGTGGAGGCACGACCGATGGTTTCTGGCATCAGAGCGTGCTCAGCACGGTGCTGCATCCAGGCGATACGGTTGTTGTTCCTGAGCGCTTGCTTGGAGGCACCCCGGTATTCAAAACATTGCTTGAATCAGCGCAGATCATCTCGTCCATCGCTATCTCTGCCAAAGCTGTAGGAGCGTTTTAATCGCGTGCGGTTTCGGATCTCGATCGTGGCTTTAGGACTGGCAAGCTGGAGTGTGTGTGCCTGGGCGCAAGCAGACAGCACTCCTTCGGCTGCAGGTTCATATCGGGACTACCTCAAGGCCGAAGCGTCGGACCAGCAGCAATCAACCGACTCAGGTGCCGACTCGCGGGAAGCCTACAAAGAGTATCTTCGTCGGCTCTCGGGTGATACGAGCGCTTCTGATGTCCGCCCAACTACTTCGCAGAATCCAACTGCTTCGCAGAGCGGGATCGATGGCAAGATTGAACCCTTGTCCGTCGAATCCAGTGAAACCAGTTCCGAGTCGCAGGCGCGCGGCGCCGCTGCCGGAAGTCACAGCACACTTCAGCCAGTTTCGCTTGCGACTGGCACTCGCTCTCTTTCAACCATCGTGCTTCCGCCACAGCCTTCTCCCGGTTCCGATTGCAGCGATGCTTATTGCCAGCAGCTTCGTCGCGTGTCCGACGGAGCGAAGCCGGAAGTTCGCGTCCGCACCTACGAGCCAGGTCGCACGCCCACGACCGAGGGCGACTTTGTCCGCAACCTCGCTTTCGATCAGGTACACATTTGGGAAAGCCCGTTCAAGCTTCGCGATATAGACGCGCCCTGGGCATTGCCGTTCGGCGTCGTTACCGGCAGCCTGATCGCGACCGATCGCGACCTCTCTAAGCAGCTAGTGAGGCCAGGCCGGATCGACACGAGTAAGCAGATTTCCAATTTGGGACTGTATAGCTTCATCGGCGCGGGTGCCGGCTTCTATGGTTTGGGGTTGATCAGCGGCGACGATCACAAGCGAGAGACAGGACTGCTTGCCGGAGAGGCATTTATCAACGCCACACTCGTCGGCGCAGCTCTGAAAGGGATTGTTGGCCGAGAGCGTCCGTTTGAGAGCGATCACTTCGGACACATTGGAAGAGGAGGCAGTAGCTTTCCCTCGGAACATGCCTTAGGAAGCTGGGCGATCGCCAGTGTCATCTCTCACGAGTACCCAAATCCTTTCATCCAGATTGCGTCATATGGATTAGCATCGGCAGTCTCGGTAACGCGCCTTACAGCTGGCCAGCACTTCCCGTCCGATGTTTTTGTCGGTGCCACATTCGGTTATTTGATCGGACGCAAAATGTACCGCGACCACCACAATCCCGAACTGGGCGGATCAGAGTATGGAACGTTCGTTCGCGAACGTCCGCGCGATGCCGAGCACTCCGGCTCAGCTTACGTTCCGCTTGAGAGCTGGGTGTATCCGGTGATCGATCGCTTGGCAGGGCTGGGTTACATCCACTCGAACTTCGACTCCGAGCGGCCGTTTACGCGGCTTGAATGCGCCCGCCTAGGCGCCGAAGCAGCCGGAAACGCCAACAGCGACGATACGCCGGCGAATGTTTTGGCGATGATCGACGAGCTGCAGCGAGAATTCGCGCCAGAGTCAGACGTCTGGGCAGGCAATTCCGAAAACCGTAGCGCAGTTCTAGAGTCGGTGTACGCAAGAGCAACCGAAATCACCGGCCAAGTCCTCCGAGACGGCTACCACTTCGGCCAAACCCTCTACAACGACTACGGCCGCCCCTATGGCCGCGGCTTCAACAGCATCACCGGATTTTCAGCACGCGCGACTTCCGGCCCGCTGGTGTTTTATTTCAGGGGTGAGTATCAGCACGCGCCGGGAAATCCGACGTATAACCAGCAGCAAATGTCTGCGATGAGCGGCTTCGATCTGACTCCGGAAAACGCGACTCCATTTCCGGCGAAGGACGATTTTCAAATTCTTGATGCATATCTTGGAGTTAACTTCAAGGGCCACGAACTTACGTTTGGTCAGCAGAGCCTATGGTGGGGTCCAGGTACTGGCGGCGCTTTCTTGCTCTCAAATAACGCGACGCCACTCAACATGGTTCGTCTCAACAATGTTTCTCCCGTCGAGATTCCGTTGCTCTCTCAGCTCGTTGGACCCATGCGTTATGAGATGTTCTTTGGGCAAACAGACGGATATAACTATCTTCTTTCCCCGAGAGGTTTGGGCGGACCTCAGTTAGGTACTCAACCGTTCGTGCAAGGCCAGAGGTTTACTTTCAAGCCGACGCCAAATTTCGAGTTTGGATTCTCCCGAACTGCTGTATTCGGGGGCACCGGTTATCCGCTAACTTCGCGATACTTCTGGCTGGACACCTTCTCGCTGGGAAATACTCCCCAAGGTTCCTCTAGCAAGCCTGGCGATCGCCGATCGGGCTTCGACCTCACTTATCGTGTGCCGCCGTTTCGCAACTGGCTCTCCTTTTACCTCGATGAGTTCAGCGAAGACGAGATCACACCAGTGTTCATTCCACGTCGTACGGCAATGCATCCGGGGATTTACATGGCAAAGCTGCCAAAGCTTCCCAAAATGGACTTGCGCATTGAGGGTGTCTATACCGACATTCCAAGTTTTGCTCCAAGGGGATACTTTTACTGGAATCTCACATACTTGAGCGGATATCGCAAAGATGGGGATATCCTTGGGAACTGGATCGGGCGGGAAGGACGCGGCGTTTTTGCCAGCTCACGACTCTGGCTTTCTCCGAAGAACTCGCTTCAATTCGGCTACCGAGAAGCCACGGTTGATCGAGAGTTCTTAATGGGCGGACGCTATCAGGACGAGAGTGTTGCTGCCAACTTTGGTCTGGCAAAAGGAGTCACGGCATCGACTCTACTGCAGTACGAGCACTGGCGTTTTCCGCTGTTGGGGACACAGCCGCAAAATAATTTTGTCTCGTCCTTGCAGATCACGTACCTTCCATCCGGGAGGAGTAACGTAAAGTGATCCGCGCTCCTAAGTTCGAAGAATTTGTGAGGAGGTCGATTGGATAAAGCCGTACAACGCGCACCTACGGAAATCGATCGACCTCTGGAAGTCGAAGTTCCGCCAAGAGATACAGGTTTTTCGGAATTTCTCGGCGCCTCCAGCCACGGCGCCGGTCTGGAAAAGTTAAACCTGCTTTGGAGTCAGCGCCGGTTCCTGTTTCGTGTCACGGCGCTGGGATTGATTCTGGCGACCGGTGTGGCGTTCCTGATTCCAAAGCAATACACATCGAGTGTGAGTTTGATGCCTCCGGATCAGCAGTCTGGATTTGGTGCAGCAGCTGCATTGGCAGCATTTGCGGGTAAGGCATCGGACGGTATAAGCACACTCGCTGGAGACTTTTTAGGAATGAAGAGCTCCGGAGAGCTCTTCATCGGAGTGATGCGTAGTCGAGCGGTCCAGGACGATCTAATTCAAAAATTCGACCTGCGCAAGGTCTATCACGTTCAGCTTTGGGAAACTGCGAGAAAGCAACTGGCGGGAAATACTGAAATTGAGTTGGATCGTAAGAGCCAGATTTTAACAATCAGTGTGACCGACCACGATCCGAAACGCGCTGCGGCGCTCGCGCAAGACTATGCTTCTGAACTTAATCACGTGGTCAATGACCTGAGTACTTCGGCTGCGCACCGCAAGCGCGTTTTTCTTGAGGAACGTTTGAAGCAGGTGCAGCAAGACTTGGAAGAAGCAGAGAAAGAGTTCAGCCAATTCTCAAGCAAGAACACCACGATCGACCTTAAGGAACAGGGTAAGGCAATGGTGGAAGCGGCAGCCAGCCTGCAAGCGGAACTGATCGCAACCGAGTCCGAGCTCGAGGGCTATCGACAGATTTATACCGATAACAATGTTCGGGTAAAAGCCGCACAAGCAAGAGTCACTGAACTCAAAAAGCAGCTAGAGAACCTTGGTGGCGTGGACAATCCGCCAGCAAACGACACCAGTAGCTCGCTCTATCCTTCGATCAAGAAACTGCCGTTGATTGGGGTTACGTACGCCGATCTTTACCGCCGCACGAAAATCGATGAAGCCGTTTTTGAAGCTCTTACTCAGCAGTATGAGCTAGCAAAGGTCGAAGAAGCTAAGGACATACCGAGTGTCAAAGTCCTCGACGCCGCGGATGTTCCGGAAAAGAAGTCCTTTCCTCCTCGGTTGCTGATGATGTTCGTCGGGACGGCCTTTTCGTTGCTGCTGGGAACACTGTGGGTAATTGCGCACTCAAAATGGGTCCAGGTCGACCCTGCCGATGCTAGGAAGCTCCTGGCTCACGAGGTTTTCATGAGCGTAAAGGCAAACCTCCCTCACTGGTCTCGCAGGCGTGGTGGGTTGGACGTCGACAGAAAGGACCGGCCAACAAGATTTCGCCGGGGGTTCTGAGCCTCGCGCCTTCGCTCCAGAAATGGTTAACGCAGTTCAGCACTGCGCGTCCAAAGACAACGTGAATCCCAGTTCTCTTCAATCCGACGTTATCGCCGCGAACGCTGAAATGTATCGCGGCTTGGCTGCTCGATACGACCGCTGCTGGATTGTGTTGGGGCACGATCTCGACCCGGCGCTCAATCAGGATCTCGACAAGATAGCCTCGAGCTTCTCCGGTAGTCGGGGTCATTTCCGCTGTTTAGATTGCGGGGCCGGGACGGGCACCATTGCCCTAAACATGCTTGCCCGCGGCTGGTCGGTGACCGCAGTCGATGTGTCGCCGGAGATGCTGGAATCGATGGCGAGAAAACTTTCTGCGAAAGGGTTCGTCGCAGACCTAATTAATCGCCCAATTGAAGAATATCTATCTGAACCCGGTCCTCAATATCATTTGATCGGCTTTCACTCAGTTTTGCACCACATCTACGATTATGCGAGTGTCATTCGTCATGCAATTGATCGACTGGCTCCAGGCGGATACCTATACACCGATGTCGATCCCGTGATTTCGTCATACCCTCTCCTTACAGAGATTTTCGATTCCCTGGATACAGGTATTGCAAAGATTTTGCATGAACGTGCGGATCTTATCCCGGGTAGCGTGCGTCGCTTGCGAAAGCTTATTGGGAGCCGTGATCCCAAATTTGGACGAAAAATCGCAAGCGTGGGGGATATTGCGGAGTTTCATGCACGGTCCGGTGTTAACGACTCGGCGATTCTTGAGATCATAAGAGCCAAAGGTCTCGAGGTCGTCGAACACTCGCGATATCCGCTTGCCAGGACTCGAGCCACAACTTTGCTTAACAGGCTTCTTAAGTTGAGACAGGAGTTCAAGATCATCGCTCGTAGTCCGCAGTTCACAAAGATAGCGACGGACTGAGTACTTATTAGCTGAAGTTGTGATAGTCAGGTCCGCGTTGTTAAGCCGTAAGAAGCAGTCATAACTGCAGGAGTCCTAGGTGGTCCAGAAGGCCTTAAGAGGAATCGCAGCTGCCAATCTCAAGTCTTTGCGTTTCGTAACCAGACCGGATCGTCTATCCGAATATCTCCGCGACGTTGAGGAAGCGTATCAGCCTTATGCGCAGTTACCTGTTGAGGCGATCGAATTGCCACAAATCCTGGGCTCGGATTTCGTGGAATCCCTCTTCTTGCCTCTTGGATGCGTTCGATCAGGTTCTTCTCCAGCGGGAGATCTCGCGGCTCTTGCCGCGTTGACAAAGAAAAAGCAGCCAAACGCGATCTTTGAGATCGGAACCTTCGAAGGGCTTAGCACAGTCGTATTCATTAAGAACGCAGGTCCAGACGTCGTAATGCACACTTTAGACCTGCCACACGGTCAGGGCCAGATTTCCAGGACTGCACGCTCTTTTTGCGCTCACTCCATAACTGAACCGTACGCGTCGGGCCATTTGATTGACAGATTCGGGCTTCGTGAACAGACCAGGGCATATTGGGGCGACTCTGCAATTTTTGATTTCTCTAGCCTTGAAGGAACGATCGATTTGTTTTTTGTCGATGGTGCGCACACGGAGGATTACGTCGCCGCCGATTCCTATCACGCTTTCGAATGTATTGCTAGAGACGGCTGGGTGCTCTGGCACGATTGCTTTACACCGCAGGTAATGAAAGTGCTTAAGCAAATTGCCGAAAGTACTAAGCTGTACCAAATTCAGGGAACTAATCTTGTACTGGCGACAGGTAAACCCCACCCAGATGTCATTTCTAGGTATCGAAGGATGGCTGCCGGCTTCCGCTCATGAATTCTCCCCTCGCATCTACGGTGAGCCTCCCCGGAACTAGCCAGCGCACCTCCCCTTTGCGGCAAGTATTTGAAGGTAGCGCATGGAACGGGTTGGCCATCTCTTTGGGCCGACTCGCCCCAAGCTTTCTGACTATCCTGCTAGCTTGGTGGCTCGATCCAAGCGAGCTTGGCACTCTCGCCTTTGTCATGGCGTATTACGGAGTTTTGTCGCTTTTGGCGGACTGGAGTATTGCGTACGCGTTGCAGAAACTTATCCCGGAAAACCCAAAATTCACTTCCGAGATCACTTGGACAGCGTTGAGCATTCGGATTTCTTTCTCCACACTCCTGGGACTCCTGTGTTTTTTTCTTGACGTTGCCACTCACGTTTTCCGCGGATACGGGGCGTACTTGGCGGTCCTTCTTGTCACCTCATCATTCGGGATCATTGTGTGCGTTTACAACGCTCGCTGCAATTTCGCCCTTGGCAGTTTTTTCAATATTGCTTTTCAGATTGGCTGGATAGGCATCGCAGTGATCCTGGTGAAGTTCGGGATGCACATTACGGGGCCGCTTTTCGCGTTGGCAGTATCATATGTCCTGTTTGGATTGCCGCCCTTTCTTCTCGATTTCAAGCAGCCGCTGACGAGATTCTCCTCAAAATTCGCAGAGGAAATCATTCAGTTCGGAATGTGGGCGACGCTAGCATCTGCTTTGGCCGGTCTCGCGACCCAAGGTGGGCTGCTTACACTCGCTTATATGTCTGGAGAGGCATCCGCCGGGATCTATAGAGTTGCAGCGACTTTCGGAATGCTTCCCGCCATCTTGGGAATGATCATAGTGACTCCTCTGATGCCCATCGCTAAGCGCGGTTTGATGGAAGGGACTGACATAGGTGCAGCCTTGATGTTACCCATCATGCGTTATCTATTGATGATGGGCCTACTGATTGCCACAACTGCAGGTATTTTTTCGCACAGCATAATCGCGGCATTCGCGCGTAAGAGTTATGCAAGCGCCGCATGGCCGATGTGCATTTGCCTCGCCGCCAATGTGTTTCAAACTCTTGTCACAGCATTCTCGGGAATCCTTTTCGTGGACGACGGACTGAAAGACCTTTCAAAGATTCAAGGTGCAATCGCTCTCATTGCAGTTGTTGGCAGCATCGGCCTGTCTCCTGGACTGAGGGCAAGCGGTCCTGCGGTAGCATCACTCCTCGCTTGGTTGGTTGGAGGTGTGCTGCTCTATCGCCGGTTCGCGCGCAGGGCGCCACTTTCGCTGGAGTGGGGTAGCTACCTACGATACACAGTTTCCGCTTGCGTGAGCGCGATGATCGCCGATCTTGCAATGAGACCGATCGTTTCGGCGCGGCTGCGTTGCGTTTTTGGCGGTTGCATGGCGAGCATCGTGTACTTCATGTGTCTGTGGTTTCAGCGCGATTTGGGCTTTTTACGCCTAGTGCGCTCTCTGAAGCGCTCTGTTCCCGACAGTATTACTTTAAGTCCACTCAACGTATCGCGAGCCGATTGAATGTTTGCGCATACAGATCAGCTAGGTCGTCGTGAAGAGCTTCCACTCAGAAGTGGAGCCGCACTACTGCTCGCAATGATAGGCGCTACGCTCGCGACGATATTGGTAGTCTCCGGGTTTCCGGCGGCCGAAATCGCAATTCTCTCTGCATTTGTTATAGGTTGTGCGGTCTTGTGGTGGGTTCCGCTGTTTGAGTGCTTTCCTCCAACTCCTAGGCTCTTGCTCCTATTTCTTGGCTTGCGACCGATTTTGGATGCTGCAGTCTCGAAGGATGTACATCGATCCACGATGCCACTTCAGAATGGTTTCGCCCTGATCACCGCGATTCTTCTGCTGTTATCAGGACGGAAGTTGATTTCTTCTCTTGCAGGAGAATTTCAAAGCAGAATGCTCGTTGCTTTGCTTGTGTTAGCTTTCGTTGCATGGATCGTGGGCGGCTTGGGGGCGGGCGCGAATGGTTTCGTGCGGACGGGTTGGGGCTTACTTGTAGCGCTGCTCCTTGGAACCTCACTTCGGACAGAAAGGCAGATCAGTATCTTCATCCGAACTCTGTTTTATTCATCCTTTCTGGTCCTGGCGATACTAGCCTTCAATTTAAAAGAAGGTGAATACATTCTGGATGTGTGGCGCGTTACGGGGCAGTTCGGAGTCGCGACAACTCTTGCCGAGGTCTGCTTCGCTCTGTTTCTGCTCGGGCTTTATACGTTTGATGACAGTAAGACGAGAGCCGAAAAGGTAATCACAGCTTTTCTCCTGTTGGTGCTTGCGATCGCCATTGCTCTGACTCAGAACCGAACTATCAATGGATTGCTAATCCTGTCATTTTTTGCGTGGTTGTGGATTCAGAGCTATCGGCGGACTTTCTATGCTTGCGTTCTTTGCGTTTCGATGGCCATCGGCATTGTGGCACTGAATCGTACACTCGGGTCCGAATCGCGAATCGCATCCAGCGTGTCGTTCCAGCAGAAGGAACTCAGCGAGGATGTGATCAATCTGACCGGCAGAACATTTTTGTGGGCAAAGACTATGGATGAGTATGCAAGTGCAAGTCTCGCGCACAAAATCATTGGGCTTGGGTGGGGAACCGTATTTGCAAATTTCGAGACCTTTGGCTATGAGTTATCAAGCGTGACCGAGAATTCATTTCTCTGGTTTCTCGTCGGTTCCGGACTACTTGGTTTGCTGGCCTTCTCCGCCTATCTGGGCTCGGCTCTGCGGAAGAGCTGGAAAGGTTGGCATGTAGTTGATCACGAGTTCAAGCGCAGATTATCTTTGCTCGCTTTCTTGGTCGCACTGGGTCTGCTGGTTGAGGGTCTCACGACCGATGTCGTGATCTCTCCTGTCGCATGCAGCTACCTTTATTGTGTCTTGTCTATTTTCTTTGCGCATTGCAAACACGTCACGCTCGAGGCAGGTTTATGAACCATTTGAGCCTAGCTGGAATCGAAGACGATTTTCTAGTTCCAGAGCCTGAAGGCGGACGCAAGATCCGCATAGGAATTGTCTTCGGCTGCGATTTTCAGGGCAATCCTCCGGGAGGTGGACAACCCACGATAGAAATTTTTCTCAAGTATGCCCAGTCACGCCCGTATGAAATAGTTCTATTGGGCTTAACGACTCGTCAGGAGGAACCTGTCGGCCGACTGTCCACTCGCAGGATATATGGGCGCGATTATCCTTTTATTCCTCTAATGCGTTTCGACGGAAGGACCTACGCCAATCGTAAGCCGCTGATACCTCTCAGAATTCAGGCCCTCTGGGCTTATATCCGTCATCGCCGGCTGGTGCATTCATTGCGGCTCGACCTTCTATATCTTCACGCTCCAGAAGCGCTTCCATTTCTCTGGAACAAGTCTCAACCTGTGCTCTATCACGTCCATGGGACACAAGAAAGCGCCGCTGAATATTCTCGCTATCCTATTTTCAAGACCCGATTGTTCTCCTATCTTTACCGTGCCTGGATTGACTTCATCCTCGAGCGGGCCGACGAGTTCATCGTCATTGATCAAGAGAGTTATGATCTTTACTCGCGTCGAATTCCGAAAAAAAAGGAGCGATTGCATCTGCTTCCGACTGCTATCGACGTAGAGCAATTTCGGAGGATCCCGGACTTCGATCGCGTCAAGGTTCGACAGGCTTTCGGCATTCCCGCTGAAGGCAAAATGATATTGTACGTCGGCAGACTCTCCTGGAAAAAAGGAGTGGACTTGCTTCTCAGAGCGTTTTCCTTCGTATACCAGGAACAGCCCGACGCGTTCCTTGTTATCGCGGGCGAAGGCGAAGATCGCGCGGCACTTCAGCTCCTTGCGGGGGAGCTGAAGGTTGAGAGTAAAGTTTTTTTCTTGGGGCAGGTACCCCATCTGCCGGCGCCGAAACTACCCCTCCTGTTTAACTGCGCTGACGTTTCCGTGGTCGCCTCATTCCACGAGAGCCTCGCGTTAGTTATCACTGAGGCATTGGCCTGCGGGTTGCCGGTAGTATCAACTCCAGTCGGTATCGCTCCCGCTGTCATTCATGATGGGGTCACCGGGTATCTGGTGCCGTCACGTGAGCCTTCTGAAATGGCGGATCGGATCCTTCGCATCATTCGAGATAAGTCTTACCAGCGACATCGGTGCGTGGAGGTGGCACAACCATATGCGGAAACTTCCAAGCACATTTGTGGAGTGATTGATCAGTTGTGCGGACGAGTTCCTGCACCGCAGAAACCCGCGAGCATACACGGTAGGTAAGGGGACCGCCATCTGTGATCTATTCATTGAAAGAAATAGCGGGTTCAGCCTACTACAGAACTCGGCCAGTCGAGAGCCTCCAGTTCCTTTATTCGAAGTGGGAGTTCGCGCGCAGGAGAGTCAACGATCCGGTTGCACTGCTTGAGATCATTGGCCTCGATCCGGTGGCTTCATTTCACGGCTTCGATCGGTGGGCGCCGATGCTCGAACGTGTCGTGCTTGACGTCGCGCAGCATTGGGGACAAGGTGGAATCAACATGCCGGAGGGCAAGTTCCTGTTCGCGATTACGCGAGCATTGCGCCCCGAGGTCCTGATCGAAACGGGAGTTGCCGCCGGCGTCTCCTCCTGTTTTCTAATTGCAGCTCTTATCGAAAATGGAGCTGGAAAGCTCTATTCGCTTGACCTGCCTGTAGAAGGTCAACAACTCAACTGTGCTGATGCCAGCCACTACGCATGGCCTCAGCGGGGAGTTGGATGGGCCATACCCTCCGATTTGAAAGCGGAGATTGGGGCGCGGCACGAACTCATTCTGGAGGATGTCCGAACGGCTCTCCCTCGCCTGCTCGATCAGCTTGGGAGTATCGATCTTTTCTTCCATGACGATCTCCATTTGCCGCACCACATGCTTTGGGAATACGAATGTGCATGGAAGCACCTGCGCGACGGAGGCGTGCTCGCTTCTCACGATGTAAACATGGGATGGATCCGCTTTTGCCGCGACCGGTGCATCTCACGGCGCCAGCTGATCAACTTGAACCGACTGTGTGCTGTTCGGAAACAGAAATACGCATTACATTCCAGCCGATGAGCAGAATCGCTGTTTTGACAATAGGTCCGAGTCCTCCTCCTTATAACGGCATGAGCGTGGCGACAGAGCTGATCGCAGCGGCGGTGGAGGGTTTATTCGAGCATCGCCATTTGGATACGGCCGACCGGAGGGGTCTCTCGAACGTCGGCAGGTTCGATTTGCGCAACCTGTGGCTCGCTCTCGTGCATACAGTTCGTT
>CAYZHX010000096.1:0-15918 GCA_964476905.1 uncultured Terriglobales bacterium
GGCCTACGAGAGACAAGAAAACGGCTTCTCGTGGCGTGTATCCAAGCTCGATTACCTGCGGCACTGGATCGTGTGTAATCACAGATCAAAGATCTCCGACATTAGGTCGTGGTCATCCTGCACGCCTGCGCCGAGCCGTCCAATATCGCCCTGGGACATATAGACCTTGAATCCGGCTTTCGCTTTGGCCGTGATATGGCCATGCCTGTATGCAGCAGTGACAATTTCGAGCTCGACGCGGCCAGTCAAACCGTCAGGGAGTTCGTATTCCAGACGAGCATCGGGTACGACAACCTTGCCATGGCTCATCTTGAGTTGAAGTTGTTCAGCGACGGCTTGTTTAACTTCGCTCATATCCTTTTCTGGTTCGGCTTTTCGAGCCAGATACACTGCGCGATTGAAATTAGCCTTCAATTCAAAGTCGAGTTGAACGTGAACATGGCGTGTGCCTGACAATTTCATTGAGGCGATCTCTTTTTGAAATGCGCCGTAAATCTGGCAGTCATGCTCGGCCTCACGACGTTTTACGAGGCCGGAGTAGAGGCGTTGCGCCTCTGGGATTTCGCCACTCTGTTCCAGCAGTCTCTTCGCGGATTTGGTGAGCGTAACAGCCTCAAATCGCTCGACCTGACCGCCACGACCATCACGCCGAACGTTGAGGTCGTGAATCTCAACGAGATTGTTTTGGTGCAGGTATTGCAGGTCGCGACCTAACTGCGAGACATTTCCCGCGTACAGATGCCGTGCAAGATCTGCGGTCGAAATGACGCGAAATCTTCCCACGTCGTACAGCAGGTTGCGTTCTTCGGGCCGCAGATTTAGACCGATTTCGTGGGCGGGGCCCAAGGTTCGCTTTGGCCGCCTCTGTACCTGCTGCTCTCGGTCACGAGTAGGTGTGACAGGTTCGTAAATACGAGGGCTGGATTCGGTGACTGGGGAGGTGTAAGCGTCTTTGGTTCCGAGTTTCGGATTAGAGACGATCCGGGGTTGCTGTTCCCTCAGTTCCGCGATCCGCGCATGCAATGTATCAACTGATTTCTCGAAATCAGCGTTCTTGCCCTCCCGAGATACTCTATCTGGTGCTCGATCTCGCGCATCCTCAATTGGTAGGGAGCGATCCATCTAGACCTGCTCCGCGTCAGTCTGGGGCCGGTGTTCACGGGTAACGGTTTTTGTTTGCGCCGCGGACTCCTCTCTTGCTTGGGTGTGGGTCGCCTGAACTTGATGGGAACCAACTTTGGATGATCGTCGCCGTGATTTCTTGCTTGAGGGCATTGGCTCCATCGGCTGGCGAAGGGCAGTCCGCTCGCCAAACAGCTTGCGAGTTTCGTATTCGGCCACACCACGAAACCGTTCCATTTCCGCTCTAGCTGCCTCCCGCGATATACCAAGACGAGCAGAGCTTTCCACTGGACGTTCAGGCGTGGAAGGAGCCGTGCGGCGCGGATCAGGCGTTTCCGTCGGGACCGGCAAGTCCGTACGTGACATGTTTCTATTTCTCCTCTTGAGCTGTCATTTCAGAGAATTCAAGCGATAGCGCGTGTTGACCGGTGTGGAGTTGTTTGTCGAAGTGAACCAGTTTGCGGCCCGCATCTTTCAAGAAGAGTTTGCGCTGGACAAACACGACTGCGGCGATGACGTTGATCATGAGAAGGCCGCAGGAGAGCGCGATGGCGGGGAGATAGTCGTGAACAATCGTGTCGCGCCAGGGAATGAGGAATCGCAATTGATCCATCAGAAAGAAGAGCAATGCAAGAACGATGGCTGTCGCGGCAAGTAATGCGTTGCCAATCACGGATTCTCCTTTACTCGAACGCCTGGTCTTCGCGGTAATAAGTGATTGTGAGTCCCAACGGATTGACCAGCAGCATTTCGTTCGGAACCTGATCGCGAAAGACATAAACAACGGAGGCGGTCCATAGCTCGCGCTTCACTTCGGAGTGATCAAAGGAATTCGTGAAAACCTTTTGGAATTCGATCCGGGCTCGATAAGGCGGAGTGCGCAAATCCTCAATGGAAACGTTCTTGATTTCGATATCAGTGTTGGGTGCTGCCGGATCGGACAGGAATGTTTCAATTGTTTTGGATTTCTTGTTCTGCTCGATAATCGCGCTCTGGAGATCGCCGTTGAGGAAGAACAGCGCCTTCGTAAAGTCCTTCTGCACTGTATAGCGATTTCTTCCGTAAAAAAGCTGCGCCCATTGCGAAAGGAAATAACGATTGTCAGCTTCCTCCGGTTTGTAAGCGAAGCCCGAGTAGTTCACCGGCTCCGCTTTGCCGATGTCATTGATCCTGATAATGAGAGGCTTTGTCTCGCGTAGTGCAGCACTGCTTCGAAGCAGTGCGTAAATGAGTCCCCCTGCAACGATTGCAAGCGCAAGCACAGCGGTCTTGAGATAAGAATTCAGCACGATTGGCTCCGCGTAAATCTCGAGGAATCGCTTGCGTCCTGCCGCTTCCGACGCATCCTGCCTTGCAAATATCAATTCTTTCGCTTCGCTCATATCTCACCCCAATGGAGAAGCTGAAATACCAACTCGTCCGCTGACGATCGCACTTGTCAGCTCGGGAATCTTGATCAGCCCATAGACGCAAACGGCAAGAGTCACAATGAGCGCCGGCATTAGCACATATGCGTTTGAAATAGTGAGAGGCCCAATGACACCGAGCAATCCGAGGAGAACGCGAGCAACAATAAAGATGAAAGCGTTCGCTACAACCTGATAAAGCGCAAATCCAAGAAAGGCTCGGAACCAGCCCCAAAAGAGCCAATCGAGCTTTCCGACGATGAAGAACGGAATGAAAACAGGTCCGAGTAAGACACACACCGCTGTGGCGACAAAGCCATACGCGATGACGGCCAGAGCGACGCCCTGCGTAACCGCAAGAACGGTGTAAACGAAAAAATATGTCAGCTCTTCGTGAAAGCTAAAGGTTCCCGGAGGGCTTCCTAATTGCTCCTCGGCTGTCGAGATTGCAGTCGTGATCATCTCTGCCTGGTTGCCGCCGATTTGCCCACTGAGGTAGCCAGCTTGCTTCGTTACCAATTCACTGAAGCTGTGCTCCATTCCGGGAAGGGGATTTGCGTAATAGGTCAGCATTGCAAACCCAAATGCAATCAGAAGGATCATGTCCGCAAATCTTGCAAAATTGAATCCCTCTCCGCCTTGTGCACTGCTGATGGCCGACTTTATTCCGTACCAAGAGATCATGATGATCGCGAGTCCGCGAAACAGATTCAGGCCAGAGGCTTGCAGGACTCCAAGTTTGGTGTTTAGGAGCTCGGAGATTCCTTGAGCAATCAGATCGAAGATGTTTTGTCCGCCCATGGTCTGAATCTCAGAATCAATTCGTGTGACCCGAATACGTGATGGACTGCATGCTCTGTGTCATCCCAGCCGTGATTCGGTTCATGCAGTCTTTAAAGTTTTGTTGGAAATAGATTGCCTGATTGAGTGCGCGCTTCTGCTGATCGAATTGTTCTTTCGCCGTCAGCATCTGTTGCAAAGTTGCGGCGCTGAGGATCTGATTCGTGTCCTGTTGGGAGCGAAGTTGGAGCAGAGTGGCCGCATTGATCTTGCCTAGTACGGCCATCTCCGTTTGCTGACCTGAATCAGCCGAGAAAGAATCGGTCGCGAGCTGTTGAACTTTGCTGTCAAGCAATACAGAACGGGCTCGAATCTGCCCTAGTGTGTTGAGAGCGCCTGCCGAAACACCATCCGCCAGTTCGGCGGTCGCGTATTGAGCTTTGACGAATTCCTGCGCGCGATCGTCGAACCTAGACAATGCCGACTGCACAGGCTGTACGAGCTGTATACCTCCGGGTGCAGCCGAGGCTGCATCGGCATGCTGGCCGTTGGCTATTGAGATCCAGTCTGCAGTGCTCCCAAACGTGTTTGAAGCGGAGAGCGTTTTCCATCGCGCGAAGTCAGTTGCGTATCGCTGATATAGATCTTGCGGCATTTCTGCCATGTGTCGCGCGAAGTTGTAGGTCGAGATCACGTGGTCACGTGTCTGGTTTGCAGTCGTGTACAGTTGCTGAACCTGACGGTATTCCTTAACAGCATTTACGTAGTTGGTGGAGTCGAAGACGGCCCATTGAGCGTGCGCCTGAGCAACGCACAATCCGAGCGTAGACACAGCAAGTCCCAGTATGGTTCTTCTCATGAAGACCTCTCGTCGTTTTTGAGTGGTTGGTTAAGTTGTCAAACAGCTAGTGGGAAGTTTTCCTGGCTGGTGGCGGCAACGATTTGGGAGAAAGGCTTTGGGACATACTCGTTGTTGGATCACACTTCTTCTTCTGTTCCGCGGAAGCAATTTTGAGATTGTCGGGTGAGCAAGGATCCTGCTTGGCCGATTGCGTCACTGGCTGCTTGGCAGCTGCCGTTTTCGCATCCCATGCGAACGGCTTCGGAGTCGGCTTCGATGAACTGCAACCAAACGCCACTAAGGAGAGCAAAACTATTCCGATCAGTCTCATTTCTGCACCTCTAAATACTCGGCGGAATCATGTGATTTTCGTATGCCGGCAGAAGCAAGTCGTTGGTTAAGTAGATTTTTACACGATAACCCTCTCGAATTGTCAGAGTCGGAGGAATATTTAAGAACCTATCGAGGACCCGCGTTGACGATTGGGACAGGCTTGAAGCGACTCCGACTCTGTAAGCGTCGCCTCCAGTTTGGTCAATTCCAACATTGGGCACCGACGACTCCGCCGCTCCCGCAATCAGTCCCAAAGCGATCGACGCTCCAAAAATCTGGATGTAGTGGTTGTTGACTTGGTCTTTGAGTCCAGTTTCGCCAAGCTGGTTCAAACCATGGAATTGATCAAGATCCACGCTGTACCCATCTGGCATGATCATCCGATGGAACACAACGGCAAGGCGTCGCTGCCCGAAACCCTGTACCTGCCGAACTTCGCCTAAGACGTTGGTACCCTCGGGGATCAGAACGTGTTGTCGATCGCGCGAAAAAACCGGGGTCGTCAGCATCACTTTCACGGGCCCTGAGAAATCACCATCGAGGCGAGTTACCAATGCTGTTTCAAGAATGGTGCCCTCGAACAAGACGTACGGCTGACCAGATGCGCCATTGACATTCACGTTGACGGGTTTCTTAGAACTGGGTGGCGAGGACACTGCCGCGGTATTCCCATTCGGAATGGCGTCGTACGCGGACGAGTCCTGGCTTGGGCTAGCAGTGCGTTGTTCAGCATAGGCAATATTGGATGAGAATCGAGAACTGTAAACGCGTTCGCGTTCCTTTTCCGCGAGCGGATCGCGTTCATCCACGCGGCGCCATTCACCTGCTCCGCTGTCGTTTCCTTCACCACTCGCGGATTGGCTTGCCTGTATCTTTGGCGATGGATTCGAAGGTGGAGGCAATTGTGATAACGCGCGTCGTTGCTGTTCAGCAAGCTCTTGTCCGTAATCCGCGATCTTAGCCTCGTTAGTCTCGTGAACAGGAGGCACAAATCCAGAGTGCGCCGCTGAGACTGGTTTGTGCTGACGATTGCTTGAGAACATCGCAACCAGGACAATTACGACCGCGATTCCTAAAATCACATACTGCTGAGCGCGCTTGGAAACCACGCCTTCTGGTTTGCGCGTTCTGTCAGTAAGTTGGGCGATCGGTTGTCGATCAGATGTTTGAGTCCATGCGAAGGCCATAATCCACCCCCGTTACTGTTTCCGTTCGAAGCCCAGGTGCTTCTTGCCAATTTCCAAATAGCCTTTGTCGACGATTTTGGGAATGACGTATGTCCCGTCTTTCAACTGGAATTCGATCAGGTTCGGCTTACCGTCCTTAACTTCATAGACGGCGAACTTCTCTGCTGCGTCGGACTTGATGTAGGTGAACTTGTCATCGTGGTAAAGGGCTGAGATGTTGAATGGCTTCTGCTGTCGGTAGCGATAATCGAATTTCACGTCTTTGGTCGGATAATCTGACCTGAACTTGTTGACAGCGTCATCGGCCTGTAGCTTCGTCATCTGCAGCTGGCTCCTATAGCGATCAAGCTCATCAGCCGAAATGAACTTCGGAGTGCTGCCGCTTGAGGCAGCAATGACGGAGGGATCGCTCGGTTCAACAATGACCTTCAAATCGGGATCGCCGGGGACTTCGTCGAGAGTGAACGAATAAACGTTTCCTTTATCGGTAATGAGGTTCAGGTTGCTGTGAATGCCGATCTTCGCCGGGTGAAGGAAGCAGAAGTTCTGCGACACATCGATTACCCAGAAGTCCTTGTCTCCACTCGCAGCAGCCAAGATCTTTTCTGTGACGGGCAATTCAATGAGAGTGGTGTAGCGCAGCTTGGCCTTGATGCTGATGATGTCGTTTGCGTGGTACTTCACGAGCCGCGCAGCGCCATCGGCGAAGCCAGGCGCGCTGGCAAGAAACACAATTGCTAGCAAGCTCTTCTTCACAGACACATCTCCTGTGTGCTCCGCGGAGCACCTGCCGTTTGTCAGTTTGTGTTGACGTTAAAGCGAGCGAGACTCCACTGGATGATCGCGTGCGAGATTGAGCAGACCTTCTTGAATGCCGAAGCGTTCAAAATAGTGCTGGCGTTGCACATTGTCCCTGGGCGTATTTGTCGCCATCCAGTAAGAGAACGAATCTACACTCAGATGCAGCTTCTTTGCGCCTTGCGGCGTCTTGACCAGCAAATCACGTTTTGGAATCAAGCCAGATAGCAGTTCTAATTCGGTATCGTTTAGGTGAAACGAATCCCGATAAAGCGGAATGTCGATATCTGGATTTGCCAAAAAGATTTTCGTTGGGCAGCTCTCACAAACGATGTCCAGCATTTCCGAGCTGGCAAGCTCGTGGAGTGACTGTGTCGCCACAATCATGGCAGCGTTTTTCTTTCGCCACGTCTTTTGTGCTTTGGTCACGTAATCGCGGATCGTGCGATTGCGAATGAACATCCATGCTTCATCCATCACAAACACCTTGAATTGGCCGGCATTCCCGGCGGATTCGATCGCATTACTAGCCCGGTGCAAGATGTAAAAGAGCAGAGGTTCGAGCACGTCAGGGTAGATCGCGCTGGTATCGAAGTTGAACGTTTGAAACGGTGTCACAGTGAGTGTGTCTTCTGCGTTGTCGAAGACGTGCCCGAACTGTCCTGCGCGCGTCCACCGCCGAAGATGCTCGCCGAGTGGCCCGACCATCGCGGCGAAATTAGTCAGAGTACGGGTCTTTGGATCGAGCTTGTATATGCGCTCAACAGCGGCATACAAGCTACGCTCCTCTGTGCCGCTCAATTCGTGTTTACCGTTGCCTTCGACTAGCACTCTCAGAAAGGCATAAAGAAAATCGAGATTGGCCTTTTCGGGCGAAAGGCTGAACGGATTGATCGTGAACCGCTGGTCGGCGGGACCGATGTTCAAATATGAGCCAGCGAAGATGCGCGTGATGTTCTCAAAGCTGCCACCTAGATCGAAGATGTATGTCTGAGGATCATATTTTTGCAGGCTCTGAATGAGGAAGTTGAGAAGAAACGACTTGCCTGAACCCGTTGCGCCGAGAATCAGGCTGTGCGCGACATCCTGCTGATGCAGGTTGAAGTAGTAGGGCGTCGCCTGATCTGTTTCTAGGACAGCAAGATATTCGCTGTTCAACTGCCGATTTGTCGGATTTCCGGTTTCCACAGTGAACAGCAGCGAGAGATCCGCGTAATTGGTGTTTAGCAGATAAAGCCGACGCAGGTTGAACGCGTAATTGCCGGGGACCGTCGCGAAAAACGCGTTCAATAGGTTGTAGCGTTCTTCCAGAAGCGCACCGTCGTGCTTTGTAAAAGCGCGGACGAATTCGGGAACAACGCGTTCGACATCACGCAGGGTCTCGCTGTAGAGCAAGCAAGAAAGCGAGAACTCACCAAAATATTTGCCGTCATGGGCAATTGCTGTAAGACTCTCTCCGAGGTCAGCGATGGCTGCCTGTTTTGAGTCATCACTTAACTCATCCGCAGAACCCGCGTGTTCGCTCAGGCTCAGATTACTCATGAACGATGTCTTGGAATTGTGGAAGTGCCGGCGACGGCTTTGAATCAACTTGCGTGCCTTGCCGTTCTCGATGGCCTTCCATTCCGTGATCACGGCAAAGCTGGCTTTGATTTCTAACAGGTCGCGCAAGATGAGCGGCCACGTCTCCGAAGGCGGTTCCTTCAGCGTAAGGACCTTGAGGTACTGATCGCCGGTACGAAGATGGTCGCGGTGAGCTTCAATTTCGGTATCGCAGACTTGAACGTCTAAGGACGCTGGCGAAAGCAGCTTCGCATTTCCCCGCTTCCATTCGTCGAAGTTCAATGTGTGGTAGAGCACGCAGAATGCTGCCTGCGATGACAGCAGCTCGATCAGCAGCAGGTCTTCCAATTGCTGAACGAAGCTCCGAACACGATGTTCAAGGTGCTGTGAAATGGATTCGATCTGCTCGGCAACGAGGATCCGAGTCTTCTCCGAAGCGAAACTGCGGATGAAATCCCGTCCGCTCGCGATGAAGTCGCGCGGCAGTCGCTTAAGAGCTGAAAGAGCACTGCCGGTTGCGTGTGTGCCTTCTCGCAACACAACGAAGTAGATGTCGAGCTTGTACAACTCACCGCTACGGTTCTGGAGATGGTGTTCGCGCTGTTCAATTGCAGACTGAACCAGCGGGTTGGGATGCGCTGCAGGCGAGATAACCTCTGCGTGGTTCTTGAACAACATTTGATAAATGCGAGTTTTTTCGTCGAACGCGCGAAGAGCAGCTTCGAGACGCTTTACGGCTAGATCGCGTGCAGCGTGATCCAGGCCCTCATAATCGATTCCTGTTACCTTCAAAATCACGCCAAGATCACCAGATTTGGTGATGAAAGCGTTCTCGTTCCAAAAGTCGAAGAGGTTAACGCTCCTGTGCAACGCACCCGCTTCTGAGAACGGTTTTCGGATTGGTTCAAGCCTAAGCATGGAGGATCTCAATCAATTCGTTCTCGTGCTTGCCTGGGTCATACAGCACCCTGAATTTGGATGAGTTCAGCAGAATCCGAAGTATTTGAGCGTCATATCGGGTCGCCCACTGAGCTGCAACTAGCGCCATCGCGAACAACAGCAGGCCGCCAAGAAAACTATGGAGCAGATTGAAGACTCCCGCTCCGGCGCACAGCGCAACGAAGAACAACCCGCGCTCGGCTCCTAATATGGTCATTGGACGATTCATGCTCTTGTGCACGCGATTTACTCTTCGGGTCAGCATTCTTATGCACCTGGAAATAGCCAAGACATGAAATTCACGGCGCCAATTGCCATGCCGACACCAAAAATGATTCCGGCGAGGGTCCGTTTGGAATGTCCTTCACCATAGGCGTATGTGAGACCTCCAACCACAATCGCCACTAAGCTCAACCCAGTAGCGATTGGTCCTGTAAACGAATTTCGAAGGACTGTCACGGCGTTTTCCCATGGCGAGCTTCCGACCTGAGCGAAGGCGGGAGCACCGAAGGTCAGCGTGAGCGCGGCGATTCTGAACGTCGCTGCTGAGGTTATCCGCTTCAGTTTCATTCGTGTGGCCCTTTCTCGCTCCATCGAGGTATCAACAAACTCGATCACTACGATGGCGAGATTAGGGCTATACGGAATGAAGCGTCCAATACTTCCCCATTCCCGCGTTATAGCTGGCGTCTATAAAAGAAAACACTTCCCAGGAATACTTGTGCGTATGACTAAGCCAATACGCTTCCGATTTTGGGAGTTAGCTAGTGCCAAGCGATAATTGATGACTTCATGCTTCTGACGATTACCAACACGCGAGAACCCGCAACCGATCTCGGGTACTTACTGCACAAGAACCCTGAGCGTGTGCAGTCCTTCGACTTGGCATTTGGGAAAGCGCACGTCTTCTACCCAGAGGCAACGCGCGCGCGTTGCACCGTTGCGCTTCTTCTCGATTTCGACCCGGTGGGTCTTGTTAGGACAAGGCGCGGCCCCGCGGGCGAGGCTGGCGCGCTGCAGCAGTATGTCAACGATCGTCCCTATGTAGCGTCTTCATTCTTGAGCGTCGCAATTGCGCGTGTGCTCGCCAGCGCACTCGCAGGAACAAGCAAAGGTCGGCCCGAACTGGTGGATGAGCCATTGCCCCTGATTGCAAAAGTGGCCGTTGTCGCCTGTCGCGGCGGAGAAGATTTACTGCGTCGTCTATTTGAGCCATTGAGATACACAGTTCGGTCTGAACATCATCCCCTCGATGAGCAGTTCCCAGAGTGGGGAGACGGACCGTATTACACGGTGGAATTGCAGCAAAACATTCCGCTCAAGGATTTACTGACGCATCTCTACGTTCTGATCCCTGTACTCGACGCTGAGAAGCACTACTGGGTGAGTCAAGACGAAGTCGAAAAGCTTTTGCGGCGAGGAGAGGGTTGGTTGCAGACGCATCCCGAGCGCGAGCTCATTGTCACCCGTTATTTGCGTTATCAGAAGCGGCTTGCAAACGAGGCTTTGGCGAGACTAATTGGCGAAGAGGAGCCTGACCCTGAAGCCGAGCAAGAGAAGAAAGCGGAGCAGGAAGAGGCGATTGAAAAACCGCTACTACTGAACGAAATCCGTCTTCAGCGAGTCGTCGACGCATTGAAGGAAGCGGGCGCCGCTCGCGTGATCGATCTCGGATGTGGGGAAGGCAAACTGATCCGCGAGCTCCTGAAGGATAAGGCTTTTCAGGAAATCGTTGGCATGGATGTCTCGTATCGCAGTCTGGAGCTTGCGGGCGACCGCCTCCATCTGGAAACGATGCCACCCAAGCAGAAGGAGCGAATCCGCCTGTTCCAAGGTTCGCTCATGTACCGCGACAAGAGGCTGGCAGGCTTCGATGCTGCCGCCGTTATCGAAGTGATCGAGCATCTCGACCCACCAAGACTTGCTGCATTCGAGCGAGTTGTTTTTGAACATGCAAAGCCAGGTGCCGTTATCATCACGACGCCTAACGCTGAGTACAACGTTCGTTTCGCGACGCTTCCAGCGGGCAAGTTCCGTCATAAGGACCATCGGTTCGAGTGGACGAGACCTGAATTTCAGGCTTGGGCGAATGGACTCGCAACGCGCTTCGGTTATTCAGTTGAGTTCCGTCCCGTAGGCAACGAGGACGTAGAAGTCGGCGCACCGACGCAGATGGGGATCTTCAAGAAATGACGATCACCATCCCTGAATTGTCGCTCGTCGTGCTGATCGGTCCTTCGGGTTCCGGAAAATCGACGTTTGCACGCACTTTCTTCAAACCCACGGAAATCCTATCTTCGGATTTCTGTCGTGGACTCGTGTCTGACAACGAAAATGATCAAACCGTAACGAAAGAGGCGTTTGAAATCCTGCACTTCGTTGCTCGTAAGCGCCTTGCCGCAGGCAAACTGACGGTGATAGATGCAACCAACGTTCAGCCGGAGTCGCGCAAGCCCTTGGTTGTCCTGGCCCGCGAATTCCATGTTCTGCCGGTCGCGCTGGTCTTCAATTTTGCAGAGAGGCTCTGCCAGGACCGCAATCGCACTCGTCCGGACCGCGATTTTGGGCCGCATGTTATTCGCAATCAATCTCAGCAGCTAAGACGCTCGTTGCGCGGCTTAGAGCGTGAGGGCTTTCGTCACATTCACATCTTCGAGAAACCGGAAGACCTCGAGGGTCTGATGATCGAGCGCCAGCTGCTCTGGAACAACCTCAAACACGAGCACGGTCCCTTCGACATTATTGGCGACGTACACGGTTGCTTCGACGAGTTGCTCGCCTTGTTTCAGGAGATGGGATATTCGGTCAAGCAGAATGGTGGTGAGTACCGGGTGTCTCCCCCCGACGGACGGAAAGCTATATTCGTCGGCGATCTTGTCGATCGGGGACCCAAAATCCCAGACACTCTTCGCCTGGCAATGAGCATGGTGAAGGATGGAGCTGCTTTTTGCGTTCCCGGCAATCACGATATGAAGCTTCTGCGTAAGCTGCGTGGGAAAGACGTACAGATCACCCACGGGCTTGCCGATTCGATCGCTCAGCTTGAGCCAGAGCCGCCTGAGTTCAAGAAGGAAGTCGCCGAGTTCATCGATGACCTGGTCAGCCACTACGTGCTCGACGATGGCAAGTTGGTGGTAGCCCACGCCGGCATGAAGGAAGACATGCAAGGCCGCGGGTCTGGTGCGGTTCGCTCGTTCGCTTTGTTCGGAGAGACGACGGGAGAAACAGACGACTTCGGCTTGCCGGTACGCTACAACTGGGCGGCCGATTATCGCGGACGTGCCATGGTCGTGTACGGGCATACGCCTGTGGCTCAGCCAGAATGGCTGAATCGCACTATCAATATTGACACCGGGTGCGTTTTTGGCGGAAAGCTGACCGCGCTGCGTTATCCCGAAAAGGAGTTCGTGTCGGTTCCCGCGGTTCGTCAGTATTACGCACCAGCGAAGCCCTTCCTAACGCAAGAGACGGAACCTGAGGCGGTGCGATTGACGCATCAGCAAGAACAAGAGGACTTGCTGGATATCGACGATGTGATTGGCAAGCGCATCGTCGAGACTCGACTTCATGGCAACCTCACCATCCGTGAGGAGAATGCTATTGCTGCGCTCGAAGTCATGAGCCGTTTCGCCGCAAACCCGAAGTGGCTGATCTATTTGCCTCCTACGATGTCGCCTTCGGAAACGACGGAACAGCCTGGGTTACTGGAACACCCGAAGGAAGCCTTCGCCTACTACAGGAAGGAACACATTGATCGCGTAATCTGCGAGCAGAAGCACATGGGATCGCGTGCTGTTGTAATTGTTTGTCGCGATCGAGATGCTGCAATGCGGCGATTCGGCGTCGTTGAGGACCAAATCGGCGTTTGCTACACGCGAACCGGCCGCAGGTTCTTCAACGAAGATGCACTGGAACGGGAATTTCTCGACCGCGTTAGACAAGCTGCGAACAAGAGCGGCTTGTGGGATGAATTGAAGACCGATTGGCTGTGCCTCGACTGCGAATTGATGCCGTGGTCAGCAAAAGCGCAGGAACTGCTTCGCCAGCAATATGCGCCGACAGGCGCGGCTGCACGCGCCGGATTGCGTCAAGCCGTTGCGTCATTGATTCTGGCGAGCGAACGACAGTCTGGCGCTGCGAAGGAGCTACTCGATTGGTATCGCACACGCGGCGAAATGGCCGGAAAGTATGTCGAGGCATATCGCCGTTACTGCTGGCCGGTTCATGCTCTGGATGATCTAAAATTGGCTCCCTTCCATCTCCTCTCCAGTGAAGGTGTCGTGCACACAGACAAGGACCATGTCTGGCACATGCGAATGGCGGCTAGGCTTTCGGAAGCCGATCCGGCGCTGATATTCGCAACACCATACAAGCTCACCGAACTGAATCAGGATGGTTCAACGGCTGAAGGGATTGCATGGTGGGAAGAGCTCACGGCCTCGGGCGGCGAGGGAATGGTGGTAAAGCCCATCAGCTTCGCAGCACGAGGAAGACGTGGTCTCGTCCAACCGGCAATCAAGTGTCGTGGGCAGGAATATCTCCGCATCATTTACGGGCCTGAATACAGTGCTCCGCAGCATCTGGAACGACTGCGGGCGCGTGGCCTCAGCACGAAACGTTCTCTTGCTCTCCGCGAATTTGCGCTCGGGATCGAAGGCATGCAGCGATTCGTCGAGCGCGAGCCACTTCGCCGCGTTCACGAATGCGTTTTCGGCGTGCTTGCTTTGGAAAGCGAACCGGTCGATCCCCGACTTTAAGACGGGTTCGCCCAGGGTGGGTGGGTGGGAGTGAAAAAACGCGCGGAGTGCAACACACTCCGCACATTAGTTTTTCGCTACGCTCTCCGCTGTCGAAGGAATGCTTCCAAGTAGCCTTGCGCTCTGAGGTTCGCGTCCCAGGTCTTTGCGAATTCGCAGTGCCTTCGCTTCAGATCAGTGAAGACGAGCCAATGGTCTTCCTGCTCGATCGCTGAATACTCCTCGATTCCAACGTAGTCATTGCGCCAGTAGTACGGACTGAGTTCGATTTCGTCTCCTCGCCTTGCCAATTCAAAGAGCATTTCAGGATCGCGCATGAGGTCGCCGTTCTGCTCTCCGTAATGTGCTACTGAAATGACTGGCAATCCGTTCGGACCTCTCTGCTGGATGTCTTCGATTACGAGAGGTTGCCACGGTGCATTTTCGATTCTGAAATGAAATCCAGTCCGGAGCGGAGATGCAGCTTGAAGGATCAGAGCAATAGTTCTCATGGCTGCACCGCCTGTGCTGGAACTTCGCTGATTTTGCTGCACGCAATCGAAAAGTGAGGATTCCAATTGGGGAATGGATTTCCTGCAGTCGTTCGAAAAGACTCAATGAGGCGGCGAATCTTTGAACGGCGTTGGCACAGTGCTTCGGTGAGCTGCTGTAGTCCCTCAGTGTCGCAACCATGCCATTCTTCTGGAATTCCATGAGCACATTCCCAAAGCTCATCCGGGTCGAATTCTGCTGCAAGGCTGAGGGTGGGTTCAAAGCTCTCCCATCCGGTGACGGACTCGTAAACGCAAGTCTTAGCGTAAACGCCTCGCACTGGGGAATCTGGGAAGCTCCACTCACCCGCATTGAAGCAGTAGCCCTGGTCTATGAATGTTGCTCGGAAGAACTTTCCTGATTTGGTAAACACTGCCTGCCGTCCATCGCTGTTGCATGTCCATTTATCGAGGACCAACACGCGCGCGAAGTCCGCGAGATTGCGAACACTCGCCAATGCAGAATCCGGCAGATAATCGAATGTGGTTCCATTGCCTTCGACGTATCTGCATGCCAGTTGCCGGCCTGTGCTGCATCGAATCCGACATCCACCAGTTTCAACGCTAAGCTCTGGAGTGTTGACGGTCAGCCAATCCGGAACTTCGATAACCTCCACCTGAGGCATCGGCAAGCCGAGTGCATGACCTAAACGGGTGGCGAACATCTCATTTGCCAACACTCTGATGTGTTGCGGATTGTTCTGAAACTTCGTGACGTATAGGTTTCCGTCAGAAGCGCGTAAAAGGTGAGACTGCGAGCCTCCTCGCAGCCTCCTGATGTGAGCGATGGCAGAGAGGGAAGGCATTACTGCACCTCCTCCGTGCTCTGTGCGGCCTGTTCGGTCGCAGGCTGTTCTTGGTTGTCCTCTTCTTCTTTTGGTCCGGGTGCGAGTGCTCCCAGGATGACGGCTGCTGTGCGCTGCACTACTTCCAAGCTCTCCTGCAGTAATGCAGCATTGCCGTGGTAAAGCTGGATGTAATCGCTTGATGCCTTTCCCGTTTCGAGTCCGATTGCTTTTGAAACGACGAATGCTACGGATTCTGCTTCGGTCTCTTTGACAGTCTTGGTGATTACCGTCCGGCGCTCGGCCTTGTGGATCATCTCGTGCGCCAGTTCATGCACCAGCGTCGAGAACTCCTCGGCAGGAGTCATGTTGGGGAGAAGGCGAATCAGTCCGCCATAAGACAATCCTCGTGCTGGTGCAATGCTCTCGGAATACTCGAACTTGATGTTTTGTGACTTGACGAATTCGATGAGCCGCGGAAGTTGCTCGGCTGGATTGCCTTGCACTTCGTCCATTTTGGGAAGCTCTGCGCCTTCGGTCTGCGCAACATCCCACACATAGACGGGACGGAATCCGACTAACTGTGCATCAGTCTTGCGCTCAGTCGTTTTCGCTTCTGATTGTTCTTCTTTCTCCTCCTCTATTTGCTTCCTGCGCTTTCTCCCAACCATCGGAGCGAAGATCATGATTCCCTTCTCTCCGCGCCTGACTCTGCGTCCAAGCTGATTCCACGCATACATTCCCGCGACCCGAGTCGCCCCGGGTTTCTGCATCGCGATCAGTAGAACGTTGCCAAAGCTGTAGTAATGGAATTGCGCCATTGCTGACAGATAGGCAGTGAGGACTTCGCTGTGACCAGATTCGAGAGCGTCGATGA
>CAYZHX010000097.1:0-11730 GCA_964476905.1 uncultured Terriglobales bacterium
TGGACATCAGGCCCAGTATAGCGTTTTATCGCGCCGCGCTGAACCGCGGAAAGGCGTACACGAAGGTCACTAGGACGACAAAAGAGGTCACGAAGCAGGATTTCTCCGTGACCTTTTCTTTTGTGCCTCGCGACCTTCGTGTTCGCTCTCGGTTTTATTTCGGCGACCACTCCGGCACGTGCCCGGGAGTCCAAGGCGCTCCGGCTTTCTCCATGTCGTCCTCGAGCTTTTTCAGATCGACATCGACCAACTGCCGCAGTTTGGTGAGCTGATCCCCGAACTGCTGCGCGGCGATGTTGTAGGAATCGATGTGAGTCTGCGTCGGCCGCGAAGTTGAGAAGCGCTCTTCGTCCTCGATCTGATTGATACGATCGTTGATCGCCGCTGGAGTGTTCTCTTGACGGCGGCGCAGGACAACGTCTCCACGAAGCGCTCGCATGATGTCGCGCAGCCGCGCCTCAAGGTCATCCGCGCGAGTAACAAGTCCGGTCACGTCTCCAGGTGTGTCGCGAAGAGATTGATGGATGGAACCGAGGCGTTTCTCGACATCGTTGCCGGTCTGTATCGCGCCGGTAAGCGCGCGATCAAGATGGGCTACCTTCCGCTGGAACTCTTCTAGGCCGGCGCGATCTTGCTCACTCATTCCCTCCGCCCCGAGAGCATTCACGCGAAACTTCTCCGGGCCGGCGAGTCGTTGAATTTTGCCATTAACCCGAGCTTCGAGCGTGACGGAATACTCGCCGGGCATAACCAGAGGACCAGTTGGAGGCTGGAAGAATTCGCCGAAATCGGCTTCTTCTGGACTAGGCGTATAGACTTCTGATGGCGGGTATCGCAAATCCCACGCAGCGCGATTCAGACCAGCTTCGTTCCCAGCGGTTACCCGGCGCACTGGATTGCCACCGGAGTCAGAAATGACCAGATACACCGCGGGAGGCTGCTCTTCTGCCTCGGCGCGAATTTCATCCATCGTTGGATAGTTCACGGCAGCCGGAGTTCCCTTTTGGGATTCTTCCTTCTTCCCTGAGTTCTGGTCCGCCGCTTCCTTCGATGCTGCCTTTTCCTTCTCCTGACGAATCTCTTTCTTCGTTTTGAACTTGTCCTTTAAGTAATAAGTCACGACGGCGCCGTAAGGAGGATTCTCGCCTTCAAAGTAGGTGGCGCCGAGATGTCCATGCTTGCCGCCGATCGGGTGCTGCTCGATATACATCAGCGCATCGCGAACTGGGAACAGTGCTCCTTGCTGCTGGAATACTTGTGCGCTGACATGGCGTAGCGGAGTGAGGTCATCCAGAATGTAAAACCCACGCCCGAAGGTCGCAGCCACGAGATCGTTTTCCCGTTTTTGAATGGCGAGATCGCGAACGGCGATGGTTGGCATTCCACCTTTGAGCTGCGTCCAGTGACCGCCGCCGTCGAGTGAGAAGAACAGCCCGAACTCCGTTCCAACGAACAGCAGTTGGGCATTTACAGGATCTTCAGCGATGGCCAGCACTGGACCGTTTGCCGGAAGATTGCTGGCAATCGAGATCCATGTGTGCCCATTATCGCCGCTCTTGAGCAGATAGGGCTTGAAGTCTCCCATCTTGTGATTGTCGAAACCGGCGTAGACGACGTTTGCGTTATGCTGCGACGCGAGCAGGCGGCTTACATATGTGAATTTGGGAACGCCCGGGAAACTCTCATACTTGGTCCAGTTCTGGCCCGCGTCGCTGGTGACTTGAATTAGTCCATCGTCGGTACCGACATAAATGAGGCCATCTTTCTGCTGCGACTCCGAGAGCGCAACGATGTTGCCGTAGAACGACGTTGAGGCGTTCTTCGCAACCGCGTCTGGTCCCCAGATGCGTCCCATGACGGGAAGCTTGTCGCGGTCGATCTGGCGCGTGAGATCGGGGCTGATCGCCTTCCATGTGTCGCCGCGATCGTCGCTGCGAAAGAGCTTATTTGCAGCGAAGTACAGACGCGTGTGCGAATGCGGGCTGACGATGATCGGGGAGTCCCAATTCCAACGATACGGAACGTTGTCCGGGCCAGGCTGCGGCTGAATGCCGATCTGCTGCCCGGTGCGCCGATCGAAGCGCGTCAAATTCCCATATTGATACTCGGCATAGACGGTATTTGGATCTTCGGGATCGATGACGGAACGGAAGCCATCGCCGCCCTGAGTAAAGAACCAGTCGTCATTGGTGATGCCATTGATTTTGAGGGTGCGCGAAGGCCCGCCGACGCTGCTGTTGTCCTGGGTGCCGCCATATACGTAGTAAAACGGCTTCGAGTTATCCAGCGCGACATCGTAGAACTGCGCCAGCGGAAGATTGCTTTTGTAGCTCCAGTTCGCGCCGCGATCGAAGCTCTCATACAGTCCTCCATCGCATCCGACGAGGTAGTAATTGGTGTCCGTGGGATCGACCCAGATCACGTGATTGTCTACGTGCTTGTACTTTTCTCCGAGAACTCGCAGGGTTTTTCCACCGTCGTCGGAAACGCGGATGAGAACATTCATCACGTAAATGCGGTCGACGTTTTTGGGGTCGGCGACGATTTGTGCGTAGTACATCGCGGTTTCGTCGAATGGGTTGCGCCGCTCCCAAGTAGCTCCGCGATCGCTGGAACGAAAGATGCCACCCTTCCCTTCCGTTGCCTCGATGGTTGCGTACACCACATTGTGGTCGACGGGTGAGATGACAATTCCGATGCGTCCCATCTCGACGGTGGGCAGACCGGATTTCATTTTTTTCCAAGTGTTGCCGCCATCGTCAGAACGATAGATCGCGCTCTCCGGACCACCATCGATGAGAGTCCAGACATGACGTCGCCGCTGATACGCTGTGGCATAGATCGTGTCTGGGTCGTCAGGATCGATAGCCACATCGGCAAAGCCGGTGTTCTCGCTGACGTTGAGAACCTTCTTCCAACTCTTACCACCATCGGTCGTGCGATAGAGTCCGCGATCACCACCTGGTGACCAAAGTGGTCCTTCAGCAGCAACGAAAACCGTGTTGCTGTCTTTCGGACTGATCGCTATGCGTCCAATATGCTCGGAGTGCTTCAGTCCCAGATTGGTCCAGCTCTTGCCCCCGTCTTCTGATTTGTAAACGCCATCCCCGTAATCGACGCTGCGCTGCGAATTGTTCTCGCCTGTCCCCACCCAGACGATCGATGGATCGCGCGGATCGAGTTTTACATCGCCGATAGAGAAGGAGCCTTCGTTCTGAAACACCGGATCCCAAGTGAGCCCGTCATTGTTTGTCTTCCACACGCCGCCTGAGGCAACACCAACGTAGTACTGCGAGCGGTTGAACGGATTGACGGCCAGCGAAGTCACGCGTCCCGAGACGAACGCCGGCCCGATGCTGCGCAGATGAAGTCCACGATACGTATCGGCCGAGGTGAGCGGGTCGGCCGGCTTCTTTTCGTTCTGTGCTGGAGCAGGAGCAGCACTCGCCGGAGTACCAGCCTGGCCGCGCTTTGGCTTGCGCGATGCCGGCAGTTCTTCATCACCTTCTTTCTTTTGTCCAGGTTTGGCTGTCGTAGAAGACTTCTCCTGCGCAGCCGTTTCCTGCTCTGAGCTTGGAGTAGCACCGGGAGGAGAAGGTAAATCCTGCGCGTAGGTAAGCAGCGGAATGGAGGCAATAAAGAAGAAAAATGAGAAACAGCGAAGTGACTTGCGGTTCACCAACGGCTCCTGAATAAAAGTGAAACGCAGTTATACAGGAACTCTCACGAGGAGTCATCGTGAGCTGCTGGGTGTGCTACTCAGCAGCATTTCACAGCGCGAGACAAAAGCAGCAAAAACTCAGGCACAGACAACATGGTTACCAACCCGTCCCTGAGCAAATGGTTCTATTTACGTTAGGGACACAGGTAATGCAAATCGGTGGGTTGTACAGATGTGCAGCTCTTAGCGGTGCTTTGTTGCTCGTGAGTTCAATCGCTTCGTGCGGTGGAACCGGCATGGCCGCCTCGCCGAGTACGCCCGCAAATTCTCCAGGGACAGGGAATGCGCCCGCGGCTACCCCGCAAGCGACGGTCGCATTGGTGATGGAGGAGAACCATTCCTATGAGCAAGTGATCGGGAATGCTGCGATGCCGTACCTGAATAGCCTTGCTCAGCAAGGAGCATCGGCGACGCAGTACTACGCGACCATGCATCCCTCGATTTCGAACTATTTCATGCTCACAACCGGGGCGATACAGACCAATGACAACGGCTTCCCCGGACCAGTTTCTGCCGATAATCTGGCGCGTGAGCTGATCGCTGCTGGAAAGACCTGGAAGGTCTACGCAGAGGATCTGCCTTCAGCCGGATACCTCGGCGGTTCAACCGGCAATTACGTCAAACATCACAATCCATTTGCGTACTTCACCGACGTGATCAGCAGTCCGCAGCAGGCCGCCAACATCGTTCCCTTTTCGCAATTCGCGTCTGACTTGAACTCCGGGCAACTGGCGTCCTTCATCATGATCATCCCAAGTCTTCCCGATGATGCGCATTCTTGCAAAGATCCCACAACGTGCGACGACAACAGCATACTTGCGGCCGCCGATGGCTGGCTGAAAACGAACATTGCGCCGCTGCTGGCGAATCCGGAATTTCAGAAAAACGGTCTTTTGTTGATTGCCTTTGACGAATCGAATATTGCCGATATCCGCAACGGCGGCGGCCACGTTCCTTTTGTTGCCGTTGGAGCACGAGCACACGCAGGTGTTCAATCCGCCGTCGCATACCGGCACGAGAATACGCTGAAGACGGTGTGTACTGTTCTAGGAATCGCAAACTGCCCGGGAGCCGCAGCAACCGCGAGCTCGGAAGATGATATGGTGACGCACTGAATCAGCCGCTCTGAAAGTCCCTCTATAGCTACAATCGGCGTGACAGTCTTCACAATCGTGAAAACCTGCGTCTTTTGTGAAATCGCCTGCCGCGCTGTCCCTGCCGCCATTGTTTTTGAGGATGACGAGAGCCTTGCTTTTCTCGATCATCGTCCCGTGTTCCCCGGCCATACCTTATTGATCCCAAAACGGCACTTGGATTCCCTGCTTGATGTAGAACCGGCATTACTCTGCCGCTTATCTGCCAACGCGCGGCTGCTCGCCCTGGCTGTCGAAAAGGGTCTTGGAGCGGAGGGAGCATTCGTGGCCATCAACAACCGCGTGAGCCAGAGCGTGCCACACGTGCATATTCACGTCGTGCCAAGAACAAAAGGTGATGGGCTGAAAGGATTCTTCTGGCCGCGACACAAGTATGGCGGTCCAGAGCATATGGAAGAAACCCGGCGTAGGTTGGCGACCTCGATTGCTGCTATACAAAGCGCGTAAAACACTGCGCTTCGAGCAGATTTCACCGACCGCTCACAAGCAATTGCTTATGCCACACGAAGGCGCTCGCAGCGAGCTACCCGCTCGACTGCAATGCAATAGGCTGCCATTCTCATGCTGACGTCTTCTCTGCGACTGCGGTCGACGACTTGTGAATAGACGCGCATCATCGAGGTCTGCATCTCATGTGCGACACGATCCGCGTCAGCCACCGCATGCTGAACGTTATTTGACCACTCTGCATAGGCGGCAATCAGGGGGCCGGCGGCACTTACCAAATCGGGAATGACGACGATGTCTCGGTTCAGAAGGCTGCGCTCTGCCGCGGGAGTAATTAGCAGCTCAGAGGCTTCCAACACCACCTTCGCTCGAACTTTCGCAGCTGTCACAGGATTCAGCGAACCTTCTGCTCCGGCCATGATGAGCACGTCGCACTCGCATGCGTGGATTTCCGCAGTTTCCGCGGCTGCTTCATAGCCGGCAAAGGTTCCTGTGGCGTGCACATGCTGGGCGAGTTCGCAGATATCGATCCCTGTCGAGCAGTGCAAGCCGCCGCGAGCGTCCGAAATCGCGACAATCACACATCCGGCGTCGAACATCGCCTGCGCCGTATGCAGCGCACTCTGATCGAGGGATCGAATCGCAACTCGCAGGCCCCGAAGGGCCACGCCACTTTCTCCGGCACAGCGGAGCGCGAGGGCAGCGAGCGTTCTGCCAATCATGGCGTCTCGATTGGGCAGACCGCCAACCTGATCCGGTTTTCCCAAAACAGCAGGCACTGCGCCTTTCTGAAGAGAGCTGCACTCCTCGCGCATCCACGTCATCACTTCTTCATCGGCGTTTAAACCGGGAGCACAGAGGTCCTGGTAAATGCCAAGTAAGTGGTGAATCCGTGCGATGTACTTTCGCACGAGCGATTCCAATTCTTTGCGATTGAGCTGTGTGGAGTCGCAGACAATGGCTCCTGCCCCTCCACCAAAAGGAACATCAGCGACGGCGCATCGCCAGGTCATCGATTCGGCGGCGCTTCGCAGCGAGTCGAGATCCAGACCCAACTGGATTCGCACCGGCCCAAGCATAGGACCACGTACGCCGTTGTGTTGAATTCGATAACCGGGAAAGAGCTGCAGACGTTCATCGTCACGGCGCAGAGGAATCTCCACCGTCAGTTCCCGAAACGGAGCTGAAAGCAATCTGCGCATTTCCGGATGCATTGCTAGGCGATCGGCTGCCATTTCGAAGTACCGGCGAACCGAAGAAGACGAGCTCTCTCGTACTCCGACTGCTGCACTCAGCGCCATAGGACCTGCTCCCGGTGCATCTACCGATGGCTACAGGGCGTGCGGTCCCTGACATGCACCGGTACGGTTGCACCTAGCCGACGTTAGATGCCGTCCAGCTACTCTGGAGCGAGTAGCTGCATTGATTATTTTCTGCCCGCTCGCTTCTGGGCCATGACCAGACCTCTAGGAGTAGGCATTAAAACAGTGGAAATCAGGCCTTCCTGCTCCATTTTCAGTGCAGCCTCGCGAACCGTCTTCAGGTGGGAGCTCGCATCGTGCATGAGGATCACGCCATTTGGGTTCATCTGTGGCAGAAATCGACGTACTTCCTGCTCCCGGAGCGGCGGATCGCTGTCGCTGAAAAGGAAATCGATGCTGCCGTTGACCTTTGTTTCCAGGCTTGACTCGTTGCGAGCTTCAATCCACTCAGCCAAGCCGGAGTCGGCAAACCGCTCTTTTGCTTTGCTGAAGACTTTCGGATCGTATTCGCAAGTTACGATTTTCCCGAAGCCGTTTGCCTTCAAGCCCTCAGCAATCCAAAGCGTACTGATGCCCATGAAGGTGCCCGTCTCAACGACGAGCTGAGGTTTGATGGTCCGTACGAGACAGCGCAGAAATTCGAGGACCTCTACCTCGGCGGTCATTGAGTCATACATGCTCCACCGCTCGGGATGAGGACACTCCGGAGTGGCACGGTGATACTCCGGCTGAAGCACGTCGCCCCGTTCAGTGAAGTGCTGCAGAATGCGGTGCTCGCCTTTCTGCCTGCGAAAGTTTTTTTTTACCGTAACCAGGATCGCTGCGCCCGCGAGTATCGAGCCGAGACTGGCAGCTTGCGCGTTGCTCAATCCAAAAAATGAGCGTGGATTGATGCGAATGAACTCGACCAGGAAACGCTCAACGCCCATCCAGATGAGATAGAGCGCGGCAACTTCCCCGACTGGACGCGGTCCGCGAAGGGATTTCCCGCCTTGTCGCCACAGATACCAGAAGATCAATGTTGCTGCGATGGCTTCATAAATGGGCGTCGGATGGACGCGCTGAGTTGTTGGCACAAGCCCGTTGGGGAAACTCATTCCCCACGGCAACGAAGTCGGCGTTCCGTAATCGCCATCGCCGGAAGTCAGACAACCGATGCGGCCGACCGCATAACCTATTGCCGCTGCGGGAGCGCAAACATCGAGAATCGCGAGATACGAGAGCTTGTTTTTTCGGGCAAGCAAGTAAAGGGCGAGCAATACTCCTATTAGTCCGCCAAACCACGCGAAACCTGAACGGCTGAACAGCTCACCAAGTGGATTCGCGACAAGGTCGCTGGGCGATTCCAAAACGTGATAGAGCTTCGCGCCGACAATCCCGAGCAACGCACAGACAGTGACCACATTCTGCGCGTCGAGATTCATGCCGCGCCGGCGGATATCAGCGCGTAAAACGAAATAGGCCGCAAGAAACGCAAGGAGCATCAGCAGCCCGAAACTGCCGATGGTCAGAGGCCCAAGGTGGATGTAGGGGATCAAGAGGTTGAGTATAGCTGTGAAGAGCTTCTAAGCCTCCAAGCCTCTGAGAAGCTTATCAGCTCTTTGCTACGCTAACTGCATGCGTGCGATTCTCCGTCAGCGCGGGCTGCGGCTCATCTTCATTGCCAATTTGATCTCCATGTTGGGCAGTGGGATGAACTCGGCTGCGATCGTCTGGTACATCCTTCAGGCGACGCATTCGGAGATGGCCCTTGGCACCGTCATCATCCTGCAGACAATTCCCGCGCTGCTGATGCTGCCGTTCACCGGCGTGATCATCGACCGCGAGGATCGCCGTCATGTCGTGATGCTCCTCGATGCATCGCGTGGTGTGATCATCGTGACCGTTGCCTTGTTGGCCCTCGCAGGCAGGGTCCACCTCTGGGAGCTATATCTGATGAACACGCTGGTTGCCGCGGGCTTCTGGATGTTCTGGCCGTCGGTGACTGCGTTGATCCAGGAGCTAACACCGGAGTCGCAGTACGTTGCCTCCAGCAATTTCCTCATGGCCGGCGTGCAAGGCGGATGGCTCATCGCCGGCGCAATCGTTGGCTTCGTCTACAACCACCTGCATCTCGGTGGCGTCCTGCTGCTCGACTTCAGCACATATTTGATCTCGATCAGCTGTTACCTGTTCGTGCGCAAAGGACGAACTGTTGTTGCGCGTCCGGTGGACACACCCGTTCCGCACAACGCACATCCAATCGCGCGGTACCTGCACGAACTGCGCGAGGGCTTCGGATACTTGAAGCATCGACCTGCAGTGACACTTGTGGGAGTCAGCATGGCGCTGTTCATGGGCGCAATGCTGACGCAAGGCATTGTCACAGCACCGCTCGACGATCGCATCCTCCACGGTGGCGCTGTCGGCTATGGATGGCTCAACGGCGCGTGGGGAGTCGGGGCATTCCTGAGCACGATGTACACGCCGTGGGTGATCGGACGTCTGCGCACGCGCGCCAGCATTCGTTTAGGAATGTTCGTGCTTGGCGGATGCATGTTGCTCGCGCCCCATTCTCGTGTGCTGGCGCTCGCAGCTTTTCTATTCTTTCTCATGGGCTCGGCGCGCGGACTTGGAGGTACGTCGCTGAATACGAGCCTCATGGAACTCGTGCCTCCTCACTTCATGGGACGCACGCAGAATACGTTCTACTTCATGGGCACGTTGCTGCAGTTGGCACTCGCTTACGCCGTAGCTTATTCCGCGCATCGCATTGGACTGAGCACCGCTTATGGAATCATTGCGGTGACCTATCTTTCGGCATGCGCTTCAACTTTGCTGCGAGCCGATCAGATTTCGTTCGCCGAAGCGGAAGGTGCCGCCGAAACGGCTAGCGTTCAGGAGACTGCGCCATGAGTTCAGCAGCACAATCGGCTCGCGTGACGGCGCGAGGTCCACGCTCGATTCTCGCGCTCTCACCTCTGATGGCGATGCGCCGCAATCCACTTCTGTACATGGAAGAGCTGCACCGCGAATACGGTGATCTCGTCCATTACCGCACGCTCGGGCGCGAAGTCTTCATGCTCTTTCATCCCGACATGACGCAGGACATGCTCGTGATGCGCTCGCGTAATCACCATCAAGGACGCGTGATGCAACGCTCGCGTAAGGTGCTCGGAAACGGCCTGCTCACGAGTGAAGATGCATTCCATTTGCGTCAACGCCGGCTGATCCACCCTGCATTTCATCGCCAGCGCGTCTTTGGCTATGGACGCGCCATGGTTGACTACGCGGAGCGTCATAAACAGAACTGGCAGAGCGGCGAGGTGATCGACGTACATCAGGAGATGATGCGGCTTACGCTGGCGATCGTCGGCAAAACACTCTTCGATACCGACGTTGAGCGCGATTCGCGCGACATTGGACAGGCTCTGAACACGTTCATGCATCTGTTCAAGTTCGCGGTCCTTCCCTATTCGGAATATCTGGAGAGGCTGCCGATTCCGCCAGTGTTGAGGTTGAAAAAAGCACGCGCGCAGATCGATCGCATCATTTACCGCTTCATAGAAGAGCGTAGGCGAACAGGAGAAGATCGGGGCGACTTGCTATCCATGCTTCTCGCTGCAGAAGACACAGAAGCCGGCGGCCACGATCGGATGGATAACGATCAAGTGCGCGATGAATGCGTGACACTGATCCTCGCAGGTCACGAAACCACCGCGAACGCGCTTACCTGGACATTCTTTCTGCTGGCGCAGCATCCGGAGATAGCCGAGCGCCTGAAGAAAGAACTGGATACCGTTCTCGGTGAGCGCGCGCCGCAGCCCGAAGATTACCCCCAGTTGAAATATGCCGAGATGGTCTTCAGTGAATCGATGCGCCTTTACCCACCGGCATGGGGCATCGCGCGCACCGTGATCGAACCCTACGAAGCATTCGGCGTCACCTTTCCTAAAAACGCCATCATCCTTACCTCGCAATGGGTCACCCACCGCGATCCCCGCTGGTATCCCGACCCATTGCGCTTCGACCCCGAACGCTGGACACCGCAGGCACGCGCCTCGCGTCCAAAGTTTTCTTACTTCCCTTTCGGCGCCGGCCCAAGGCAGTGCATCGGTGAATCGTTTGCATGGATGGAAGGCGTACTCCTGCTCGCCAGCATCGCGCGGAACTGGAAGTTCTCGATCGTGCCGCAAACCAAAGTAGAACTCCTGCCGTTGATCACGTTGCGGCCGAAGTATGGCATGAAGTTGCGAGTGGAAAAAGCAGGATAAGCTGCATTCCATGACCCCGCAAAACCTGTCATCCTGAAGCGCTTCAGGATGACAGATGTGTTGGGAGCATTCCCACGCACAACGTGGAATTAGGCATTTCAAGTCTTTTTCGTAAGCATTTCTCGGTAACTCTACGTTGCGGGAAAGAAAGACCAGCTGGGGAGGCTTGTATTAAGGCTAACGAAGCCGTAGACTGTATGGCGAATATAAGGCGAATATCGCATGTCCTCCCTTCCCCTTTACATCGTGCCTTCAACTCCTCGCCTGATCGGAATCGCGAAGCTCGCCAGTGAAGCCGAGCATGTGGACAGCGGACACGAAGCCGAGTTCTTCTCGCTTCCTGTCCGTTCCATCCTGAACCGCTGCGATCCGAAGCGAAAACTTCCGTTCGTCTGGACGATCAATCCTTATCGTGGCTGTGAATTCGCCTGCAAGTACTGCTATGCGCGCTACACGCACGAGTTCATGGAGCTACGCGATGCCAACGAGTTCGAGCACAAGATCTTCGTGAAAGAAGAAGCTGCCTGGCTGCTGCGGCGTGACCTGAAGAAAGTTCGCCCGGGCGAGGAGATTGCAATCGGCACGGCCACTGATCCGTATCAGCCAGCCGAGCGCCGGCATTTGGTTACCCGTTCCATTTTGGAGGAAATATCGAGACATGCGGGGCTGGAGATTGGGATCGTCACGAAATCAAATCTCGTGTTGCGCGATTTGGATTTGCTGAAGCACATCGCGGAGCAGAACACCATCGGCGTTCACATTACGATTACGACACTGAATTCCGACCTGGCACGCATTCTTGAGCCGCGCGCTCCTCGCCCTGACTTAAGGCTCGAGGCTGTTCGCAAGCTCAATGAAGCTGGAATTGCAGCGGGTGTGAATTGCGCACCCGT
>CAYZHX010000097.1:11830-15887 GCA_964476905.1 uncultured Terriglobales bacterium
TTCTGGCTTCCGCAGCGATGTCGCAAAGAATGCTGATCATTTTCGCCAGCAGTTGCGGTTTTATCAGATTCGTCCGCTGTACATTTGGACTCTCGCCGGTTTGCACCGCGTTGGCATCGCATATGTGCAGGCAGCACGCACAGTCTCGACGGCAGCGTTTTTCCTCATTGGCATTTTGGTGTATGGCTGGCTGAGACGCTACGTCGGCGAGGGTCAAGCTTCTATATGCACGATCCTGCTCCTGCTAACCCCTGTCTTATTCACCAGCGCACGAACCGGATCGCCCGATGCTCTCTCTGCTTTGGTAGTTCTGCTTGGTGTTTATTTCGCAATCGAGCGCGATGCGATGCTCATCGGAAGCTCACTCCTACTCCTTTCGCTTACTCTCCGGACAGATAACGTTCTCTTCGTATTTATCTTTTTGGGCGTTGAGGCACTTCTAGTAAGTGGGAGACGGAGTCGAGCGATTGCCGCGATTGCCGCAGCGACGGCGCTCGTCATCGTACCCGCGATCAACCACACCGAACACAGCTATCCCTGGGCTGTACTGATGGCGAATACGGCGATGCCAATTGTGAATCCGGCGGAGGTTTCTCCGAAGATTTCTGCGAGCGATTATTTCGCAGCCGTGCACGAGATGGTGGATGAAGCGGGCGAGAACAGCGTCATGGTGTTTCCGTTCATCGCTGCTGTTGCGCTTTTTTCCTCACGAACTCCGAGCCGCCTCAAACGACTGGTGGACATCGTGCTTCTTTCGTGGGCTGTGCACCTCATCATTTTTCCGCACATCGAAGATCGATACTTCATTGCCGGCGCAGCCATGATCGGTGTCGCTTTGGTCGCGGGTCTGCTGAAGTCAACTAGCACGTCAGTATCGTTCGCGGCGGCGAATCGGTGAGTCAGTGGCTCGCGGCGTTCATGTGAGCACTTAGATGATGTGTCGCTGATCCGCGCTAACGTGTTCGCCACACGCATCCACCGAACTCCGGACGTCCAGACTAGACCACCACCGCGCTTGGCTCGGGTTGCAACGCACCTCTCCAGACTTGTGACGAAGGCCGCATACAGTCCAGTCCACTGTTACAATTCCCAGTTTTCGAACTGACGCTATGTAAGCGAGGTCTTGAATGAGAAGAGTCTTAATCGGTTTTGTAGTTGTTCTCTCCTGTTGCCTCTTCGCACAGCAGTCGAATCCGCCGCGGCAGCGCGTGGAACGAACTCCTCCGCCAAGCACTCCATCGGCGCAAACCCCAAGCGAACAGCCGCCACAGACGCAGGAGCCGCGCACAGCCCGCACTCCTCAGCCTGAACAAGCGCCACCGGAAGCGGCGCAGCAGCGCCGGCCGGAGCAGCCGTCTGAAGGCGCCGAAGGCCAGCAAGTTGGGCCTATGCGCTTTGACATGACCGAAGTCCCTCCCGTCGTGACTCATCACACGATTCGCGTAGGAGGCCACGAGCTGCGCTACACGGCAACCGTTGGTCGCATGCCGATCAAAGACGCGCTCGATAACAGAACTGAAGCCCTGATGTTCTACGTTGCGTACACACTTGACGGGGCTGATGCCAGCACCCGTCCGCTAACGTTCTCGTTCAACGGCGGACCTGGGTCGGCGTCGATTTGGCTTCATATGGGCGCGATGGGCCCGCGCAAGGTCGCCCTGCAGCCACAAGGATGGATGCCGGCATCGCCATATCGCCTCGAAGATAACCCCAGTACTCCACTCGACAAGACCGATTTGGTCATGGTGGACGCGATTGGTACGGGCTGGAGTCGGCCCGCCGATGCTGCTGCCGGGCGCCGGTTCTGGAACATGCGCGGAGATATCGAGTCGTTCGGCGAGTTCATTCGCATGTACCTGACTCGGAACGAGCGTTGGTCGTCGCCGCTGTATCTGTTCGGCGAGAGCTACGGCACCACACGCTCCGCCGGGATCGCCGGCTATCTTGCTGATCGTGGCATTTCCTTTAATGGAATTGTTCTACTTTCCACCGTACTGAGCTTCGAGACGCTTGAATTTGCAAAGACCAACGATGTTCCGTATCCCCTGATCGTGCCCAGCTACACCTGGATCGCTGGCTATCACAAGAAGCTTCCGCCCGATTTGCAGGCCGATGTAAAGAAGGCCGCTGAGGAGTCACGCCAATGGGCACTTACCGAATATTGGGCGGCGCTGAACAAGGGCGACGCCTTGACTCCACAGGAGCGCGCGAATGTAGTCGACAAGCTCTCTCGCTACACCGGTTTGAGCAGAGAAGTGATCCAGTGGGCGAACCTGCGCATCGACGTACGAACGTTCACCCACTACCTGCTGTCTGATCAGCAGCTGCACGTCGGCCGCCTCGACGGTCGCTACACGGGACCAGATCCGAACGGATTCATGGAGACACCGTTCTATGATCCGACCAGTTCCCAAACTGGTCCTCCCTTTACTACGGTATTCAATGACTACATTCGCCGCGAGTTGAACTACAAGACCGACATGCCGTACTGGACATCGGCGCAGCAATCCGGCAACTTCCGCTGGAGCTGGAGTGGAGTAGAAGGTTTCGGTGGCGGATATCCCGATACAGCCACGGCTCTACGACAAGCGCTTGTGAAGAATCCGTATCTCCGCGTGCTGGTGATGCAGGGCTACTACGACCTTGCGACGCCCTTTGTCGCTGCGGATTACACCATGGACCATCTCGATCTGACGCCGCCGTACCGCAAGAACATTTCGTTCACGCAGTACGAGTCGGGGCACATGGTGTATCTGGATTCGCAGGCACACGCAAAGATGAAGCAGGATTTCGTCAACTTCATCGATGCAACAACGAAGAAGTGAACACGGAGGACACGGAGGACACGGAGGTCACAGAGGAGTTTTAAGGCGAGAACGTCAGCGAGAAGAAACTCGTTTTCTCCAAGGGAGAACGACGTGAAGCATAATCACTCCTTCGTGTCCTCCGTTACCTCGTGTTCAGTTTTGGGTTTTAGATGGTTCGGCCGACAGCAGGAGCGATCATCCGCAGTTCTTGCATTAATTTCGAGAACTGATCCGGATAGAGCGACTGCGGGCCATCAGAGAGTGCTTTGTCCGGATCGGGATGGACCTCAATTAAGAGCGCGTCGCAGCCTGCAGCAAGCGCAGCACGGGCCATCGGCGCCACTTTGTCGCGACGCCCTGTGCCATGGGATGGATCGGCGGTCATCGGCAGATGAGAGAGTTTTTTCACAATGGGAATTGCCGAGATGTCCATCGTGTTGCGTGTGTAAGTCTCAAAGGTTCTGATACCGCGTTCGCAAAGGATGACATCGTAGTTTCCACCGGCGAGGATGTACTCCGCTGAGAGCAGCAACTCTTCGATTGTCGCCGCAATTCCACGTTTGACCAAAATGGGTTTGCGAACTTTTCCCAATTCACGCAGCAGATTGAAGTTCTGCATGTTGCGCGCACCCAGCTGGAAGAGATCGACGTAAGGCAGCATGACTTCGATCTGGCTGATCTCCATCACCTCGCTCACGATGAAGAGTCCGTGGCGATCTCCTGCTTCGCGCAGCAGCTTCAGTCCATCTACGCCCATGCCCTGAAATGAGTACGGCGAGCTGCGAGGTTTGAAAGCACCTCCACGCAGAAATTTCGCGCCTGCCTTCGATACCTGCTCTGCCGCTGAGAAGAGCTGCTCGCGCGACTCTACCGAGCACGGTCCAGCCATCACGATCACTTGCGGCCCGCCGATGCTGACTCCGTTCGCAAACTTCACCACTGTGCCATCCGGACGAAACGTCCGACCAACCAGTTTGTAAGGCGCGCTGATGCGATGTACCTGCTGCACGGCTTCGAGCAACTCGATCTCGCGGGTATCGAAATCGATTTTTGCGCCTACCGCGCCGAGTACCGTCTGCTGCTCGCCTGTGGAGCGATGCACTTCAAATCCGCGCACGACGAGGCGCTCGATCACGTTGTCGATCTGCTTCTCGGTCGCGCCCGGCTGCATGGCAATAATCATTGTCTGGAAGCCTCTGGTCTTTACTCGTTCACTTCAAGATCAAATTCGGTTTCAGTGGAAGGCTTGG
>CAYZHX010000098.1:0-15874 GCA_964476905.1 uncultured Terriglobales bacterium
GCGACTTGTCCAACTACGAGCGGACGTCGGCTGCCAAGCGCGGCAAATGGGAGTTGACCGGATACGTCGACGCGAAGCACGGCGAGATCGGAATCGGGATCGTCGCCGATCAGCGTGGCGCGGCAGGTCTGCGCGTCGGGAAAAGTGACGACGATCTCCGACGCGTTATGAATTACGTGGCTGTTCGTCAGGACAAAGCCGTCGGGCGTGAAGACAAACCCCGAGCCGCTGCCTCCGCGTTCACTTTGCGGATTGCGCGCAGAGCTCTGCTGGCGTACGGAGATGTGAACCACCGCAGGGCCAACCTTCTCGACAGCTGAGACTACTGCTCGCGAATAGGAGTCGAGGAGGTCGAGATCCTCGGGAATCGCGACGCTCGAATGGACGGGCGGCTGCCCTGGAATAATGGAATCGAGCAGAGCAAAGTCCGGCATGGGCATGTAGATGCTTTGTGGCGGAGTTCGATTCAAACCCCAACAGCGAACACGAAGGTCACAAAGGTAAACGGCGGAGGTCACGGAGCTTTTAGCCCATTACGGTGTAGTAGCTCTCGCCCGCGCAGGCTCGGCAAAGGATTTGATCACCGCGTGTGACTTCGCGATGGAAGTTGATGCCTTCGCTGCATTTTGAGCAGACGATCCTTTCCCCTTTAAATCCGGGCAGATCTTCGGGGCGGACATCTACTTTTACATTCTGGAAATCGAAGAGGTCTTCATCTTTCAGTTCTCGATATGCGAGCATTTGCTGCTCGTTCTTGCTCTGAAGCTCTGGATGGAGGCGCCGAGCCGCTTCCTTTGCCGACTCTTTTGCTGCGACTCGAATTGCGCGTTCCGACTCGAGATCGACGAAGGTTGCCGCCATTTTTCCCCAATCGAAAAATTTGAGTGCACGCTTGCCAAGGCGGCAGCCAGTGACGACACCGATCGCGTCTGTGGCACACCGATCAATTTCAACGTATGTGACGAGCCGCTTGCGGTCGGAGCCCCGAGGATCTGAAATTCCTAATCGGGAAAGACCAGCGATTGCCATGCGGACGCCAAGAACCTGGCCGGCGCAGAGGTGGCCATGTGCGGTTTCGGCTTGGCGAAGATAGGCTTCAAGCGATTCCATCTTTCGACAGCTACTGCTGCTTGCCGCCTTCTTTCTGATCGGCTTGATCTTCCCCGGGTTGCGGTTCACTCGATCTGCCGCGGACGGAAAAGCTGCGTTTCTCGCCGTCGAGAGGTTCGAACGTAACCCTCACCGGTTGCTTCTCCCACACGGGGGCCTTACATTCCGAGTCGGGATCGTTGCCTGCTTTGGCCCTGCCGAGCGGGGTTCGCAGGATGGGTTTACGCTGGCCAAGTTGCTCTACCACCGCATACAGCTTCTGTCCGTCGGTAACTCCGCAATAGGCCGCATAATCGCGGAACCAGCTTACGACTGAATAGAAAGGATCGAAATCGGGAAGATTTATCTTCGACACCCGCCCAGAGCTGCGATCGACCAGCAACCAACCATCGCGCTGCCATTTCCAGTCGGGACGCGACGTGAGCGCATCGTTCATACGATAAGCGCGGCGCACTACGAATACGCCATCGGTCACGTCATGTGGCTGATCGATGGTGAACTCGCGCGAGCGACCGTCGACGTTTAACGATCGGATCCTCATGTCCTGTACGCGGTCGGCCTCGGGCCCGAGGAAGAGTTTGACCTTAATCCAGGGACCAAACGTGACCAGATGGGCCTTGGCGGCATGAGCGAAAAGGCCCGGATAAATAAGGAAAAAAATAGCCAGCAAGATGCTCTTGCGCATGTTGGTAATCTTGGTATTAAGGTAAAGTTCGCTGTCCAGTCGTTCGGTGGTGCTGGCACAATAGTAATTCACTCTTGCGGCATCATTGTGCAACTCAGAGATGCACATTTTGCCTCACACCAGTAGATGGCATACATGTTCCAGGGCTCTCGCGACGGCACGCCGCGCAAGTCACAAACGATCCTTGTAGTTGACGACAAGCTGGATACCCTCCTGCTCGTCCGCGAGCTACTCACCTCGCGCGGATACAACGTCAACACTGCGTCCGATGCCGATGAAGCGCTGCAAGCCATTGAAGCTGAGCGACCTGATCTGATCCTCTTGGACGTAATTATGCCCGGCAGATCCGGCTATGACCTTTGCCGTGAACTAAAGGAAGATCCGGCGACGAGGCTCATCCCGGTGGTGATGATCACAGGGTTGAGCGATCGCAGCGACCGCATTCGTGGCATCGAGGCGGGTGCGGACGATTTTCTCTCCAAGCCGCTCTACCCAGAAGAGTTATATGCCCGCGTAAAAAGTCTGCTGAAGCTCAAACACTTTACCGACGAACTCGAAAACGCGGAGTCGGTTCTCTTTACCTTGGCGCTGGGTGTGGAAGCACGGGACCCCTTCACAGGCGATCATTGCTCACGACTGGCGCATTATGCCAGCGCGTTAGGACGTCATCTGCACTTCGACAACGAAAACATCATCGCGCTCGAGCGCGGCGGATACCTGCACGATTTGGGTAAGATCAAAGTTCCGGATGAAATCCTGAAAAAAGGATCACAACTTACGCGCGATGAATGGGACATTATGAAGCAGCATCCCATTGATGGCGAGGCTATCTGCCAGCCGCTGAAGTCGTTCCGCAAGGTTCTTCCCATTATTCGTCATCATCATGAGCACTGGAATGGCTCAGGCTACCCAGACAATCTCGAAGGCCACAACATTCCTGTTTTGGCGCGGGTGCTTCAGGTAGTGGATGTTTTCGACGCACTTACTACTGCGCGGCCTTACAAACCCGCACTCCCCACACCCCAGGCAAAGGATACGATGCTGCGCGAGGCGAAGCGAGGCTTTTGGGATTATGAACTGGTCCGCGAGTTCTTCAGCATGTTGGAGACGCAGCGCCGCGCAGCCTGAACGCTGCGCGATAAGGGGCTTCATAGCAGGTTGCCTGTACGACCCACTTAGGTCGTAAGTTACACAGCATGCGATTGATCCTATGCCAGATCGTTTGCAACTGACGTACAATCGTGTGCGTCTAAGACTCAGGTACCGGATTGGCACCAATGCCTGCCCCCTTTTACAGCATCATCATCCCGGCTTATAACGAGGCTGAACGCATCGGCGCCAGTCTTGACCGCATTCTCAGCTATATCGCAGAATCGCGCTGGTCAGCGGAGCTCATTGTCGTAAACGACGGCTCAAGCGACAACAGTTCGCAGGTGGTTCAGGAGTACTCGCGACGCAATCCGATTATTCGCGTGCTGGAGAATCCGGGAAACCGTGGCAAGGGTTATAGCGTTCGAAATGGAATGCTGAACGCCTCCGGGCAGGTTGTGTTGTTCACCGACGCCGATCTGTCGTCTCCAATAGAGGAAGCAAACAAGCTTTTCGCTGTTATCGAGAACGGAGAAGCGGACGTTGCCATCGGTTCGCGCTACCTACGGAGCGAACTTCAGACTCGCAAGCAGCCGCTCCATCGTCGCATGCTTGGTCGCGCGTTCAATGTTGCGCTGCGCACGATTCTTGGGCTCTCTTACGTTGATACCCAGTGCGGATTCAAGGCCTTCAACCGCAAGGCCGTTACAACTATCTTCCCCAATATGAAGATCGAGCGCTGGGGATTCGATCCTGAGATCCTCTTTCTTGCACGCCGCTACGGACTGCGTGTGGCCGAAGTGCCGGTTTCGTGGGCCCACGATCATCGTTCCAAGATCAGCCCTATGCGGGACGGTACTCGGATGTTAGGGGAGCTTCTCCGCGTTCGAATGAACTCCGTCGGTGGAAAGTACATTTCGCCTGCCGCAGAGGCTCGCGTTATTACGAAGACAGCTTGATTTCCCCAGCGACGACCTCATTATTTCTCCCGCACGGCAATCCTGCAGCGCGATCCAAGCGCGAACACTGAAATAAAGAGGGATTTCTCGCGCAATTTCTTCAAACTTGCGTCTTTCCGCCCGAAATCGACGAACTTTATAACTGGGCAGGGAATTTAAACAGCAAATGAGCAGGGATTTCTTCTCAAACGCACGTATGCTGCTGATGTGAAGAGACTTAGACACAAAGGGCCGACTATATTCACGGAAGCCAGGGAATCTGGAAGTGAAGAGCAGGGAATTGCGGCAAACCGAATTGACGGGCCGCAAAGTGAATGGAAGAAGCGGCTATACTCCGCGGCTCTTCGCCTTCTTCGGTGCGACCATCTGCCACGCTTCGTGGATGTGAGCGCCTAATTCATCGTCATCAATGTGATCGAGATCAATCCCCACCCAGCCACGCACACCTACGTAAGGAGGTTTGAAGTAAGCCTTGGGATTCTGGCGAATTAAGGCGGGCTGGGCTCCCGGCGCAGCCGACAGCCAGACGGCAATGTGGCCGTCATTGTGATGGTTATCAGCGAACATGGCGTAGACCTTCTTGGCCACAAAGAAAGTAGGCTCGCCATGGGATAGCTTTTCGCTTGTTCCCGGCAGGGCCATGCAAATCCGGCGCACACGCTGAATGTGCTCGCCGTTATCGTGCTTGGGAGCTGGACCTTTCATCGATAGTGAGTCCGCAAGAGCTCGCCGGCGGCTCGGTTACTCTCCGTAGGGAACCCAGATGTTCTTCACCTGGACTGCATGCTGCAGGAACCAGCGTCCTTCCGCTTGATCGCTGTTGAACCAATCGATAACCCGGCCTTCGTTGGTGAAGACCTGCTTCAGATTCCCGATCGACAGTGCCTTCACCTGCGCAGCCGTACTTTCATCGGAGAAGCACCAGATGGCGTCAACATCGTCGTGCTCGGCAAGGACCTTCGTAAGTTCCGCGGCTCGGCCGGGAATTATGTTTACTACTCCTCCGGGCAGATCGCTGGTATCGAAGAGCTGATACAGATCGCCGATGACAAGTGGATAGCGCTCTGAAGGAATCGCCACAACGGTGTTTCCCATCGCAATCGCCGGTAACACGGCCGAGATGAATCCAAGCAAAGGTGCCTCTGCTTGAGCAACGATTCCTATAGTCCCGATCGGCTCATTCATCGCAATTGACACGTTGCGGAACGGCGGACTGTGAACCGTACCATCGAATTTATCGGCCCAGGCCGCATAAGAGAAGATTCGGTCGATGCTGCGCTCAACTTCACTTAATGCCTGATTCTCTCCCACAACGCGGGCGAGGCCCGCAGCTACTTCTGCTGAGCGTTGCGAGAGGTTCTCGGCCATGTAGTAAAGCACCTGACCGCGGTTGTGCGCCGTCGCTTTTCCCCATCCTTCGGCTTTACGGGCAGCTTCGACCGCATTGCGAATGTCCTTGCGGTTTCCTAGGGGAGCTTCGCCGAGCAACGCGCCGTCAGCGCCATATACCGGGAAGCTGTATCCCGAATCGGGACGGGTCTGTTTGCCGCCGATGTAAAGCTTCACGGTCCGATCGATGCTGGGAGTACCGGGCGACGCTTCTTCGTTTTCTGTCTCTGCCTGCTGCGCAACCTCCGCACTCTTGGGAAGCAGTGGCGATCTTCTGAACCATGATGGCTCGAGATACTCCAGAAGCCCTTCGCGTCCGCCTTCGCGTCCATAGCCGCTCTCGCGGTAGCCGCCGAACCCGCAGGCTGCGTCGAGAAGGTTAGTGCTGTTCACCCACACGACGCCGGCTTTAATTTGCGAAGCGACCTGGAGGGCGACGTTAATGTTCTCGCTCCACACGCTCGCGGCCAGTCCGTACGTTGTGTTGTTGGCCAATTCAATAGCTTCGCGCAGCGTGCGGAATGTCATCGCAGCCAGCACGGGCCCGAAGATCTCTTCCTGCGCAACGGTCGAAGCCGGATGAACGTTGGTGAGCAGCGTCGGCGGATAGTACAGTCCCTTAATGGGAAGCTGCGTTCCGGGCTGACAACAAGTCGCTCCCTCTGCAACGCCCTGATCGACCAGACGGCGGATGCGTTCGAGCTGCACCGGCGCGACGATCGCGCCGATATCGATCGCTTTATCCAGAGGGGCGCCTACACGCAGCGTCTCCATCCGCGCGCGAATCTTGTTGACCAGCGCCTCGGCAACGCTCTCCTGCATCAGCAGACGCGAGCCTGCGCAGCAAACCTGTCCTTGGTTGAACCAGATGCCATCGACCAGGCCCTCAACCGCGCTGTCTAGATCTGCATCATCGAAGATGATGAACGGAGACTTGCCGCCGAGTTCAAGTGAAAGCTTCTTGTGACTGGCTGCGGTGGCTTTGCGAATGGCGCGCCCGACTTCCGTCGAACCGGTGAAAGCAATCTTGTCGACGTCAGCGTGCTTAACCAGGGCTTCGCCAGTGCGACCATCGCCGGTGACGATGTTCACCACTCCGGCAGGCAGTTTGATTTCCTGACAAATGTCGGCGAATGCGAGAGCGGTGAGGGGCGTGAATTCCGCGGGCTTGAGAACAACGGTATTGCCGGTGGCAAGCGCAGGAGCGATCTTCCACGCAAGCATCAGAAGTGGGAAATTCCACGGAATCACTTGTCCTACAACTCCGCATGCTTCATAGCCGGTAAATTCTTCTTTCAAAATCTGCGCCCAACCGGCGTGATGATAAAAATGTCGCGCAACCAGCGGGATATCAATGTCGCGGCTTTCCCGGATCGGTTTGCCGTTATCGAGCGTTTCCAAAACTGCGAGTCGTCGCGAGTGCTTCTGCACTTGTCGAGCGAGAGCATACAAATATCGCGCACGCGCGTGCGAAGCAAGGGAGTTCCAGGATGGGAAGGCTGTACGCGCCGCTTTTACGGCTGCGTCTACATCTTTCGCGCTCCCTTGAGCGATAGCTGCAAGCTTGTCACCCGTCGACGGATCGGTGGTGTCGAAGTACTCGCCCTCGATCGGCGCTTGCCACGTTCCATTGATAAAGTGTGCAAAGTGTCGCTTGTGGCGATCGAGCCAGCTCAGCGCCTCTTTCGGATCTTCCAGCGCCGGGCCGTACTCCATGGTGGCGAATTTTTCCGCGATTTTGGCCATGTGCTTAAGTTGAATGCTACTCAGTTTTGCCTACGCAATTGGATGACGGTAATCCGCTGAGTAACGTCCGGTTGCGTAGTATTCGAGCTGCCGTTCGATGTCAGCGAGCATTCCGCTCGCTCCAAAACGGAACAAACTCGCATCGAGCCAGCGGTCTCCCAACTCTTCCTTCATTAGAGCGAGCCAGTCGAGCGACTGCTTTGCCGTGCGGATGCCGCCTGCGGGTTTGAAACCCACGACCATACCACTGTGCGCTACATATTCGCGGATAGCACGAACCATGACCAGTCCAACTGGAAGCGTCGCGTTTACGCTTTCTTTCCCAGTCGAGGTCTTGATGAAGTCCGCTCCCGCCATCATCGCCACCATACTGGCGCGGGCTACATTGCGCAGTGTCGCCAGATCGCCCGTCCCGAGGATCACCTTCATGTGTGCCTTGCCGCATGCTTCTTTGAACGTCGCAACTTCGTCATAGAGCGCCTGCCATCGGCCGCCGAAGACATGTGCGCGCGTAATGACAACGTCGATCTCCTGTGCTCCCGCAGCTACGGATCGGCGAATCTCGCCGACGCGCTCCGCGAGGGGAGATAGTCCGGCGGGAAATCCCGTCGATACCGCCGCCACATTGATTCCGGTTCCTTCAAGAGCCCGCAATGCCGTCTCAACAAAGCTGTGATAAACGCAGACTGCGGCGACTCTCAGTTGAAAGTCTTCCAGGCCAAGTTGGTGCATAAGGACCTTCTGCACGGGCTGTCGGGCCTTCGCGCATAGACGAAGGACGCGCTGCTCGGTGTCATCACCCGACAGCGTAGTGAGATCCATGCACGAAATCGCGCGTAGAAGCCAGGCCGCCTGCCATTCTTTCTTTACCGTGCGGCGCTTGGTTAGCGATTCGGCACGTCGCTCCACTGCGCTTGTGTTCACGCGAACGTCTTCCACCCAATCAAGATTGAGCGGTACGCCATGATTGGGCTGTAACTCAAGATTCTGAACAGGTGTTTCGGAAACGCGATATTCGAGAGCGGTCTTCACCGCCATGGTGTGCTCCGATGGATTCTTGTGACTGAGGAGAAAGTCCGAAGTCAGAGTTACAACCATGATACCTCCAACGCAGATTGGGTGATTGGGCCATCGGGAGAGGTGAAAACCGCGCTACTGGCGTTCACACCTGGGATGAGTGCAATCGCATTTGCAACGAGCAACTTGCGCGTTGATGTACACTTTCCCGTTTTCAAGTTCTACAACTGATCGAGTCGAACGCGGTGACCTTGCTGCGTTGATGAAGGAGCAATTCTGATGCGTAAGGGATTAGGTCTGGTGCTTGCGATCGTCTGCGGCACGGCCATTTTGTCGGCGCAAACTGCCGACGAGCTTGTTGCCAAGAACCTTCAGGCGAAGGGTGGCATGGAGAAGATTAAGGCCATCAAATCGCTGAGGTTCTCTGGCAAGTATCAGCAAGGGAGCTTTACTGCACAGGTGGCGGAGGAAGCCAAGGCTCCCGACAATCTGCGCGAGATGTTCACCATCCAAGGCATGACGCAGATTCAAGCGTTCGACGGCAGCTCGGGCTGGCAGATCTCGCCCTTTCAAGGGCGTCGCGATCCCGAAATGTTAGGGGAAGACGACCTGCGCGACATCAGCGAAGACGCCGACTTCTACGGTCCGCTGGTTGACTACAAGGAAAAGGGCAACACCGTCGAGTATCTCGGACACGACACAGTGGACGGGGACGATGTTTATCGCCTTAAGGTAACCCTTAAGAACGGCGACATCCTTTACATGTATCTAGATCCTGACACCTACATCGAGATTCGCATCGACCGGCAGCAGTTCATACGCGGAGCCGTCCGCGAAGAGCAAACCGATCTTGGATCTTACAAGCAGGTGAACGGCGTCTATTTCCCATTCTCTGTCTCCAGCGGGCCCAAGAATCGTCCCGACCAAAAAGGGACAGTGACGATCGAAAAAATGGAAGCCAATGTCGATATTCCCGATAGTCAATTCAAAATGCCCAGCGCGCCGGTCGCCCCCGCGAAGCCTGCCGGCACAAAACCTGGACTCAAATAACCATCTCACGTCGCTCGATGAAAGCTCTTCTGAATACAAGAATTGTCGTACTAACCAAGAGGATTCTTACGCAATGATGCCCAGCACCAGAAGGCAGTCTCATCTGTTTTTCCAATCTGGATTTCTCGTTCTCGCACTTCTGATCTCCACAAACGTTCTCGCACAACAATCCGAACCTCGTCCAGTACGCTTCGACGCCGGTACCATTTCGGGACTGCCCGTGCGCAACATTGGATCGGCCACCATGAGTGGACGCGTCGCCGCGGTCACTGCCTACGGTGATCATGGGCGTCTTACGGTCTTTGCCGGAGCCGCCAGCGGCGGAGTCTGGAAGTCCGTAAACGGCGGCAGCAGCTTCCGCTCCGTCTTCGATCAGCCCGACGTGCAGTCGATCGGTGCGCTGGCCGTCGATCCGACAAATACGAAGATCGTTTGGGCGGGCACTGGCGAGAGCTGGATGCGAAACAGTGTGTCGATTGGTGACGGCATTTACAAATCGACGGATGGCGGGGAGAACTGGACGAACGTCGGACTGAAAGACACTGAGCACATTGTCAAGATTCTGGTGAATCCCAAAGAGGGAAATTCCGTTTTGGTGTGCGCCACGGGATCGGCCTTTGCCGACAACGATGCGGGCGGTGTTTACAAGACCGCCGACGGCGGAAAGAACTGGCGCAAAGTTCTCGCCGGAGCCAATCGCTCGACGGGCTGCGGACAGATGTCCGCGAGTCCGCAGGATCCGAACACGATCTACGCCACTACATGGGATTTCCGTCGCCAGGCCTGGACCTTCCGTTCAGGTGGGCCGGGCAGCGGTATTTTCAAATCTACCGATGGCGGCGAGCACTGGAGCGAAATCAACGAGAGCAACGCCAAAGGCCTTCCCGCGAAACCGTATGGACGTATTGCGATCGCAGTTGCTCCGTCGAAGCCGCAAACCGTGTACGCGATGGTCGAGTGCAAGGCCAGCGCGCTGTATCGCACCGACGATGGCGGACAAAGCTGGAAGAAGCTCGACGCCAGCCAGTACATGGTTTGGCGTCCCTTTTACTTTGCCAATCTGATCGTCGATCCCAAAAACGAGAACAAACTCTTCAAGGTAGATCTAGTCCTGCTGCTGAGTGTGAACGGCGGTGAGAGCTTCAGTGCGGTTTCGAATCAGGCGCACGGCGATTTTCACGATGTCTGGATCGATCCCGACGACACCAGCATGGTCTTTGCCACAGATGACGGTGGCCTCTGGCGCAGCTTCGATGGCGGCTCGCGCTGGGAGCACCAGATGAACCTGCCGGTTTCGCAGTTCTATCACGTGAGTGTCGACGACGATATTCCGTATCACGTCTACGGTGGATTGCAGGACAACAGCTCGTGGGTGGGCGATTCGTCCTATCCCGGCGGTGTCACCAATTCGCGTTGGGAAAACATGTATGGCGGAGATGGCTTCTGGATGTGGGAGGACCCATCCGATCGCAATTACGTCTACGCTGAAGCGCAGGGCGGCGAGATCGGCCGCGTGAATCGCTGGACGCACGAGACGCGCGCCATCAAGCCATACCCGCAATATGGAGAGAAGAAGCTGCGCTTCAACTGGAACACTCCGATCCAGGTAAGCCCCACCGACAAAAACACTCTGTATCTCGGAGCACAGTTCCTCTTCCGCTCGCGCGATCATGGGCAATCATGGGAGCGTATCTCGCCTGACCTGAGCACAAACAATCCGGAGAAGCAGAAGCAGGAGGAATCGGGCGGCATTACGGTCGATAATTCCGCAGCGGAGATGAACACGACCGTGTACACGATCTCCGAGTCGCCGAAGAATGGACAAGTGATCTGGGTAGGAACCGACGACGGAAATATTCAGGTCACCCGGGACGGCGGCAAGAACTGGACGAATGTCATTGGCAACGTTCCCGAAGCGGGACAAGGCTCATGGATTGCCTGGATCGAAGCCAGCCGCTTCGATGAAGGCACGGCATATGCAGCCGTCGATCGCCACATGTACGGCGACATGACTGCACATGTCTTCAAGACGACTGATTACGGCAAAACGTGGAAGTCGATCGTCGCGAATGACCGCGGGGTGCGCGGCTGGGCACATGTCATAAAAGAGGACACCGTCAGTCCCAATCTTCTTTTCCTCGGAACAGAATTCGGACTCTTTGTAAGCAACGATGGTGGCGAGCGCTGGGCGCAGTACAAAGGCAGCAGCTTCCCGGCTGTTGCAGTGGATGACCTTGTGATCCAACCGCGAACTTCTGATTTGGTATTGGCGACCCACGGCCGAGGCATCTGGATCATCGATGACATCTCTCCATTGCGTGAGCTGACGCCGCAAATCATGCAGGAGGACGCCGGTTTCCTGCCGCTCCCGCCAGCCGTGCAGTGGATGGAAACCCAAGGTGGATGGCCCGAGGGAGCAAACTCTTTCAACGGTCAAAACCGTCCGGAAGAGGCGACGATTCCGTACTACCAACGTACGCGCCACATTTTCGGCGACCTGAAGATCGAGATCTTTGACGAGCAGGGTAAATTCGTTGATTCCATCAACACCAGCAAGCATCGTGGCGTGAATCGCGTGACCTGGTCGATGCACATGAAGCCGCCGAAGGTTCCACCGGCGGCGAGCGCAGCTTTTGGAGCGGCGTTTGGTCCGCGTGTTCTTCCCGGCACGTACACGGTGAAGATGACTAAGGGCGACAAGACCTACACCGAGAAGATCAACGTGGTGCTCGATCCACGAGCGAAGTACACGGTCGAAGATCGCAAGGCGCAATTTGATCTCGCGACCAAACTCTCTGCAATGCTCAATCACATGAGCTGGGCGGTAGACGCGATTGTCAATGTTCGTGACACAGCGAATCGTGATGCCAGTCGGCTCAAGAACAACGATCCGGTGAAGCAGCGGCTCACGAAACTCGCCACCGATGTCGACGCAATTCGCAGCAAGATCGTGGCCACGAAAGAGGGCGGTGCGATCACGGGTGAAGAGCGTCTCCGCGAATTCCTGGCCGGCCTCTACAGCGACGTGAATGGCTACGAAGGCAAGCCGACTGACTCGCAGGTCGCGCGTACCGATGTTCTCGGCCGCGAACTCGAAGACGTGATCAATCAATTCCAGAAACTGGTCACGCCGCAGCTTTCGATGAACAAGCAGCTGATAACAAAGAGACTGCTGCCCATCGAGGTGATCTCGGAACAGGATTGGCAAAAGGAGCAGAACGCAGCCGAAGGCGGAGCGCCTTCGCCAGGCCCGGGTTCGATGCGGATACGCGAGATGGATTAACGGCGCTTTCAGCTTGCCGTCTTGGTTTAGGTGGAAGCCCCCGACTTGAGTCGGGGGTGCACGGCGCAGCCGTGCGTCCGTTGGCCGCGAACAAGAAATGGCGCTTTAGCGCCGGTGTACGCGCGAAGCGCGCTCCTGATGCCCGATGTTCTGCATGCGCTCTGTGCGCGTGGGCCAGCGCTAAAGCGCTTCATTAATTTGCGTGTTTCAGATACGCCCGGCTTCGCCGTGCGTACCCCCGACTGAAGTCGGGGGCTTCCACCCAAACCCGTTCCCCTTGCCACTAGCAGGAACTCTCAGCTAGCTTTATGCGCATGCGGTTTTGTGTTACCCGGGGTCATTTCTGGGGTCGTTGTGCTGTACTGATTGCGGCGCTCGCGGGAGTCTTGTCACACGCCAAAGCGCAGGGTTTTGGCGACAATCCGCAATCTGCTCCTGCATACGTGCTGAGCGGCACGGTCGTAAATTCCTCCACTGGCGCGCCGATTCCTTACGCTTTAGTCCAAGCTGATCAGAGCGCCAAGCTCGCGGACCAGAATGGGAATTTTGAGTTCGATCATCTGAGCTCCTCGTCTGTGACCGTCCAGGCGCATAAGCCGGGATTTTTTGCTCCCAATGAGATCGGCGAGGCACGGGCGCCACTCACAGCTACGCTTTCCGATCATCCCACCAGCATCACCATCCAGCTTGTGCCGGAAGCGGTAGTCGGCGGACACGTCGAAAACCCCGAGGGCGAGCCAGTGGGCGGCGTTCCTGTGCGACTGCGCTTCAGCCAGATCATGAACGGACGCCGCATTTGGCAGCAGTTGGGAGGTCGCCAGACTGACGAAGATGGAAACTTCCGCATCGCGGACCTTCGTCCGGGGACGTACTACGTCGAAGTGGGACCGAATAATCGCGCGCGCCCTATTGGCGAACAGCAGAGCGATACAGGAAAGTTTGAAGTAGTGCCCGCGCAGTACTATCCCGGCGTGCGTGAGATGACCGCCGCCACTCCGCTGCGACTCGCGCCGGGGCAGCATGCAACCGTCGACTTCGAAGTGAAACGCGTGCCCGCGTATCGCATTTCCGGCATGATTTCCGGAATAAGAGATAACGGTGGTGTATATCTGACCGATCTAGACGGCGATCACATTGATGTAGGCGTGCGCATTGATCCCCGCACAGGCCGCTTTCAAGCCTTTCCTGTTCCTGCGGGCACGTATCGGTTGCGATTCAATGGACGAGGTCCCGATGGTGAGCAGCTCTTCGCCGATGTTCCCATTCAGGTAACCGACAATATTCCAGAATTGCACATTGGCGTTTCACGCACGCTCTCGATTCCTGTGGATTATCAGACGGAGTTCACAAAGTCGGACTCAGCGCAACGCCAACCAGGTTTGGGCTTTGTGGGCGGCGGTTCAGGGAGACGCAATTTCGCGATGCCGTTCTTCGGACAGGTTCGGCTAATCTCGCGCACGCCGCCCTACCAGCAGTTTTCCGCGAATCGCGAGAGCCAGGATGCGCCGGCAATCATTCGCGGGCTCGAGCCCGGGACCTACGACGTCGAAGTCGATTCGAACGGCACGTCGTACGTGGCTTCACTCACATGCCGCGGATTGGACCTGCTTTCGCAGCCGCTGGTGATTGCTGAAGGCTCCGATCCGCAACCCATTGAGGTTTTGCTGCGCGATGATGGAGCTTCCCTCAATGGGAATATCCAAAGCTCGACAGCAGGGCAGATGGGAATGGTCTTGATGATTCCCGATGGAGAGACACAAGCGACGCCTCGGCAGGTGTGGGTCGACCCCTCAGGAAGGTTCCAGGCACAGGGCGTGCCTCCGGGAAGCTATGACGTCCTCGCATTCGATCGTCTGGATGGGATTGAATATCGCAATCGGGAAGCGCTGAGTGCTTATCTCTCGCACGCGGCACATATAACGTTGAGTCCTGAAGAGCAGGCTCGTATAACCGTGGATCTGATTCACGTCGCACCATGAAGCTCGTTCGCTCCATTCTCGTCTTTGTGTGCTTGGCAATCTGCGCTCATGCGCAGCAGTCTTCGAGTGCGCCAGGCGGCGCGTTTGAGGTAAGTGGCACGCTCGTGAATTCCATTTCAGGAGATGTCGTCCACAATGCATTCGTGCAATTGGTTGCGTCGCGGCAAGCGGACCAGCCCCGCCGGTCGGAAGTTGGCACCGACGGTTCTTTCGTGTTCCACAATGTCCCAGCAGGGAAGTACCAACTGAACGCGCAGGCGCCAGGGTTTCTTTTCCAGTCGCTTGATCAGCACGAGGGGTTCAGCACGGCCGTGGTCGTTGGTCCAGGCAAAGTATCTACCGGCATCGTTTTCCGCATGCGTCCGATGAGCGCGATTACCGGACGCGTGCTCGACGAGCGTAACGAAGCAGTGCGCGATGCTCAGGTTTGGCTGTTCCAAAAACGGAACGACATGGGACATCCCATGATCGAGCACCATGGCATCTCGCAAACCGACGATTTGGGTGAGTACCACTTTGGGCATCTCGGACCGGGCACATACTACGTTGTAGTTTCAGCGCAGCCGTGGTATCGCCGTTATTTCCCCGGGGGATATCGCCGCGGTGGATGGAATCAACGCGCGACCGAGGTCGATCCTGCGCTGGATGTCGCTTATCCGCTCATCTACTACCCCGGAACAACCGAAGGCGATGAGGCTGGAGCCATCGTGTTGCGTGCGGGCGATCGCATCAGCGCTGACTTCAACCTCACACCTGTGCAATCTCTGCATCTAACAATTCGCGCAGGTAGCGGGGAAGGGAATCAGCCGCCTGCCCAGCCGAACTTCCGCCAAATCGCATTTGGACAGCCGATTGGCTTTCAGCAGGCAAATGTTGTCTTCGAGCAGGGTGAGATGGATATCTCAGGCATCGCTCCCGGTAACTACGATCTTAATCTCTATCATTTAGATCCGAAGGGTGGAAGCCGTACCAATCAGAAACAGACTCTGAATCTGCAGCAGAGCGGCGATGTGGACCTCTCAGCCGCCGCAAGTCTCGAGCCTATTCATGGAACGATAAAGTTCGACGACTCGCCCGCGCAAAATGCGTTTCTGCAATTCCGCGATCTCGGCTCTGGCAATTCGATGGCAGCACGGGTGAATGAGAATGGAGAATTCAGCGTGCAGCCGGAAATTCCTGGTCGATATGTAGCTATGCTTGTGAACGCGCCGGGATACGCGATTCGCAGCCTCTCCGCGACCGGCGCCCGCGTGAGCGGACGTACGCTTGACATCGCAGGCGCGCAGCCGGTGGAGCTTTCGATCGTTGTATCGAAAGGCGTAGGAACGATCAACGGCACTGTCATGAATGGTGACGAGCCGATTTCCGGCGCGATGGTCGTGCTCGTGCCTGAGGAGATCTCCGACAATGCCACTCTCTTCCGTCGCGACCAAAGCGACAGCGACGGCACGTTCACTCTCCCAGATATTGTGCCGGGACGGTATACGGCGATTGCGATCCACAACGGTTGGGATCTGGAATGGGGCTCGGCCGACGTGCTCCGCCCCTACCTCGCGCACGGAACGCC
>CAYZHX010000099.1:0-15580 GCA_964476905.1 uncultured Terriglobales bacterium
TCTGGATTCATCTTGATGATCTTGAAGTCGTGCTCCTGGCCAGGTTCGAGCTTCATCGATGTGCCGTGGCTGTCTGTCGCTTCGGAGTTGTGGCAGAGTCCCTCAATGCCGTCAGAGATTTCTACAAACGCCCCAAATTGCGCCGTGCGCAGAACCTTCCCGTGGACCACATCCCCGATGCGATGCGTTGCGAAGAAGGTCTCCCAGACATCGGGCTGAAGCTGCTTGATTCCGAGTGACAAACGGCGGTGCTCCGGCTCAATCGCCAGCACCTGCGCTTTTACCTTTTCGCCCTTTTTCAGAACTTCCGATGGATGTTTTACTCGCTTGGTCCAACTCAAGTTGCTAACGTGAACCAACCCGTCAATACCGTCTTCGATCTCGATGAACGCGCCAAAGTCGGTGAGGTTACGAACTTTGCCTTCGACGCTGCTTCCGACTGGATACTTGTCGTGCAACTGCTCCCACGGGTTCTGCTCGAGCTGTTTGAGCCCGAGCGAAATACGCCGCTCTGCGGGATTGACGTTGAGGACAACGGTCTCAACTTCGTCAGCAGGCTTCACGATCTTCGACGGGTGCTTCATCCGCTTGGACCATGTCATCTCGCTGACGTGGACGAGGCCTTCAATCCCTTGCTCTAGCTCGACAAAAGCTCCGTAATCGGTGACGCTGAGCACGCGTCCACGAACGTGCGCGCCGATTGGATACCGCTCTGCAGCATCGAGCCACGGATCAGGCGTGAGCTGCTTAAATCCGAGTGAAACGCGCTGCTTGTCTTTGTCGAATTTGAGAACCTTTACGTGGATCTCGTCGCCAACATTCACGAGATCCCGCGGATGCGTGAGCCGGCCCCATGACATATCTGTGATATGCAGCAGACCATCCAGTCCGCCAAGATCGACGAACGCTCCATAGTCAGTCAAATTCTTGACGGTGCCGGTGAGCACTGAACCTTCTTCCAGATGCTCGAGCGTCTTGGAACGCTTTTCGGCTTGCTCTTCCTCAAGGTGTTGCTTGCGCGAGACCACGATGTTGCCGCGCTTCTTGTTCAGCTTGATTACACGGACTTCAATCTCCTGGCCTTTATAGCCATCGAGATTGCGCACTGGCTTCAGGTCGACTTGCGAGCCGGGCAGGAACGCCCTAACTCCGCCGACATCTACTGACAATCCACCCTTTACGCGATCCACAACGTAGCCCTTGATGAGGGCTTTGTCGTTGTATGCCTTCTCGATGTCATCCCACACGCGCACGCGCTGAGCTTTTTCGTGCGATAGGAGGACGTATCCCTCTTCGGTCTCGCCGCGATCGACGACTACGTCGATGCTGTCGCCCGGCTTGAACTTGGGCTGGCCATCGCGCCCAATGACTTGCGCAATCGGAACCATGCCTTCGGACTTGGAGCCAATATCGACAACAACGTATTTCTCGGTCAGCTTAATGACCGTGCCCTTCTGGATGTTGTCCTCGGCCGGAGCAGCAGCCTCGGCTGCAGACTGCTCGGCCTCGAAGCTCTCCAGAGCGGCGGCGAAGTCCATCTCCTGAGCGTCAGCGTGTGCTGCTTCGTGCTCGTGCTCGGAAACGGCGGGTTGAGGGTTTTCGGTGGCGAGTGCGGTGGTTTCGGTTTCAGTATTCAGGGTTGTTGTCTCGTGATTGGAATTTTTCGAGCGAGCCGCCTCTCCCATCCCGTGAGACGACTCTTGCGGGTTAGCAGTGTTCTCTTGAACGGCTGGATTGAAGTCGCGGGCTGTGCTCTCGTCGAACGACATCGGTCCTTCTTAGTCGCGCTCGCGCCACGGGAATACTCCCGAATGACAGTGGGTACAAGCCCGGCTGCCCGCTTGAGCGGACTGGTGGCTGCATAAGCTCTCTTTGTGTGTGGGCCCTTCAGGGGGCTAAAGGAAACTCTGCGGCCGGATCGACAAAAAGTACTTCCACTCCTTGCCGATGCTCTGACTATAGCAACCGCTCGGAGAGGGTGTCAAACCGCAAGAAGTGGAGCAGAAACAGTGGCTTAACAAACAGAGGAAGATGGAGGCAAACGCGTTTGAAGAACGCTCTTTTCGCGTCCTTCGACCGCGGGTGACGCGATTTCGTGATTGCGCGATTTTGCCAATTTGTGGTTACAAATGTCTGATCGATGCCTAATTAAAAGAAGAACTGATACTCTCTAAAGTTTTCGACGGCCCTGAGCAGCTGTGAAGCTCAGCCGCTTGTAGATTCTATGGACTATCTCTGGACGCCGTGGCGTTATGCCTATATCACCGAAGAAAAAGGCGATCAACGCTGCGTATTCTGCAATAAGCAGACTGAGAAAGACGATCGAACCTCCTGGATCGTCTACCGCGGCAAACACTGCTATATCTGCTTGAACGCATTTCCATACACATCCGGCCACGTAATGGTTATTCCTTACGAACACCTGGATGAACTGCAAAAGCTCTCAACAGAAGCCGCACAAGAGATGATTGCGTTGTGCCAGCGCATGGAAACCGTCCTGCGAAATCTTTATAGGCCCGACGGAATCAATCTGGGAATGAATCTCGGAGCCGCCGCCGGAGCCGGTGTAGCGGGCCACATTCATATGCATGTACTTCCCCGATGGGTAGCGGACGCCAATTTCATGACCGTCGTAGGCGAAACGCGAATTTTGCCCGAGACCCTCGAGACCACATGGGAAAGGATGCGTGAGGAGTTCGGGCGCGAGGCCAAGGGCAGTAAATTGCGAGCTCACACTGCACATGCCACAGTGCGCGCCGGCAGAAAACAGCGAAAATAACAGGCAAGTCTCGAATCTGAGCGCGAGAAATCACTCGATTCTGCCAAAATCCGCAAACCTTGGCGGCAGGCCTGGAACGAACGGGGATCCGATCTTTTTGCAGCTAAAGCACCAGCAACCAACGATTTGCGATTATCTCCCCTTAGATCGCGAGATGGGATCAGGGAAAGAACAGTGAAATTTCTTGTCCCAAAATGGAGCAAGGACGAGCGCACTAGGAAAGCCGGCCTAAACAAATACTTCCTTAAGCCTGCCGGTCTCAACATCAAAAACGAACCCGCGCACGACGATTTCTTTCCGAACCCAAGGGTGTGACTTCAATTTCTCAAGCTGCTTGCGCACGTTTTCCTCCGGAGATTTGAATGCGTAGAAGCGCTCCGGCGAAATACTCGCTGTGCCGGCTTGACGCTCGATCGTGGTTCGCAGCTCTTCTTCGGTGGAGCGCATTAGCCCGCAATCGGTGTGATTGATGACCATGAACTCTTCCGTACCAAGCGAATAATGCGACACCAACAGTGAGCGCAGAGTGTCCTCGGTAATAATCCCGCCTGCATTGCGGATGATGTGTGCGTCGCCATCCGCTAGCCCCAAAGTGGCTTTGGTGAGGCGTGTGTCCATGCAGGTAACAACCGCTAGTCTGCGTGTTGGTCGCGGTGAGAGGCGGTGCGATTTGTGGGTCTGGGCGTACTTCGCGTTGGCTACAACTACTTCATCGATTGTGGACATAGTGGGCTAGGTGGACTTCTTGGACTTTGGATTCTCTTTCCCCCGAGTTTTGATCCAGATTGGGGTGCCTTCAAAACCAAACGCTCGACGAATCTGATTTTCCAAAAAACGCTGATACGAAAAATGCAACTTGCCGCTGCGATTGGTAAACGCAATAAAAGTAGGCGGGGCGACCGCAACTTGTGTCAGGTATTGGATCCGAACGCCATAGCCAGGCGAGGACGCGCGTTCGAAATCGACAGACTTGAGAAATCGATTCATCTCGCCGGTTGAGATACGTTTGCGTCTTTCCCGCGCAACGCGCTGCACGGTTGCGAACACGCGATCCACGTTCTTGCCGGTCGCCGCAGAGATGAATAAAAGCGGAGCATAGCTCAAGTACTTAAGCACGGCGCGGAGCTGTTTTTCGAACAGCGCCTGATCAGCGGGAGGCTTGCCGTCGGTTCTGGCTGGCCCAACCACATCCCATTTGTTCACGACAATCACCACTGAACGTCCGCTCTCATGCGCGTATCCGCCGATCGTCGCGTCTAGCCCAGTCACGCCTTCGGTGGCATCGATGATTAGCAGAGCAACATCGGCTGCTTCGAGGTGCTTGCGTGCCATCACGACCGAAAGCTTTTCAGCCATCAACTTGGTCTTGCCTTTGCGCCGAATGCCCGCAGTATCGATGAAGCGATAGCGATGATCATCGCGCTCCACTACCTCGTCCACGGCGTCCCGCGTGGTCCCCGCAATCGGCGAGACGATGGCGCGTGATGTGCCGGTGAGTTGATTGAGAAGTGTCGATTTGCCAACATTGGGGCGTCCGATGATGGCAATGTTGGTTTCGGTCGCCGAAGATTTTTGTGGCTCCCCCTCTTCCGCGGTGGCTTCGGATGTTGGTTCGATCGTTGACTTGGGGGGCACGAGCTCCACTACCTGATCCAGGAACTCGGCGACGCCGCTTCCATGCTCCGCTGAGACAGGGAAAATGCGGCGGATGCCGAGACGACGAAAGTCTTCGACGATCGCCTCGAGCTTCGGCGTATCAATCTTATTGACCGCAAGCAACACCGGCTTGCCGCTGCGAATAAGCAAACGCGCGAGTTCCATGTCGGGAGCAGCAAGTTCGGTACGGCCATCAACCACCATGACGATCACGTCTGCTTGGTCAAGGGCAACGCGCGCCTGGCGGTAAATTTCCGATGGAATAAGTTCTTTCTCTTCCGGAATGATCCCGCCGGTATCGACTACGCGTATCTCGCGCCCATTCCAATTTGCCTTGCCATAGAGGCGATCTCGCGTGATCCCCGGCTCATCACCGACGATCGACCGCCTCCTGCCGATCAGCCGATTGAAAAGTGTGCTCTTGCCTACATTAGGCCGGCCAACAATGGCGAGCATGGGGGTGCTCCCAGATTTCTCGGCTCCTTTTTGGTCGGAAGAAAGTGTGAAAGCTCTCGGCAAGGTGAACTCGAAAGAAGGTGTAGGTACCAGCAGGAGCTAGCAGCTTCTAGCAACCGCGAAATCACGCAATCGCGAAATTTCTGTAGCGTCCCACGCTATTATAGAGACTCACTCCGCGCTCTCGTGCGTGGCCCTGGGCCTGCCTTGTCTTCTGTTTCACAAAATGCGACTGCGCCGCAACCAGAGCGCGCCATGGGCTCACTCTATTCCTTCTTCACTCCTGGCGGAGCTTTGGCCGCTTCGCATCCGGCTTATGAATTTCGACGCGGGCAACTGCAGATGGCCGAAGCCGTCGAGCAGGCGATCCAGGATCGCAAGCATCTGCTGGTGGAAGCAGGCACCGGAACGGGAAAGACTCTCGCATACCTACTGCCGGCGCTGCGCTCGGGCAAGCGCGTAATCATCTCCACCGGCACGAAGAACCTGCAGGAACAGCTCTTTTACAAAGACGTTCCCTTTCTAGAGCGGGTCCTATTTCCTAACGGCGAAGGTCAGCTGCGCGTCTGCTACATGAAAGGACGCAACAACTACCTCTGCCGGCAGAAGCTCTATGACCTGAAGAACCAGCCGATTCTCACCGAGCTCGGTGAGATCGATCAATATCGCGCAATCGCAGAATGGGAAAAACAGACGCAAACCGGCGATCGCGCGGAGATTTCCGGGCTCCCGGAATCGAGCGCTCTGTGGCATAAACTCGACGCCCGTGCGGATGCGTGTACTGGACAGAAGTGCTCGCAGTTTGATCGCTGTTTCATCACCGAGATGCGGCGCCGTGCGCTGGAGAGCGACATCGTCATTGTCAACCACCATCTATTCTTCGCTGATTTGGCGATCAAACGCGCTCTTGATGGCACTCCGGAATCCGGAGTCCTTCCCGAAGCAGGAATCGTTGTCTTCGACGAGGCTCACGAATTAGAAGATGTGGCAGGCAGCTACTTCGGAGTTTCAGTGGGCAATCTCCGCTTCGACGAACTGGCACGGGACGTGGAGACAACACTGCGGATGAAGCAGAGCCTGCCTGCGTCTGTCGTTCAAGCATGTGCAACACTGCGCGAGCGCACTCAATTCTTCTTTGGCCTGCTCCCGCCGGGAGAAGGACGGTTTGCTTTTACCAATCGGAGCGAGTTCCTGGAAGAGAACGGCGATGAATACATTTCGTTGATGAACGCGCTCACGCGGCTCGCTGCCGAGCTGCAGCAGATGAAAGAAAAGCCGGAAGAGGTTTTCCAGTTTGTCCGCCGCGCCGAAGAGATTCGCGTCCAGCTTTCTTTCATTCTGGAATCCCAAGACCGTAACACCGTCTTCTGGATCGAACGTCGGAGTGGATTCAGCCGCCGTGGCGCGCGCGTGGTCTCATTGCAGGCGACGCCAATTGATGTTTCGCAACTGTTGCGGCAGGCACTGTTCGAGAATCTTGATACTGCGATTCTCACTTCCGCTACGCTCGCCGTGAGCAACGGATTCGATTACATCAAAGGCCGACTCGGACTCGACCATGCAAGATCATTGGTGGTGCCTTCGCACTTTGACTACTCACGGCAAGCGCTGCTCTACATCCCTGAAAGCCTTCCCGATCCGCGAAGCGATCAGTTCGCGGGGCGCGCTGCTGAAGTTATCCGGCGCATCCTCGAAGCCACGCGCGGGAGGGCGTTCTGTCTGTTCACGAGTTACTCGCAGATGCAGGACATCTACGAACGCCTGCTGGGCGAAATCGAATATCCGATGCTCATTCAAGGGTCGGCTCCACGCAATGCTCTGCTCGAAGAATTTCGGAGCACGCCAAATGCGATTCTGTTTGCTACGTCATCGTTCTGGCAGGGGGTCGACGTGCAAGGCGAGCAGCTCAGTTGCGTGATCATCGATCGATTACCATTCGCGGTCCCAAACGATCCCGTGGTCGCAGCACGCATCGCAGCGCTTTCCGCGGATGGCGGGAACGCCTTCATGGAATATCAAGTGCCTGGTGCTGTCATTACGCTAAAACAAGGATTCGGCCGCCTGATTCGCTCACTTCACGATCGCGGCGTGCTAGTGCTCCTGGACAACCGCATCACTCGCCAACGCTACGGCCGTATTTTCTTCGAGAGCTTGCCGAAGTATGGCAACGCTCGAAGCATCGACGAGATCGCCGACTTCTTCTCTCCTGAAAAATCGAGAGCTAGAATCTAGTAAGTGAAGCCTCTCACGGCAACCCGCATCTTCTGGACTGCCTGCATCGCGCTATTCATCTCAGCAGTTGTGGGGTTGCGCTGGGGAGCTCAGATCAGCATTGCCCTCCTACCGGAACAATTGCGCACCAATGCTGATAGCGATCTTCTCCATAACATGTGGATCAAACGCAGCATTTTTCTCTTCATGTTGTGTGCGCTCTGCGGAGTCTTGGGTATCTACTTCAGCCTGCGTGCTTCCGACAAGGGCGAGCCCCTGAGGTAGCCTCTCAGGCGTTTCCGCCATTGGCACTTTTGTTTTCAGATTGTTAAACTAAATTTACCGGCCATCAAAAGGTTCTCCCTCCAGACTGGCTATCCTGCAATCTAAGGATCGTGCGTGCAAAGCTACACCCGTCGTCAACTTAAGGAAGATAAATTTAAAGAAGTTACAGAAAGTGCCATCGCCCAGGCTCAAGCCCACCGCAGAGCGCTTACTATAGGTGCTGTCATCGTCATCATCATTGTTGCCGCGATCGGAGGCTACTCTTACTGGCGGAACCAGCAAGACGAGCAAGCCAGTGCGGCTGTTGGCAAGGCGATGAACACTCTTTCGGCTCCGATTCGCACGGCTGGCGAGCCCGTCGATCCCAGCATCATCAGTTTTGCTACCACAGCGGAGCGCGATAAAGAAGCCGAAAAACAGTTTCAGCAAATCGCCGATCAATATTCCCATACCGATTCGGGAAAGAATGCGCTGTACATGACCGGAGTCGTCGCGCTCGATGCAGGCAACTACTCCGAGGCGGAAGCGCGGTTCAAACAGGCCGCGGAGAAGGGCAATAAGGATGTTGCTTCGCTCGCGAAACTGGGGTTGGCTTCTGTCTATGAAGCGACCAATCGCGATCAGGACGCCATCAACATCTACAACGAGCTGATGAAGAAGCCCACGACGTCTGTGCCCCGCGAGCGCGCGCAATTCGCGTTGGCATCGGTCTACGAGCGAAAGGATCCGGCGCAGGCGAAGAAGATCTACGATCAGCTTGCTTCCGACAAGTCGCCGGCGATCGCGCAACTCGCCAAGCAGCGCCAGGCGCAGCTGAAGTAGCAACATACGTCATCTAGCGTCCCTTTAACTTTCATCCCCGCACGCGGCGAGATCCTTACCTTCCGATTTTTGTTTTTGCAGCGTAGGGGATCTCTTGTTCAGCTTTACCGCATCAGAGAAGCGGATTCCCGCGTAGAAGTTGTCATAATTTGACGCGGCGTCGCGGCTGAGCGAGCGATGACGGCGTTGCCTTAAATAATCGCGGATTGCGGTTCAGCGTTCGTTTTCGAACGAAAATCGCTGCAAAATGCGATTATTTCCAAAATAATCACAGAAAATGCGCGAAAAATGCGCTTTTCCCCTTGACACGGAGACTGTGCTCATCGCATCGTATCCATCGTGACATTGCAAAAACCCGCATGAACACAGGCGAAAACGCTTCTGTTCTCCAGCATCGTGCGATAAGATAAACGCGCGATTCGCAATCAAGTTTCCGATTCAACCCCGCTAAGGAGGATTCATGGCAGCAGGCATGACAAAGACAGCTCTCGTCCGCAATATGGCCGAGAAACTCGAAATCAACAACAAACAGGCGGCGGCATTCCTTCAGCACCTCGCTGACACCGCCATCAAAGAGACCAAGAAGAACGGCGTGTTCGTGATCCCTGGACTCGGACGCCTGGTGAAAGCCGAGCGCAAAGCGCGCATGGGCCGCAATCCCCAGACCGGCGAGCCGATCAAGATCAAGGCGAAGACCGTCGTGAAATTCCGCGTGGCCAAGGCCGCGAAAGACGCGATCGCTCCCAAGAAGGGATAACTGTTCCCATTGCAGGAAAGGCCGGCTTCGCGCCGGCCTTTTCGTTTGCGCACTTCCCTTATAGGTCGTGCCCACTGTGAGTCTGTCATCCTGAGCGCCTCTTTTGCGCGAGGGATCTCCCGCGATATTTCGGATGTAGTTGCCGCGGCGTGGCTCCTCGACCCAGACTGCACTTTCTGTGCGGAAGAGCGTCGGAAGTGGGTCCGAAGCATTCCGGGAGATCCTTCGCCCGAAAGAAGGGCTTCGGGATGACAGTGTTGTGGGACAGCAAGTGAGCTGTGGCTCAGTCAAGTATCATGGAACGGTAGCGATTCCTCTTACCGCGCATCGCGGCGGCGGAGATCCGCTCCGCTTGAATTGATAAGCACAGAAAGCTAATGGATCGTCAGTACATCCGGAATTTCGCGATCATCGCGCACATCGATCACGGCAAGTCTACGCTCTCCGACCGCTTGCTCGAGCTCACGGGAGCGCTCACCGCGCGTGAGATGCAGGAGCAAGTGCTCGATGCGATGGATCTCGAACGCGAACGCGGCATAACCATTAAAGCTCATGCTGTTCGCATGATGTACAAAGCAAAGGACGGCAGCGAGTATCAGCTCAATTTGATCGACACGCCCGGCCATGTGGATTTTTCCTATGAAGTATCGCGATCGTTGGCTTCGTGTGAAGGCGCGCTTCTCATCGTCGATGCCTCTCAAGGAGTCGAGGCGCAGACGCTCGCGAATGCATATCTGGCGATCCACAATGGGCTCGAAATTATTCCGGTCATCAACAAGATCGATCTTCCCAGCGCCGACATTCCCCGGGCGAAAGAAATGATCGAACATGCTGTAGGACTCGATGCCTCCGACGCACTTCTGGTGAGTGCCAAAACGGGACAAGGCGTCCCTGACGTTCTAGAAGCAATCGTGAAGCGGCTGCCTGCGCCGAAGGCTCCAGCAGACGCTCCGCTGCAAGGTCTTATCTTTGATTCCTGGTTTGATCCATATCGCGGAGTAATTGTGCTCACGCGTATTGTTGCGGGCACGCTGCGGAAGGGAATGAAGATTCGTCTGTGGTCGAACGGAAGGGTTTTCGATGTCGAGCAACTCGGTGTGTTGACACCTAAGCCGGTAGAAATCGATCAGCTCGAGGCTGGCGAAGTCGGGTTCCTGATGGCGAATATCAAGAACGTCGCCGACACAAAGATTGGCGACACCATCACCGACGAAGCCCGACCAGCAATCGAAGCCCTTCCCGGATTTGAAGAACTCAAGCCAATGGTCTTCGCCGGGCTTTATACCGTCGACGCCCACGAGCACACGTTATTGCGCGAAGCGCTCGAAAAGCTGCGGTTAAACGATTCTTCGTTTTTCTTCGAGCCAGAAAGCTCGGCAGCGCTGGGCTTCGGCTTCCGCTGCGGCTTTCTTGGACTGCTGCATATGGAGATCATCCAGGAACGGTTGGAGCGCGAATTCAATCTCGATCTCATTACGACGGCTCCGGGCGTACGCTACCGAATTACCAGGACGGATGGAAGCATCGTGGAAGTTGATAATCCATCGAAGTGGATTTCCCAAAGCGAGATCGCCAAAGTTGAAGAGCCGGTGATCACTGCGATGATCATGACCAACGAAGAGTACGTTGGCGGAATTCTGAAGTTGGTTGAAGAAAAACGCGGGAAGCAGAAGAACTTCGAATATGTGAGCGCCAATCGCGTGATGCTTACGTACGAGCTGCCACTGAACGAAATTGTTCTGGATTTTTACGATCGGCTGAAATCGGTCTCGCGTGGATACGCTTCTCTCGATTATCACCTTTCTGGCACGTGGGAATCGCCGATGGTGAAACTCGATATTCTGGTTTCCGGCGATCCCGTCGACGCGCTTTCCGTGATTGTGCATCGCGATAATGCGTACGAGCGCGGGCGCGCGCTGGCGGCAAAGATGAGAGAACTAATTCCGCGCCAAATGTTTGAAGTCGCGATTCAAGCGGCAATCGGCGGGAAGGTAATCGCACGCGAAACCGTAGCGGCAATGAGGAAAAACGTCCTTGCAAAGTGCTACGGCGGCGATATCACGCGAAAACGCAAGCTCCTCGAGAAACAAAAAGAAGGTAAGAAGCGCATGAAACGCATCGGCCGCGTCGATATTCCGCAGGAAGCGTTTCTCGCAGTTTTGAAAGTGGGGGAGTAGGATTTAGCCGTTCTGCATGAAGCTCCGGATTCTCGCCCGCTATTCGCTATTGTTCGTAATCGCCTGCCCTCCGGGATTCTGCCAATCAAACGAAACCACCTCTTCCCTTAGCTGCTGGGATAATCACCACGGCACGTTTCAGACTCGGCACGCAAAAACACCTGTCGCCAAGTCGAGCGGCGGATCCGCTTACGCGGAAGTAACGGCGGAAGCCTCCACCAACTCTGGGCAGGCTCAGTTCTGCAAGAACACCGTTCAGGTCTTCTTTGCCAAGGATGGAACGAACTACAAAATCGTATACGAGAAGGCTGGGCTCGATGATGAAGGCGTTGGAATTCGGCTGCTGGGGTGGTCCCAGAATGGAAGCAAACTTCTGATGGAAACGTCTGTTTGGGGCTATGACCTTGATCGCGACGTATCAAAATCCGCTCTGCTCCTCGAGTCCAACACGGCGGAAGTCAAAGAACTCCCGCTCGCGGATGCCTTCGAGCACGTGTTCGGCCTGGATTGCGAATTTGATTCGTCGGTGATCGGTTGGCAAGGCGATGAACGTGTTCTGATCCGAGTCGGCAAGACGCCGCCAACCACGAAATACCAGCAGACCTTCTGCGTCGAGAAGCCGACGATCTACAGCTTCAACCTCAAGGAAGGCAAGATCCAGACCGGGAAGCCGTAACGGACCGTCAGCGGTAAGCAGCAGGGCAGTGGCGCGTATTGGGGTTGCTCGTATTCTGAGCTCTAGCCTCTGGTCTCCCCGAGGCTGGCAGTCGCGATCGGCTGCTGCCGACGCTTCTGTTTCTTCTTCCCTCAAATCAATTTTTCTGAAACGATTCTGTCGGACTCATTCGCCATGCAGCCGTTGTTGCTCGTCATCCTCGGACCCACCGCGAGCGGGAAGACTGCGCTCTCGCTGAGGCTCGCCGAAGAGTTCGGCGGCGAGGTCGTGAGTTGCGACTCGGTGGCGGTATATCGCGACTTCGAGATTGGCACGGCGAAGCCAACCAAGGAAGAACGGCAGCGAATCCGTCACCATCTGATCGATGTTGCTGCACCTTCGGAAGAATTCACAGCAGGCGACTACTCGCGCATGGCGCGACAGGCCATTGCCGACATTAACGACCGGGGCCGGCTGCCGATTGTCGTTGGTGGAACCGGGCTGTACCTACGTGCGCTCGTCGAAGGCCTATTCGAAGGTCCGCAACGGTCTGAGCAGCTTCGCATCCGGCTACGCCGAAAAGCCGATCAGAGGACAGTGGCGCATCTTCATCGCGTGCTCGAGCGGCTTGATCCCGAAGCTGCAGCGAAGATTCATCCGAACGACACGCCCAAGCTTATTCGTGCGATCGAGGTATGTCTGTTAGCAGGTGAAAGGCTGACGGCAATGTGGGACAAAGGACGCGACCCGCTTACCGGGTTTCGCATCTGCCGTATCGGACTCGAGCCCCCGCGCAACGATCTTTATGGGCGCATTAACGCGCGCTGCGCGGCCATGTTCGATTCGGGCTTAGCGGAAGAAACGCTACGGCTGCTGACTGCATACCAATCTCCCGATTTCGCTTCGAGTGCCGATCCGCGTCCCGTGGCACGAGCTCTGGCATCACTCGGCTACAAACAAGCGGTGCAACTTCTGCGAGGCGACTTCTCGCGCCAGATCGCGCTGCTGGAAGCACAGCAGGGCCACCGCAACTATGCAAAAAGGCAGCTCACCTGGTTTCGCCGCGAGCCGGATGTTAAATGGTTCAATTCGTTTGGAGATGATCCACAATTGCAGCGAGAAGTTTCGGTGCTGGTGACTGAACAGCTTACAGGCGATGCAGGAGCGGTCACGGATGGTCCATTCGATGATGCTTCCATTCAATCCTGAAGCAGCTCGCGGGTCCCGAGTAGATTGCTGTCTGCGTTACTTGTAGATCAGATACTTGTCGCGGATTGGGCGAAAAGTCTCCAACGCCTCGTTCCATTTCGATGAAATAAACCGCGGATCGACTCCCAGATTCAGATCTTCCATGGTCTCCTGATTGGCGACAATGGCCATCATCTTGTCCATGTGGAAGTCGCTGGGATAAAGCTTGTGAAGGGCAGCTGCGAGTTCGATGCCAAGCTCCGGTGAGTCCAGCGTAAGGCGATTCACCACCACCATGTTCACGCCTCCGCATACCTGATTTGCGTATACGGCTGATTTAGGCGTGAACGCGTAAGGAATAAAGCGAACCCCCGAGATATGCCGTGCGTTGAGGTAAGTGGCGAGTTCCTGAGATTTGATCCAGGGCGCGCCGAGGACCTCGAACGGAGTATCAGTTCCTCGACCTACGGAGACGTTTGTTCCTTCGACGAGCGCAACACCTGGATAGAGAGTGTTCTCAGTAAGGGTACGCAGGTTCGGTGATGGATTCACCCATTGCTGACCAATGGAATCGAACCAGTCTCCTCGCTGCCATCCTTGCATGGGAACAACGGTTAGCTTGGCGCCGAGCTTCTGCTCGCCGTTGAACAATTGCGCCAGTTCGCCGATGGTCATTCCGTGGCGCGACGGAATCGTGTAATAAGCGACGTAGTTGCGTTTGTCGGGATCGGCGATCGGGCCGGAGATCATCGATCCCGTTATGGGATTGGGACGATCGAGAACTACAAGTTCAGTGCCAGTCTGCGCAGCGGCTTCGAGAAAGTACCCTGTGGCTGTGTCGTACGTCCAGAACCGAACGCCAGCGTCTTGGAGATCGATGACAACTGAATCCAGCCCTTTGAGGATGTCGAGGGGCGGGCGACGCTTGGCATCAGTGTCGCCATAGATGCTGTAGACGGGCACTCCAGTCGCCGCATCGGTTGAGTTGTTAATATCGGTTGTATCGAGCTGTCCTACAGCGCCGTGCTCCGGCGCAAATAGCGCCGTCAGTTTCAGTCCGGGAACGGCGTTGAGGACGTCAATTGTACGGCGGCCGCTCGCGTCGACTCCGATCTGATTCGTAAGAATGCCGATTTTCCTCGGGGGCGCATCGCCTTGCGATGGCTTCAGGGCGGAAAACTTCGTCGCTTCCAACACATCGATTCCGTTTAGGACGGTTGTGTTGCGAAACGCCATGCGCCGGCTCCCCGCCATTGCTTCGTTATATCCGGTGATCGCGAGCAGAGGATGCTTTCCATGAAGCTCCTGGCCAAGATCGAGCGTGGTTGCCACCACATTTGCGACTTTGCTGCGCAATGCCACGACGGAGTGTCCGACGTGCGGATGCACGGCATTGGTCAACAGGATCACGTAGGTGTTCGTATACGGGTCGATCCAAATTGAAGTTCCGGTAAATCCGGTGTGCCCGAATGATCCGATGGGCAAGAGTTCACCGCGATTGGATGAGAATGCCGAATCGATGTCCCATCCGAGGCCGCGCAGGCTAACAGCATCTGGTGGCTGTTGCGGGTGAGTGGCTTTGATGATCGTCAGCGATTTCAAGAATTGCTTGCGCTGGGGCTTGGCATTGATTGCATCGATCAGACCTTGAGCGTATTTTGCCAAGTCGGCTGCGGTGGAGAAGAGGCCGGCATGCCCAGCGACCCCGCCCATGCGTCTCGATGTTGGATCGTGAACGATCCCGCGCAGCATCTGGTTGTTCTCGTCGTACTCGGTCGGAGCAATGCGGCGCCGCCATGATGGAGGAGGCAGAAAACGAGTCTCCTTCATTCCAAGCGGCTGGAAGACGAATGCATCGGCGTACTTATCCAGTGGCATCTTCGAGATACGCTCCACCAGAAATCCGAGCACCTCAAAATTGATGTCGCTGTAGCGGAAGGCTGCTCCCGGGGGAGTAACAAGCGAAGACGCGAAGGCCATCTGTTGGGCAGTTTCTTCGCCGCTCCAGGGGATCTTTAAATCGAGGTCCTCCGGCAATCCGGAATAGTGCGTGAGCAACTCGCGGATGGTAACGTACTCCTTCCCATTTTGGGCAAATTCAGGCAGATACGTGGCAACAGGGTCATTGAGACGAATTTGTCCAAGCTCGAGCAGACGCAGCACCGAAGGAGTTGTCGCGACTACTTTCGTCAAGGAGGCGACGTCAAAGATGGTGTCGACAGTCATGCGCTCGCGAGTGGGCTCGAGCGAGCGCATTCCGTACGCCTTCTTGTAGACGACTTGGCCATGATGGCCAACTAAGACCACAGCGCCCGGGCATTGCTGATCCTCGATCGCATCTTCAATGACGCTGTCTAGGATCTTGAACTTCGAAGATGTGGGCGTCTTGGCACCGGCTCGCTCTGCTCTGGGCTTCGCCAACACTGGTTTGCCTGAACGGGCAGCCGGGGGATTCTGCGCGGAAATGGGGAAGACAAAAAGAAGGAAGACAAAAGCAAAGGAAATCAGTCGCATATATGAGAAATGCTGATTGTGAGGCATGGACGAACGAGGGCGCAATCCGAGTGTCTTCTTAGAGTACCGGGAGCAGGATA
>CAYZHX010000100.1:0-4767 GCA_964476905.1 uncultured Terriglobales bacterium
CATCGGCCTCATCCGTTGCCGTTGTCTCCTACGCATTCTGGCGCAAGCACTTCGGTAGCGACACCGTCATCGACGGCAAGACGATTGCGATGAACGGGCAGCCGATCACGATTCTCGGTGTCGCTCCTCCAGAATTCTTCGGCATCCTCCCGGGCAATCCAGTTGATATTTACATTCCTCTAAGTCTGTATCGAGACGAGTGGACACGCATCTACGACGACAACCTGGATTCTCCGAAGACCTGGTGGCTGCAGGTAATCGGCCGACTGAAGCCAGGCGTCAGCGAAGAGGCCGCGCGCTCGGAATTGCAGGTAATCTTCGATCGCACACTCAAAGCGCGAGCACAGACAGCAGCGAACACCTCAATTCCCAATGTAGGACTCACTCCCGCCGGGCGCGGCCTAAATGATTTGCGGCGCCGATTCTCCACGTCGCTGCTTCTGCTCATGGGGATGGTCGGCCTGGTGCTGCTGATCGCGTGCGCGAATGTCGCCGGCTTGTTGATGGCGCGCGCGTCGGCTCGTCAGAAAGAGATCGCGGTACGCCTGAGTCTTGGAGCTTCGCGCGGACGGATCGTCCGCCAGCTTCTGGCCGAGAGCGTGCTGCTGGCTCTCGCTGGTGGAGTCGCCGGCTTGCTGGTGTCTGCCTGGGCGAGTTCCGCTTTGGTACGCCTGCTCGGCTCCGGACGAAATCCGCTCAACCTCTCCGCTGGAATCGACTGGCACGTGCTGGCCTTCACTGCAGCCGTTTCCATCCTCAGCGGAATTGTCTTCGGATTGATGCCTGCGCTGGCGGCAACGCGTGTGAGTGTCGCTCCCGCGCTGAAAGACACTCGCACAGAGGCGTCATTAATAGGAGGGCGATTCCGAATTGGGAAGGCTCTCGTCGGCGGACAGGTAGCACTCTCGCTTCTACTGCTTGTCGCGTCCGGCTTATTGCTGCGCACGCTGAACCGCCTGCAGCACGTGAGCCTGGGCTTCGATCAGCATGCGTTGCTCACCTTCGAGGTTCGCCCCGGATTGAACGGTTACAAAGATCAGCGCCTGATCGACTATTACCAGGAGTTGCAGCGCCGACTGCGATCCCTTGCTGGGATACGATCTGTAACACTCACTCAACACGGCCCGATCGATTCCGGGTATAGCTCGAACTCTGCGCAAATTCCTGGCTATACAGCACCTGGGCAATCGGTGGATATTTACCGACACGAGGTCGGTCCAGATTACTTCTCCACACTCAACGTCCCTATCCTCCTGGGCAGAGGCATCGGCGAGCAAGACACGCGCAGCGCGCCAAGAGCGCTAGTAGTAAATGAGGCAATCGTCCGCCGCTATTTTCACGGTGACAATCCTATCGGCAAACATCTGGTCTACGACGGCCGGAACAAAAGCCTCTCCTCTTATGAGATTGTTGGGGTCGCGCGCGACATGAAATACGGTAGCCTTCGCAATGATCCGCCGCCTACCGCATATTGGTCCTATCAGCAACCGAAACTGATCTCCGCGCAGATGGTTTTTCTTGTCCGCACCCAGGGAGATCCGCAGTCGATCGCCAACTCGGTGCGTCAGGCGTGCCTTGATCTCGATAAAGGCGTCCCCGTCGTGCGCATGAAGACAGAACAAGAAGTAGTCGATGGTGCCCTGCTGCTGGAGCGAACCTTCGCGCTCCTGAGCGGCGCGTTTGCCGGGCTGGCTCTGCTGCTGGCGTGCGTAGGACTCTACGGCACTATCGGCTACTCGGTATCTCGACGAACCTCCGAGATCGGCGTACGCATGGCATTGGGCGCGGAACGCGGGCGAATCCTGCTGATGATCCTCGCAGAGGTCTCGCTGTTGGTCATCGCGGGAATTGTGATAGGCCTTCCGTTGGCGTGGATGGCCGCGAGGCTTCTCAGCCATCAGCTCTTCGAGCTTTCACCGCACGATCCTCTGACCCTCGCGGCATCCGTCGGAGCCATCATTGCAATCACTCTGCTCGCCGGCTACGCTCCAGCGAAGCGTGCGTCAAAGGTGGATCCGATGGTGGCTCTGAGGTATGAGTAGATACCCCCGTGAGCTGGGACGTTCCGTCACAGACGGTTTATCGACAACTCAAAACATAAATCCTCGCGCGACAATCGCAGGCCTCGACGAATCTGCGCCTGACTTTGGTTGCAGAGTGGAGATGAAATCGATCTCGTCCGACTGACGAAGGGGATGTGTTTGTAACCAGTCGGCGACTTCCGCGTCCACTCGCCTCACATCGGCATCGTTGAGGTGGACGCGTAAATTCCCTACGACATCTGCAAGTGCCTGAGGATGCGATGAATTGTGCATTGCAATCGATCCCCAGAAGTAGGCGCGATCCAGAACGCCGTCCACAGCGTATACGCGAGTGAGATTCAAGAGAGCCTCGGGATTGGCCTGCTCGGCGGCGAGCTGGTACCAATGCAGAGCGGTGGATTTGTCTTGAACTACGCCTTTGCCTGTTTCATACAAACTGCCAAAAGCATTCTTGGCCGGCGCGAATCCATGATCGGCTGCTTTGGAATACCAATGAGCGGCCTGTCCTATGTCCGAAGCGACCACCGTTCCTTTTTCATGCATCTGCCCCATCAGAAACTCTGCCTCTGGATAATGCCTCTTGGCGGCTTTCTGAATCCACTTAAGCGCCTGCTTGTCATCGCGATCGACACCAATGCCAAGCAGATAAAAGATGCCGAGATGCAGTTGCGCCTCCATTAAGTCGCTGTCTGCCGCTTTGCGCATCCACCGTGCCGCGGCGACGGCGTCCTGCTGCACTCCGATACCGCTAGCCAGCAGCACCGCGAGGTCATTTTCAGCGGGCGGATAATTTGCCAGCGCTGCCCGCTGGAACCACTTAAATGCCTGGCGGGGATCCGCCTGAACTCCTATCCCGCCCCAGTAAGCGAAGCCCAGATCGGTTTGTGCCCCTGGATCGCCTTGGTTGGCTGCTTTGAGTGCCCAGTATGCTGCTTGGGAGGCATCGCGAGGCACTCCTATCCCAAATTGGAACGCATGCGCCAGCTTCATCTGCTCAGGCAGATAACCGGCATCGGCGCGCTTGCGCCAATGTTCGATCTCGCTGGAAGCCTGAGCGGGACACAAGTGCGATGTTGTCAGAACCAACAGGATCATTGCGAGATGAAAAATCCAGAGCGAATAAGAAGGGCGGGCGAATCGTGAGTGCATGTTGCCTCCAAAAAGCAAAGAGGCCGTCCGCACTCTGACTCGAGCACGAGACGGCCTCCGGTTGTCGCGGTTGGCTATCGATTAATTGATTTCAGGACCAACGAATCTTCTTCGTTGCAACCTCCGCGCTGATGGGAATCCCCTCATGAATTTTGATACAGGCAATTTCTCCATAACCCAAGTCGCGACAGAAGCGGATCATGGCCTGCCACGCGGGATGCAGGTTCCCTTGAACATCAGAATGAATTCGGCTTTCCCTTGTTCCGTTATTTTCGTTCTCCGTCTTCACTTCGTGCATGACATTCTTCCTGTTGTCTCTACTCAAGAAGGCGGCAAAGGTTACAATCCGCCTTCTTAGTCACTACGTACGCGCTCGTGAGTTAGTTCCTTGCGCACATTGAAGACGCAAAATATTCCACATCATTAGGACTGCCGGGACACTAGAACGTTTGTGAATTTCTCGTTTATTTTCCGATGAAACCCACCGCCACGGCCGTGAGGGACGAAGAGCTGCCGAACTGTGCCGAAAGGGGAACTGCAACGATCGGAAATCCAGCTTGCATACTGCGAAGTCAACCCAAAAACAAGATCACGGCGGCAGTAGCAAGGGAAAGAGTTATGGCGGAGTGAAGCTGACGAGAAGCTCGGCGGACCGCTGCGCGAGTCTGCAGAAATTTGCGCTGGGAAACGCGAGTGGCATCTCTCGAAATCGGGCCAGGATTCTGAAGAATTTCTCTGCTATGATTTCGACCAAAGCTCAACACTGATAGGGCCCATGCGATTCTCTTCTCTCTCTGCTGCGTTTCCTCGTGAAGCTGTCGTTCTGGTTTGGGATTGTCCGCGATTGTGTGGCGACGGAATCGGGAGTACTCCTCCCGGTCCGGAACGTAGGCACAAAGAGGGTCGGGAGGATCGCAAAAGCGGCGGTCGGCGGGTGCTGCTGATCGGCAAATTCCGCGAGTTGGCGCTCTATCGGGCCGAAGTATTACGCGCACACGGATTCCAGGTGAGCACTCCGGCTACTGTTGCAGCCGCGATGGATACCATACGACGACGAGAGTTCGACATCGTTGTGCTCAGCTACACTCTGCCCAGTGACGTGGTCGAAGAGCTCGCCGAGCAAGTCCGGCAGTATTGCCCATGTTGTCCGTTGATCGCCATTTCGGACAATCGCAGGGTCGATAGAAAAATCTTCCCTGATGCCATCGCCTTTGCGGAGGATGGTCCGGCAGCTTTGATAGGGGCTCTGCGCCGCGTCTCTCGCGATGTGAACTGACGCAGCACCTATCGGCGAGAAAATTTCTCGCGTACAATTTCGGCGTGGACCAGCCGGTAAAGATTCATATTGAACGCATTCAGCGGCAGATCGAACAATTAGCGGCTGAGCTTCCTGAAAAATCTGACCTGATTGCACGCCAGGAAGCTGAATCTCATATTCGCTCCCTTCGTCTGGCACTTGCGCACTTCCAACTCGCATTGCAAATCGAGGAAGAGGTTCAGCGTGCCCGGAACAACAGTAAGGGCTAGCTGCAAATCCTCAGCGCGCTAACGTCTGCTGCAGCTTTTCCCACCTCTC
>CAYZHX010000100.1:4867-12858 GCA_964476905.1 uncultured Terriglobales bacterium
TCGCGAGTGAGGGCCGAACGCAAAGCTCTGGGGCCATCGGAATCGCTCCATCACGATCACACCTGGCAGGACAGCTGGCGTGAGCTCCAACGGACAGGGGAATTCGCTCCCGCACATCTTTCATGAATTGTCGCGCTCTCATACCCTGGCGGAACTCCTCTTACGCTGAAGCAGTGGCGGCGCTCGCGACGGCAGGGGTAGCCTGCTTCTCGTGCTTGGGCTCACGATAAAGGATGTACGGGAAGCCCTCAAATAATCTGAGCACCAGCAGTGTGAGCCACAAGTAGCCGCTGGCGATGCCCAGAATGGAACTAACGATCCAGATAGCTGCACTGGCGATCACCAGAACACCGAATTGGACCTTGAGGCCGAGCAGCTCGCGCGGTTTCTTGCAGGTGACTTCGCCGATCTGCGGCTCCGGTAATGCTTCGACGTCTGCGGGAAGCTGTTGCGGTTGCCCACGCAACCGCCAGCTAAGCAACTTCGAATAGAGCTCACTCACGCGAGCGTTGAGTTGCAACAATGAGCATGGCTCCAGAGGGCCCAGGCTAAAGACCTCTTCTTTCCCATTCGCGTTCTGCCAGCGGACATACATTCGCTGTTGCGGCCACCAGCTTGGAGCTCCCGGCCCAGTCTGGATCGATAACACCTGCCGCCGACTTACGGAAAACTTAAGCTGCCGTCCAAGAAAGACCAGCCGGTCCTTGGAAAGGACCAAAGCGCCGAAATCGAAATTGTATTTTCCCAGGTAAAGGCGCGGCGCCGGCCCCGGCGCAAATCCCACCATACAGGTGTCAAGCTGTTTAATGTTCAATCCGCTCTTTTCAAGAGCCTCGAAGCGCTTGGCTTTCTGTCGCGCGAGACTTCGCAGCGGCAGCATCTTCATTGCGAGAAAGTAAATTCCCGTTATGAAAACGATTCCGAGTCCATGGACCGCAAGAAGTATCTGACCATTGAGGTGCAGATGTTCCACCGCTAACTCGATCAACGCCGGTGGGATTACCATCAACGCGATGAGCACGAAGAACACATTTTGTGAACGTGTGAGGGTCTTGTGCGATACGGCACCCGCGGGAGCCTGCGCATAATGCTCCCCCGCCTTGTGTTGCTCGGCTATGTTTGCCACTTCGAGGTGCGAGAGCTTGTCTGCCGAGTACTTGGCAATCAACTTATCGAGCTGTGCATCGGAAATGCCGGCCTGTTTCGCAATGTGCTGAACGCGCTTCAGTGTGGAAGGATGCGTGAGACTTGCACCTGTGCCCTTGCCCCAGTTCAGCGGAGTTAGGTTCAGGGCATTCAGCTTGAGCAAAGCAGTGATCATTGCTTCCGGATCTTTAGTTAAGACAACGGCTCCCGCGTCGGCCTGGCGCTCAAAACGTCGCGAGATGGCATACACGCCTGCGAAGGCGAGCACCAACACAATCGCGCTATCGAGTCCCCAATCGGAGAGCGTCCCCTGCATAGAGTAGAAACCCGTTATTACGGCAAGCGGAAGCTTCACGCCCGCTCGTACCAGGGACATCATCGGTATGCCGAAGAACGCGTTGAAGAAGCCTATACCCATGGGAGCAAAGACGGCGGCGAACACAGCAATCTGTAATTTTGCAGGATGACTGCATTTCAAATGCGTAAGCTCGTGACCGGCGATGGCGTCTACTTCCCGTTTTGACATTCGTTCCAGCAGGAAATCGGTAAACATTACGGTGTTCGCGCTCGACGCAAAGGCGTTCGCGATCTGCATCCGCTGGGCGGGAAGAATGATTACCTGCTGCAGCTTCACGTTCAGCATCTTGGCAAATCCAAAGACCCGGTCGCGCAGTTCGCCGGCGAGCACGATCCGCGGATAGTTCTTCGTGATACTCAGCTTCAGACGTCCCAGCAGAATGAGACTTGCCCAAGCGGCGAACATGATGCCGTAGAGCAGCTTAGGCTGCGAATAGAAGTGCATCGCCACGCTGAACAGCACGATCGGAACCAGAGTCCTGGCCAGTGTGACTGAGTGCTCAGCAAGAAATTGCGTCCATGTAACCTGCGCGTTTTTTACCTCGACGAATACCCGGTGCGAAATCGAGATGCACGAGAGGTAAATGACCGCCGCGGGAACGAAGTATGTGATCAGGTTGATGGGGGCAGAAAACTTTTGACCCGGAAAGACAAAGTTAAGCAAATTTTCAAGATCTTTGCGTGCGCCGACGTTCGTGAGATACCAAAGCAGCATTCCGCCATTGGTACACCAGCCCAGCGTCTTCATATAAGCAAACCAGGCTGTAATGGGATCGTCTTTGAACGACTTCAGGGCAACTGCGCGCCTATAAAGCAAAATTCCAATCGGCAGGAGAAGAAAGACCAGCATCCGCGTGATCGTCCGCGCGACGGTCGCTTCCGACCAGCCAAAGGAAACACCGATCTGCGGCGCGACCGACCTTTCATCGAGCGAGATTGAAGCCTGCGCGGTTCGGCGTGCAAAGTTTGCAAAGAACGCATTTGTCGACTGCGTTTCCTGCTTTGGGACGCCCGTGAAAGAAATGTAAGGTGTGTCAGGCACGACGATGCTCACGGCAAAGTGAGTCAGCCCCGCCGTGCCTAATGCTGATACCAGATTTGTTGTGTCGAGGGTACTGTTGAACGCCAGCTTGCTGCGTTCTGCAGTGTGAGGACAGTTTCCTTGCAGTTCGAGGACACTTTCCTTCTCTAACGTTGTGATGAACTGGCGTCGCTCGTCAGGTGACAAATTCCGTAAGGCTGCCCCGTCGCGGGAGAGCGCACGCTGCTGATCGGGATGGCGAAGATCGTTACTTTTGCACTGGAGCATCTGCGACAGCGCCTGCTGGATGCCGTCCCAGGATGCAGGCTGTTGCGCGAGAGAAAGATTGACAGTTGCCGCTCCGCGTTGATCGTAGACAAGGCTGAGGTAGCCCGTTTTGAAACCTGGGCCAAGGTCATCGGCGTCAGCATCATCGTCCTGAAACGCACCGGCCGGGAGTGCGACAACTACGCACAACAGCAGCAGAAGTCTGAATTTCATGCAACCGCCACTCCGACACAGTTCTGAGCTGTAAGTCTGCCAACAATATGCCCTGCCGGTAGGGCGGCCAAGGTGACAAAGGTAATCCGCCCGCCCAGAAGTACCTGCGCACATTGCTCTCGATTGTTTTCAACGAATTCTGCGGTTCGACATTGCGGGCCCACTTCCAATCGAACGTGAGTTGCTCTTCAGCTACTCTCGCTGCCGGCCCTAGTCAGTCGGAATTACGACGCGATTCTTCTCTGGATTTCCGGATCTGAATTCTAAGATTGGGAAATGCGTCTTGTTCCCCTTTTGGCATTCAAAATTGGCCTGCTAGGCACAATTCTGATCATGATCGCCGGGTGTGGCGGCACAGGTTTGGCGCCGTCCCACAGCACGATGGCCGTCCCTGCGCCTGCAACTGCATCGAATTCCGGGCCAGCGGGCTCCGGTAATTCTTCCCCTGCGGCTCCAGGACCTCCCTCGCCAAGCCCCGCGCCCACTCCGGCAGGCACGACCATCAGCAGCATCGAGCAGATGTCCGATTGGAATTCGTGTGATACCTGTGCGGGAGGCGGAACGATTGCGTACTCAATGACGCAGGGACTCAGCTATCCTCAGCCCGGCACGACGCAGTTCTCGCTGGGGCAAGGAACGCCGTGGGCGAATGCGTTGTGGTGGAAACGGTTGGGCAACGATCCGAATCCGTCGCATTTCGTTCTCACACTTGACGAGTACATAGAAAATCCGAGCGCTTCGTTCGGAATCGAGTACGAGGCAAACCAACTCGTGAATGGCGAGTGGTACGATTTCGCTACGCAATGCTCATTCGGATTCGGCATCTGGCAGCTCTGGGATCCTTCCAATCAAAAGTGGGTTCCCACTTCGGTACCGTGTCTGAGGCCTGCTCCTTCGACGCACACGCAAGTGCGACTCGAATTTGCGCGCAGCAATGGCCAGGTGCTGTTTGTCTCGATTGGCACAAATGGAAATATCGTGCCGGTAAACATGGCTTTTAATCCGCAACTGTTAAACGGGCTCAGCGGCGATTTCGGTGTACACATTCAACTGAACTCGAATGCCAATCCCGATCCATATTCGGTGTGGGTGCATGATCTGACGCTGAATTATTGGTGAAGAGCTTCTTAGCTGCTCAGCCTATACGATTACAAGTTGCAGGCAGAGTGAACATCTTTGTGCCGGCGTGCGTAACGCATTCGATCAATTCGGGACCTGGAATTTGAATGCGGTGAAGTTGTCAGCTTTGGTGCCACATTTCTAATTCGGAGAGGAAACACCGAAAGCAGCCGCTCATGCACGAACGCGGCGAACGCAGGAGCCATATCAGACGGAAATCATCACCCACTGCCGCATGGTTCTGTATAGTTGCGGAGTGATCAACAAGGGTTCCGCATGTTGTGCCGCGCTATTTGTTCTCGCTATCTGCCTCGGCGGCGACGCGCAACCGGCTTCTCACCCCAAGTGGATCCTCACCTGGCACGATGAATTCAACGCCGCCAATGGCACACCGGTAGATTCCCAAAAGTGGACCGCCGAGAGTGGAGGCAACGGTTGGGGCAACAATGAACTCGAGTACTACATCGACAGCCCACGCAATGCTCGCCAGGAGCACGGTTCGCTAGTGATCGAAGCAATTCGAGAATCCTACACCGGCGCCGATGGTGTGAAAAGGGACTACACGTCGGCTCGCCTGAAGACTCAGAACAAATTTTCGCAAGCTTACGGTCGCTTTGAAGCTCGAATCAAAATGCCGCGGGGCAAGGGAATATGGCCCGCATTCTGGTTGCTCGGCGAAGACATCGACGCTGTGCACTGGCCAAACTGCGGCGAGATCGACATCGTCGAAAACATCGGAATTGAACCGTCCACGATACATGGAACTATTCATGGTCCCGGGTATTCCGGAGCGCACGGCATCGGCTCACCTTTTAAGTTGCCGAACAATAAACACTTCAGCGATCACTTCCATCTGTTTGCCGTCGAGTGGGAACCGAAGCAGATTCGCTTCTACGTCGACGATCATCTTTATGCGACGCGCCATCCTGATGATCTTCCCGCAAATACGAAGTGGGTGTACGACCATCCTTTCTTCATCATCCTGAACCTCGCAGTAGGTGGAAATTGGCCTGGGAGTCCGGATGAAACCACTCAGTTTCCGCAGAAGATGTTGGTCGATTATGTGCGCGTTTATCGCAAAGGAACAGAAGCGAATAACTCGAGGTAAGCCCAACCCGATTGGGAAAACAACTCAGATCGCGGCGGCGCGCTCTTTTTGTCGGTGCAGGAACCTTCGAATTCCCCAGTCATAGAGGCCGGCGCCAATCAGACCTCCTAGCAGCGGACCGGCGATGGGGACGATCCAAACCCAACTATCCGTCAGACCGTTGTTGCGAAATCCGACTGCGACCGTGAGCAGTCGCGGGCCAAAGTCGCGCGCGGGATTGATGGCGTAGCCGTGCATGCCGCCGAAGCTCATGCCGATCGCTACGACGACCAGGCCGATTATCAGCGGAGTCATATTCGCGCCCGGAGGCATATTAAATTCGTCAATGATGGCGAAAATGAGCAGGAGCAACAATGCCGTGCCGATTACCTGATCGAGAAACCCTGCGGAAAGAACGGTGGGAAATGCAGGAAAGGTAGTAAAGACTCCTGCCGTCTTCTCCAGCGTGGGATCGACCTGATGAAAGGCTGGAAGGTAGTTGCGATAAACGACAGCCGCCGCAACGAATGCTCCGGCGGTCTGCGCGATCGAATAGGGAATTACTTTGCGCCAGGAGAATCCGCGAAAGACCGCAAGCGCGAGCGTAACCGCTGGGTTCAGATGTGCACCAGAAATCTTTCCGGCGACGTAGATTCCCATTGTTACCGCGAGCCCCCAGCCAATGGTGATGTTGGTATATCCACCGTGAACGACTTCGCCTGGAATTTTGGTTGGGAAGAGCACCGTCATGGCGACGACTCCGGTGCCAAAGAGGATGAGAACAAATGTTCCCAGAAATTCCGCGATCAGTTCAGCCGCCAACCCAGGTTTCCGCTCCACGCTGTAGATTCCTCCGCGTCGGCGTTGCAGCCGAAGCGGAGTAGTGTATCAGCGAAACGAGCGAACGCAGCTCCTATTCACTGCTGCTGGACCGTTTTAAAGTGTTCTTCCAACGACCGCACGTACTCGCGTTCGGCAGCCAACTCTGATTGAAGCTTCTTTACCAGCCCTTCAAGGCGAGCGATCTCGACTCTCAGCTTTGTGACGTCAGTGGAACCGCTGGCTGAAATTCTTGGCGTGGCTCCATTTGTAGGCGCTGGAGCTGGAGTTGATGGAGGCACTGCTGCAGAGGGCGATGGAACCGGAGCATCTGCGACGGCAGACGTCTGCGGTAACGCCACGGATTTCACTTTTGGAGCACCACCGTTCGCCGCCGGAGCAGCGAAAATGCTACTCAGTGCGGCTGCGGCATTGGCGGGAGCTGGCGCGGGTGCTTCGTTATCGCTCTTGAGCAGATGCTTCACGCGAGTGATCAAATCCTGCGGCTGAAACGGTTTACGAATGAGTTCGTCTGCCTTTACGGAGAAAGCCTTTTCCGCAACCGCGCGATTGACCACGCCGGACATCAGGATCACGGGCGTGCCATTCAGCTTCGGATGCTGCTTAATGCTCTGGCAGACCTCGTAGCCATCCTTGTCCGGCATGATCACGTCAGTGATCACGACATCAGGCTTGCTCTGCTCAATGCTGGTTAGAGCGGTGGCCGCGTCGGGATAGGCGACCACGTCGATGTTCTCGCGCCGGAATGCGATCTTTATTACTTCGCGCATGGTCGCGCTGTCGTCGATGAATACTACAGTTGGGGTGGCTGACATTTAGACCTCTCCCTCGAGCAAGTTGGCGCCCTCGTCGAGTTCGCGCAATGCGTCCAGCATCAACTCGGTTGCTGAACGCAGTACTGTCCGAGTGGTTGCGCTAGCGCCTGGGACAAATTTGTAAACTCCGTTTTCGATTCCGTTCGTCCGCTTCACGATCTCGATCACAGCGTCATCTCCAATGAGTTCTCCGGCTTCGGCGTGCGAAATATCACCGCCATCGAAGAACATGACGCCGTCCAAATCGGCAGTGTTGATGTGCAGTCCTCCCGACTGTCGTGACTGCGCGAGCATCTGCACTACACCGAGCAGATCAAGATGTGAAAGGTTGCCGCTGAGCGCCGTCTCAGGGCCGCCCAGCATCTGCGTGGGCTGAAAGCCTTCGTCGTGGCTCTTGAGGAACGTACGTACGTGCGCAGCAATGTGGTCAGGACCAAGCTTGCGATCAACGTAGTCGTCGCATCCGGCGCGGAACGCGGCCATGAGCGCATGATCGCCGCCTTCGCCGAGTGCAATAATGGGAATGTGAGAAGTCTTCTGATCTCCGTGCACGATTCGCGGCAGATCGAGCGCGCTCATCTCACGCAGATTGGTGGCGCAGAGAATTGCGGATGGAGTATCCCATTCCAGCATCGTCAGGGCATATGCCGCCTGCGTGCTGTGAGTAACTTCCATTCCCTCCTGCTTCAGAGCGTCTGTCAGACGCTTGGCGAAGAAGACATTACTATCAATGAGCAGCAGCTTTGCCGACTCGGAACTCATGCGTGAGTCTCCGTTGGCATGAGCCGCTCAATGTCAAGCACTTCGACGATTTCGTCGCTCAATGAGAGTAATCCGCACGTGTATTCGGGAAGCTTCCCTGTGCCAGGTTGCTGGGTCGCTTCGGCGAGCTCGCATTCTCCCGTCACTGGAATTGCAACGCGAGCAGCTTTACCTTCGATGTCGCGCTGGATGACCAGATAGAACTTGCGCTCGGGGGCATCGGGACCGACGAGTAGAGGCGCTATATCCGCGACGGGAACAATCTGGTTTCTGCGAAGAATGACTCCCACAAGCAGCGGCGTCGTATGAGGAAATGACTGCATTTCTTCTTGGGCTTGGCCTC
>CAYZHX010000100.1:12958-15312 GCA_964476905.1 uncultured Terriglobales bacterium
ACGCCGATCGAGAGTGGACCTGCATATTCCGCCGCGCTTTCCAAAGTCACATCAGCGCAGGGCCGGTAACCAAGAATTCGCGGCCCATCGTCCAGGGTCACACGGCCCGTCGCTGATACGCGCATGTGATGTGATCCCGGACAGATGTAAGCATTGCCAGGGGCAAAAATATCTCCGGCTTCTGCTTCCTTCACGCGAATCGCGCAGGCATCCGATAGCTGTTGGCTAAACTGCGATGTGAATGTGCCCGGCATGTGCTGCACGATCAGCAATGCTCCCAGAAATTCGCGCGGAAACGCAGGCAAGAACTTCATCAGTGTTGCCGGCCCACCAGTCGAAGCTGCAATTACTACCAGCGGGAACTTGCCATTGGACTTCGTAGGCTGAGCGGCGGCTCGCGCCGTTTCCGTCTTCGGACTAGGAGTTACTCCTGGCTCGGTCCGTGGAGCCGAGCTGGCAACCTCGTGCGCAACTTTGGTTCGCGACGCTGTGCGCACGACGCGCACTTTGGCGGCAACACGCAGTTTGCGCACAAGTTCATCGCGCACGCTGCTCATATCGAGATCGACGCCACTGTTCGGCTTGGCGACAAAATCAATCGCGCCGAGTTGAAGCGCTTTAAGCGTGATCTCTGCTCCTTCTTTGGATTCCGAGCTCACGACAACGATCGGGCGCGGATTCGTGGACATGATCTGCTCAGTCGCCTGCAGCCCATCGAGATGGGGCATGTTGATGTCCATCGTGATCACGTCAGGTTTCAGCGATTCCGACTTGCTCACCGCCTCGCGTCCGTCGCGAGCTTCGCCGGCGACTTCGAATCCTGGCTCTGCAAGCAGGATGCTGTGCAGCACCTTGCGCATGAATGCCGAGTCGTCGGCGATGAGCACCCGAATTTTGCCTTGAGCCGCCATTGCTTAAACCGTTGGCAGAGACGCTGCGTGCGTCTCTCCTTTCACCACCGGTCCGTGCGCCGGACCTATCAAATTCGTTACAGCCGCGATCAACTGCTCGTCCTGCACTGGCTTTGTCAGGAATCCTACTGCGCCTTCTTTTTCTGCGCGCTCACGATGCTTCGCTCCTGCGCGCGAAGTCACAACCATAACGGGAATACGCTTTGTCTCGGCATTCTGCCGCAAATGCATCATCAACTCGTAGCCGTTGGTGCGAGGCATTTCCAAATCGGTAATGATGAGATCGCAGCGAGTCTGCAGTGCGATTTCCAGAGCTTCGAGTCCGTCGGCGGCCAGACGCACGCGGTAACCGGCTTTTTCGAGCATGCGCCCCACAAACTTACGTACGCTGATTGAGTCATCGGCGAGGATGACCACCTTTTCTTGACGCAGCGGTTCGATTGCCGCCTCGGGAATTTCTCCGGCAGCGAGTGCCGCAGCTCCCGGCGCGAAGATGCGCGCCGCAGTGGCGTTCGTCATCAATGGACGACGTTCAATCGCCTCACCGGCCACGAGACGATTTACGTCAATCAGAAGAATGAGGCTCCCGTCCGGAGCAATGGTCGCTCCGGGAAAGAGCTTTACGTTGCGCAGATACTCGCCGAGATTTTTGATCACAATTTCGTCTTTGCGCAGAACCTCGTCGATGATCACGCCGACAGAACGTCCCGCAACGCTGACTATTACCAGATGATAGAAACCATTTACCGGCTCGACCTGGGCGAGCCCAAGTTGCGAATCGAGACGAACGACTTCTGTGACTACATCGCGAACTTTCGTGAGTAGCTTTCCGCCAACTTCTTCAATCGTGCTCGCCGGCACGCGCCGAATCTCCTCGACAAACGATAACGGGAATGCAAAGGAAATCTCACTGCAGCGGACAAAGAGCGCTTGCGAAATGATGAGCGTGAGGGGGACCTTCAGCGTAAATCGAGTGCCAAGACTCTTCTGCGTATCCACATCGATTTCGCCGTTGAGGGTAGTGAGGTTGGCCCGAACAACATCGAGCCCTACACCACGTCCTGCCAGTTCGGTCTTGCGCTCGGCGGTCGAAAAGCCGGGATGAAAGAGAAGCTCCAGCAGATCTCGTTCGCCGAGGCGCTCAGCTTGTTCCTCCGAGTAGATGCCTTGTTCGACAGCGGTTTTGCGGACCTTTTCGTAATCAATGCCTTTTCCGTCATCTTCGACTTCAATGTAGATATGGTTGCCGCGGTGGTAGGCGCGAACGGCAACGTTGCCGTGGTCTGTCTTGCCTGCGTTATATCTCTCCTCAGAGCTCTCGAGGCCATGCGCTACCGCATTGCGCACAAGATGAATGAGGGGATCAGAAATTTGTTGAATGATGCTGTTATCGAGTTCCGTTTCGGCGCCGCTAAGAGTGAGCTCAACCTGTTTACCTGCGGC
>CAYZHX010000101.1:0-15160 GCA_964476905.1 uncultured Terriglobales bacterium
CAATGTGAGTACGCCGAAATCGGGCAGTCCCGTTTTCGGACACACCGAAGTGAATTCAGGGATGTCGATCTCGATCTCGTAGGCCGAGAACTGGTTTGGCCAGGTCTCGATTTCAGGGAAATCGAAATCGAGGCCAGACTTGGCGTGCTCAGGTGTGTATCTGGGTTTGTGCGGCATTCGTGAAATCTATTGTAGCGGTGCTCGAGTTGTGATTCCGAGCCGATGCTGTTGGCACTAAGAAATCCCTACTGAAGTCCGTTCTCCGAGGAATAACGTAGGAGACGACTGGAGTTCTGGTTGTATTCGTTGTGAAGTGCTCCTGCCTATTAGATCGGGATATTGTTCATCGAAATTAAGCGCCCGGAAATGATCGGGATCCTCACGCCAAAGACCGGCAGCTCGGAATTACGAAACGGGTTTACGCAGCTTTAGGCATCTCCGCGATCTGTCCGGGAGCGATCCGCTGCTGGCCTTGGAGCTTCTTGCCTTCGACCTTCAATAACTCCGAATTCATCTCAGCTCCGATAAGGATCGCAATACTACTCACGTATAGCCAGAACATGAGCGCGATAACTGCGCCGATGGCGCCGTAGGTTTTGTTGTAGTGGGCGAAGTTCGAGATGTAGATGTTTACGGCAAGGGAAATGAGAATCCAGAGAATCGTTCCGACGATCGCTCCCGGCAGCGTGTGTTTGAATCGCTGCTTCACATTGGGACCGAAGAAATAGAGCAGCTCCAGTGAGAGCACGATGCACATCACAATGATCCCCCAGCGAATCAGTCCCCAGCTTTGCTCGAAAATGTTAGAGAGATGAAGCTCGTTGCTGAGGAAGTATCCGGCGCGATTCCCGACCAATGTAAGAACCATGGCGAGCGCCATGAGGCCGCCCGTCATGAACGTAAGACTTAAGGCAAGCAGTCGCTGCTTGACCATTGGACGGCTCTTGCGTGCGTCATAGGCGATGTCGAGCGCGTCAATCATCGCTGAGAATCCCCCGGAAGCCGCCCAGAGTGTTCCGACGATCCCGAATGACAACAATCTGCCGCTGCTCGGGGTTAATACGCTTTGCAGGATCTTGCGAACCAGGCCCATTGCGTCGTAGGGAATGAAGCGCGCGGCGAAATCGAGTATTTGGTTAAAGAGGTTCGGAATCGGAAGACATCCGAGAACGGTAGCGAGGAGGATGAGCAACGGAAACAATGAGAGCAGGAAATAGTAGGCGAGTCCGGCAGCTACACTAAAAGTGCGCGTACGCTGCACTTCGTTGTATACCGAAACGACAACGTCCCGAGTCTCGTGCAGTGCATTCCACATCGCAATTCCTATACACAGATACCGTGTTGCTGAAGGGATTAGATGATGCGGAAGTTTTCCTGAGATGTCGTTGAGCCGAAACGACGTTACGGGGCATCTGATTAGCAGCGCATACGCGCAGACAATAGCCAGTCAGAGGTTCGGGGAAGGGGCTTCTCCGTTGTCCGATATACTTTACTTTTGTTAACAAATGGTTGAACGCACCAAGAATGGGAATGGAAGGCACGTGTGGCGATTCGCGATCATCGCGATCGTCGCAGTCATTGTGCTTGCCGCCTTCATCTCCAGCCGAAGAAGCAGCGTTCCTGTTCGCGCAGACCGGGTAACTCGCCAGGACTTGGTCACCTCAATCTCCACTAATGGGAAAGTCGAACCGATGGACATGTTCGAACCCCACAGCCCCACGCCGACAACCGTGAAGAAGATCTACGTACGCGAAGGCCAGCAGGTAAAAGCCGGCGAGATGCTGATGCAGCTCGAAGATGCCGATGTTCGTGCTCAGCTCGCGCGGGCGCAGGCACAGCTTAGAGGCGCGGAAGCAGATCAGCATGCCATTCAAACTGGAGGGACTCAGGAGGAAGTTCTAAATACGCGGTCGGATCTCGTGAAGGCCCAAGCTGATCGCGATGCAGCGCAAAAGAACTACGAAGCTCTTCAGCAGCTCGCGAAGACCGGTGCGGCTGCTCCGTCAGAAGTGCGTGAAGCGGCTAGCCGCCTCGCAACGGCAGACGCCACGGTGAAAGTGCTCCAGCAAAAGCAGCAGGATCGCTACTCGCGTCCCGAAGTCAACAAGGTACAGGCCGAAGCCGAACAAGCGCGCGCGACTCTAGCCGCCGCACAAGATCAGCTAAAACACACAGAGATCCGCGCCCCTTTCGCGGGCACCGTATATTCCATTCCAATCAAGCAGGGCGAGTACGTTCAGCAAGGCGAATTGCTGCTTCAGCTGGCGAATCTAAAGCGGGTGCAAGTACGAGCCTTTGTTGATGAGCCCGAAATCGGAAAGCTTGCCACGGGACAACCTGTGAGCATCAGCTGGGACGCATTGCCGGGAAAGAGTTGGCATGGGGAAATCACGCAGATGCCCTACACAATCACGACGTACGGCACTCGAAATGTAGGCCAAGTGCTCTGTGGCGTCGAAAACGACGATGGTCGCCTCCTCCCTAACATCAACGTCACCGTGAATGTAAGTATCGCAAACAAGAAGGACGTGGTCACGATTGCTCGCGAGGCTCTTCACGACGATGAGAGCGGACGTTTCGTGTACCTGATCAAAGAGGGACGTCTAGATCGTCAGCCGGTGGAAGCTGGGATTGCCAACAACACTCGCATTGAGATCACCAAAGGACTTGAACCCGGACAATTGGTGGCTCTCAACACCCTGAACGCAACTCAACCTCTAAAGCCCGGACTGGAAGTTCGTACTCGGTAATCCTCGGATGTCAAATCGGTTTTCTCCGTTTAATCCTAAGTTGTACCGCAACAGCCTTTTAGGCGGCATACTGGCTATCTTGGCTGTTTCAACCTTGGGCTTCACGCAGTCCGCAAGTGAATCAGCGCTAAGTCTGTTCATTAACGGACAAGCCGACCTTGCAGTTCGCACTCTCAGGTCTTCACTGAACGCGAACCCGTCTGATGCTCAGCAGCACAATCTTCTCTGTCGTGTGCAGTATGGCGAAGAACGGTGGGATGCGGCGGTTTCCGAGTGCGAGCGCGCCGCAAATCTCGATCCCACGAATGCGATGTATCAACTCTGGCTTGGGCGCGCCTATGGCGAAAAAGCAGAGCATTCCAGCTGGTTGACCGCGATCGGACTGGCGAAAAAGACGCGCATAACCTTCGAGAAAGCGGTACAACTCGATCCTCATAACATCGAGGCTCATTCAGATCTGAGCGAGTACTACATTGAGGCTCCTGGCTTTCTGGGAGGTGGTACGGACAAAGCGGCAGGGCAGGCGAATATTGTGGAGAAGATCGAGCCAGCAACAGCACACTGGATTCGCGCTCGAATCTCGGAACACCAAAACCGGAACAGCGATGCTGAGGCCGAATACAGGAGAGCGCTGGCGCTCGACATGAACTCGCCGCGCAGGCTGTTCGACCTCGCATCCTTCTATCGTCGTGCGAATCGTATCGACGAACTCGAGGCTACCATCCAAAAGGCTGCGCAGCTAAACACGAAGAACGATTCAACTTTGGTTGATTCCGCCGGATTGTTACTGCGAGTCGGACGTAATCTGCCGTTGGCTGCAACTCTCCTGCGGCGCTACATCGATCAGGGTACAAAATCGGAAGATGCTCCGCTGTTTCAAGCCCAACATCTCCTAGGACAGATCCTCGAAAAATCTGGCGATGTGCAGGGAGCCAAGCTCGCTTACCTTGCGGCCCGCTCCGAAGCCAGCGAATTTGCTCCACCCAATGCCGCGCTCAAGCGGTTGGGCGCCTGACTAAGAACACGACACAGATCACACGGATTGTACAGACTGGATGGGAGCTCTGATACAGCATCGGTCTTGTTCCGTGAAATCCGTGCGCCAACGATCCGCATAATGGTTCTGCTGGTTTCGTTGACGAAAGAGCTGCTACGGTGTGCTCGTGACTGCCACTTCCTTCTGAGCCGGCAGGAATGCATCATAGAGAGACACCACCTTCATCGCCGACCGCAGTTGATCGAGTGATGCCTTGCTTGTGACTTCGATCTGCGCCGTTTCGCCCGGCAGCAAGTCGATGTAGTTATCGGAGAATTTTGTGTCTGCGTCGCCGAATGACAGATAGACGTCGCGTGCGAGCTGCGCAGAATGGACTGTTACCCGATAGCCGTTGCCTGCTGCTTCGATGTTCGCGGTGATCTCCGGCTGTGGCAGAGTGATGTCCTTCATCGGGCTGAAGAAATAAAGATTCTTCGAGACAGGTTTTCCAGCTACCAGCAGTTCAGCAGCAATGAAGACCTCATTCCGCCGGCGCTGAGCAAGCAACTCTGTTACAGGGAGGCTCAGGTACACGTCGCTCGCCAGCGGTTTGACTTGGATGTCAGCCGATTTCTCTTCCAAAACCTTTCCTGAAAGATCCAGCACGCGAACGTGCAATTGTGCCGGCTGCGTCTGCTGACGGTCAGAGACGACGTAAATCTGCAGCGCACTGTTTTCCTCATTTGGGCTTACGAGCAGGTCGTTGTAGAAACGACGGGCATAGTACTGCAAAGCCTTCCAGCGGCCGTAATAGTCGATGCTTGCCCACGAAGCCACGGGCCAGCAATCATTGAGCTGCCAATACAGTGAACCCATCGTTCGCGGGCGGCTGCGGCGTAGATGCTCTGCACCAACTTTAATTGCCTCCGCCTGCATCACCTGGCTGGCATATAGGAAGGATGGGAAGTCCTTCGGCTGGCCGAAGTAGCGCAGGAGGTAGTCGTAGATTCGGCCGTTGCCGCCTTTGTTTTTCTGATGTGAGAGCATCACGGGCGAGCTGATATCCCAATCCGACGGCACACTGAATGCCTTGATAGTGTTCATTTCGGGAAAAGACTGGAAGCCATATTCCGTCATGAAGCGTGGCACCTGAAGCTTGTAATCTTCGATCGGGGCGAGGGCATGCCAGACTTGCCAATAATGCATATCGCCGATGCGTTGCGAATCAGGATCTTCCTCGAAATTCGAGCTCGGAGAGCTGGGCCAATATGGAACGGGCTGCCCGTACTGAACAACGACGTCTGGCAGCACACGGTTGAAGAGGACCATGTAGTCCTGCCACACTTTCTCTGAGACTTTCTGTCCGACTTCGGCTTTGAATTGCTGGCGATCTCCCCAATGCATCCAACCGGTTTCGACCTCGTTGTTGCCGCACCAAATCACGATGCTGGGATGATTGCGCAGACGTTTCACCTGATCGACGGCCTCCTGGCGCACGTTGTCAAGAAACGCCGCGTCACCCGGATACATGTCTCCGCCGAACATGAAATCCTGCCAGACGATCAGCCCGAGTTCGTCGCAGATGTTGTAGAAGTCGTCCATCTCATAAATTCCGCCACCCCATTCGCGAACCATGTTCATGTTGGCATCCCGCGCAGACTGCAGAATCTGACGGTACGTCGCTTCGGTCACGCGGGAAGGAAAGCTGTCAAAAGGAATTACGTCGGCGCCTTTTCCGAAAATGGGAATGCCATTGATGACGAACTCCATGCTGCGTCCCCAGTGGTCGGGGTCCCTACGGAGCTCCAGTGAGCGCAGGCCCGTGCGAACTTTGGCCTCGTCGATCGCGCCTCGCTTGATTTCTACAGAGGCGGAAAAATTGTAGAGCGATTGCGCACCGTATCCCACTGGGAACCAGCGCGCAGGCTTTTCGATTTCAATGGGAACGCTAATGTTGTTGATGCCGGAATGCAACATGATACTGCGGTCGATCTTTTTGGAAGAGTTCGACTCCGGAGCTGTGTAGTTGATCGTTATCTTTGCTGGACTGTTTCCGTCTGACTCGAGCTCAAGCTCCGCCGCAAGATTGGCCACGTCGGCGGTAACTTCATTCTGCGCGATGTGCAGGTCGCGGATGACAGCATCGTCCCAACTTTCAAGCGTGATTGGCTTCCAGATTCCCAAAGTGACAAATCGAGGTCCCCAATCCCATCCGTATTGATAAGGCGCCTTGCGGGTGTACGGATCGGTACCGATTCCTTTCTCGACATCCGCATCGTGTATCGAAATGGATGGCAGTTGGTACGGAAGAAGTTGAATTTGTTTGAGAACGAGATTTATGGGAGAGCGGAACGTTATTAAGAGCGTATTGCTGCCTTGCTTCACATATGGCTTCGCATCGACACGCCAGATGCGGAACATATTGTCGGCGTTCAGGATTCCATGGCCGTTCAGGGTCACTGTCGCATACGTATCGAGGCCTTGAAAAACTAGCTCAACATGTTTGCGGCTGACCGTTGCTGCAGCAACATCGAACGTCGCTTGATACTGCCAGTCTTCTTGGCCGATCCACTGAAGCGTCTTTTCGTTCTCACGATAGAAAGGTTCGGGAATGATTTTGTTTTGCAGCAAATCCGTCTGCACACAGCCCGGCACCGTTGCAGAGGTCCAGTTCGAGACACGTTGCAAAGTCCCCTGATCTACTGCAGGGTTTACGCCGTCTACGTGATTCAACGCAGAATCCGGCGCGATGCGGAATTGCCAACCGCTGTCGAGTTTCGTTACTTGTTTTGGGGAGCCCATCGCGGCGGTGCATATCACGAGAGAGAAGAGCAGCAAAATCGATTTGTTCATGGATGTGGTGAATGTAACGGCGGCGGCATGATACCAGTTTATTCAGCATCGACTGGCGCACGCGGAGAACCAAATGAACGAGAACTTTAGGAATTCTCTGCGTGTGCTCCGTGGCTGCGCGCCGAAACCATGCTTTCCATTTCTTGCAGGCGGTCTCTCAAAAATGTGCGTTCGATTTCATTCGTAGCCAGTCCGAGGGCACTGCGATACGATTCGACAGCTTCGACTGGGCGCTGAAGGCGCCGGAGCAGATCGGCGCGCGCAGCATAAAACAGGTAGTAGTTCTTCAGTTCTCCGGACTCTCCAAGCGCGTCGATTCTCTTCAGACCTTCTTCGAATCCGGTACTCATCGCAATTGCAACAGCTTGATTCAGCGCAATAATCGGCGAGGGGTTCAGCTCGAGCAACTTGCCGTATAGCGCGACGATCTGCGACCAATCTGTTTCGGCTGGGGTTTTTGCAGAGGAGTGCAGCGCGCTGATTGCTGCCTGCAACTGATACGGTCCAATCTGGCGCGTTTTCCAAGCTTCATCGAGAATTGCCAAGCCCTCCGCAATTTTATTCTGATCCCAGAGCGATCTGTCCTGCTCTTCGAGAGTGACAAGCTTGCCCTCGCGCGTGCGCGCCGGGCGACGCGAATCGTGCAGAAGCATGAGCGCGAGTAGGCCTAGATTCTCCGACTCTTTTGGCATAAGCTCGCGCAGGACGCGAGCCAAGCGAATTGCCTCGGCGCACAGATCGGTGCGAATCAGCTTTTCTCCGGAAGCAGCGACGTAACCTTCGTTGAAGATGAGATAGATCACTGCCTGCACCGAAGCAAGACGCTCCGCCAGGCTTTCGGGTGGAGGTACTTCGTACGGAATATGTGCTTCCTGAATTTTGCGTTTGGCGCGCACCAGTCGCTGAGCGAGCGTCGGTTCGGGAAGGAGAAACGCTTTGGCGATCTCTGGCGTAGTAAGTCCGCCTAGCGTTCTGAGCGTCAGGGCGACTTGCCCTTCCCGATTAAGTGCGGGATGGCAGCAGGTGAAGATTAACCGCAGGCGGTCGTCGGGAAGGTGCATCGGTTCGCTTTCGAAGTCTGGTTCGCTGGAAGGGGCGAAGGCTTCGATCTCGTATCGGACTGCGTCTTCTTTGTCGCGAACAGTTCGGTCACGGCGGACCTGATCGATCAGCTTGCGATGGGCGGCGGTCATCATCCACGCAGCCGGATTCGTGGGAATTCCCGTTTTAGGCCAGCTGGTGAGAGCGGCTGCGAAGGCTTCCTGCGTTGCGTCTTCAGCTCGGTCGAACGAACCGGAAACGCGAATGAGGCTGGCAATGATTTTGCCGGACTCTTCGCGAAAGACCGTTTCGGCCGCCAGCCGCGCGTCCATCTAGTGTGCTATACCCTCATGCAACGGACGAATCTCGATACAGCCCTCGCCGCCTTTGCAACCAGTGGGAATCTTCTTGGCCCACTCGATCGCATCATCGAGATCCTTACAGTTCAGGATGTAATAGCCGGCCAGTTGCTCTTTCGTTTCGGCGAATGGACCGTCGAGTAGTTGTGGCTGACCGTTGCCAGATCGAACTGTCGTCGCCGTGGCTGTCGGTTTGAGCGGTTCAGCGCTCTCGAAAACGCCGCGTTGGGCGGCTTCATTCATTACCGCGCGGTGCTGCTCCGCGACGGATTGCAGCATTGCAGGCTCGATATCTGGCCTTTCGACCGAGTACACGAGAAACATATAGCGCATTCAAGCTCCCCTTCCAGAAATACGACGGCCGAAAAGGCTGGAAATCGACAGTTCTTGAATAAGCTTTCTCGTCATTTTTCAGCAATTTACAGCAGAAATCTGGTTGCTTACGACACCCATTGAGCTGAATGGCTCCTGCGAGGCTCGTCAGGAAGGCTCCGCCGATACCGTGTGACTCTCATCAAGCAAAGGCAAAAGGCGAACATCCACAGAATCGCGACCGTGCCCCACACGATCAGCGTCCGCAGGAGTTCAGGAGAAATCTGCCCCGTATCCCTTGCACTCATGAGTTCGTAGCAAAAAATCAGGCAGCACGCTGCAAAGGCCAGCATGCAGATGATGGAGGGTGTGCGGGTATTCAGGAAACGCTGCAACATCATTCTGAAGTGAAGTAATCGACCGCAACCGGCGACTCGAAGAGTGAGTAGTCGCGTGTCACAACCGTAATCCCGGTCTCCGTGATGAAATAATTACGGCGATCCTCTTCCATATCGTAGCCGATTACGCTGCCTTCGGGTATGTGAACATCCCGGTCAATGATTGCGCGGCGAATGCGGCAGTGGCGTCCGATATTCACGTGCGAGAAGACGATGCACGATTCCACTTCAGCATACGAGTTCACACGCACGTCGGGAGATAAGACACTCTTACGGACGGTAGCGCCAGACACGATGCAGCCGGACGATACGACTGAGTCCACGGCCATGCCGGTGCGCCCGGGTTCGCTAAAAACGAACTTTGCCGGTGGATATTGGCGCTGATGCGTGCGGATCGGCCAAGCTTTGTCGTACAGATTGAAGACTGGAGATACCGCTACGCAGTCCATGTTTGCGTCGTAGTAAGCGTCGAGCGTTCCTACGTCCCGCCAATACAGAGCTTCTTTCCTGTTCTCGTCAATGAAATTAAAAGCATAGACGCGATACTCATTGAGAAGCTTGGGCAATATGTCGTGGCCAAAATCGTGGGAGGAATCGGGGTCCTCAGCATCCTTGAGCAGCGCGGGCAGCAGGACGTCGGTATTAAAGAGATAAACGCCCATTGATCCGGAACACATGCTCGGATTGAACGGCGAGCGCAGTTGGGTACTCTTCGGCTTCTCCTCAAATCCGATGACGCGCGCATTCCGATCGACGTCCACAACTCCAAAACGGGAAGATTCTGAGGGATCAATCAAGATCGTCGCCAGTGTCACATCCGCCCCGGCATCCAGATGCTGCCGCATCATGAGGTCGTAGTTCATCTTGTAGATGTGATCGCCGGAGAGGATCATTACGTACTTCGGCTGCTCGCTGCCGATCGAGTAGATGTTTTGGTACACAGCATCTGCCGTGCCCATGTACCAGTTCTCGCTCACGCGCTTCATGGGCGGCAGAATCTCGATGAACTCGCCGAGCTCGCTGGCAACAATCGTTCCCCAGCCTTCGCGGATATGGCGGTTCAACGACAGCGCTTTATATTGCGTGAGGATATAAACCTTGCGTAGATCTGAATTAATGCAATTTGAGAGCGTGATATCGATGATGCGGTAATTGCCGCCAAAGGTCACTGCGGGCTTGGCTCGATCGCGAGTGAGGGGGAAGAGACGCTCGCCGGCGCCTCCGGCCAGCAAGACTCCGAGTGTGTCCTTCATGAGTGCTCTAATGTGTTGCTAGTTCGTACAGCGAGCTACTACGCGGGCCGGAAGATGGCCCGGAAACAAACGATGATAACAGGTCCAAATGAAAACCCGGAGCTTCCGCTCCGGGCGATAAATGCATTTTGGGCAAATCTATGCTGCGCGATCTTTGGTCTCGTCGAGGCTGATGCGTAGAGACTTCAAGAAACGCAGGTCCTGCGCGTTCACCTTCAGTTCCGGATTCACATTCACGGACTTACGCGCACCGACAACTTCCGGCTTCGGCTGCTCTTCGTCGTGCCGGTTGAATCCGACTGTCGCCTCGAGAACCAAAAAGACGTCGTAGCCCTCCCCTTTAATCTTGCCGATGACTGCCGCTATCGGTTCCGCCTCCGATAACGACTCATTAATCGCCTCGCCCAATTCTTTCATCAATTGCTTTAACCGCTGGTTCACGAGTCGCTCCGTATCGGCCGACAGCCCGAAACTTCCCGAATAGCTGCACGACCTGTCTGTATCTATTTTGGATGCCGCGCCAGGGGATAGCGGTTCCGGCAATCGCTTGAAAATCGGGGGTATTGGGGGACAACTCTCCGTCCGCAGTAGTCTAACCGCTACTCTCATCGAAAATCGAGCGGAATCAGAGGAGGCGCAAGTCCTCGTTTATTGACCGACGGTTTCGCGCTTATATGCCTGGTTGAGATACCGCCGAGCTTCGTCCAGCGCTCCTTGGGTGTTGTCGTTGGTCTGGAGGGCCTGGCGATATTCGTTGGTGGCACGTTCCCGCTGATCGGTAATGTCGAAAATCTTCCCAAGCTGGATATGGCTCCAGACTTCGGTCCACTTCGGCTCGCCGTCGCCATTCAGGGCTTCGCGATAAGAGTTGGCGGCGGATTGGTAGTTTTTCTGCAGAAAAAAGACCTCGGCGATGCGGTAGTGAGCCAGGGAGCTGTTGTGATTGGCATCAAGAGCCTTCTGGTATTCCTTCAAGGCTCCCGCAAGATCGGCTTGAGCAACAAGCTGTTGCCCACGAAGAATCGCTACTCGGACGCGCAGATCCGGCGAGTTCTTCAGAACCCAGTTATTGGGATCGAGAACGATCCGACGCGGCTTCCCGAAGGTCTCGATGGAGTACGTGGATTCGGTGCCGACCACGTCTATCCGCTTCATCTCACTCTTCCCATCGGTGTCCACCCGGACTTCCAGAGGCATACGGAAGAGATCGAGATCTTGATTCACCTGGCCGACGATGCGGAAGCCTTTGTTATTGCCCAACCGGTAGGTGGTGTACTTGTTCTTGAACTCAGGTGCACCCGTTCCGTCAAGCCACTGTGTGAAGAAAGCCCCCAGCTTTTCACCGGAATTCTGTTCCGCCAGCGCGCGAAACTGATCGGTAGTAACTTGTTTGTTTGCAAATTGTTGCGCGAGAGACTTCATGGTGCGATCAAATGCGGCGTCGCCCAGTTGCCACCGCAACATATGGAAGATCATTCCGCCTTTATCCGTGACCAGCGACTGGAACTCCGGCGAAAAAGGATCGAGCTTGCCTATGCCCGAAAGCGGGATGTTGTCGTAGGCGAGCGCGCCGACCGCCATATCTTTGGTGGCTTCTTCGAAGCCCGCTTCGCCAGCCGCGTCTTGTACGTACCGAACTTCGCTGTCGCGAGCCGCGCCCTCTGTGATCCAAAAATCATCCTTCGTCGCGGGGGACACTGACGCTCCCCACCATTGGTGCGCAAGAACGTTGCCAAGCAGCCGATAGTTCACCTTGTCGCTGACGGCCCGTGAGGCGATCGCCGCAATCTGTGGAGCCCAGGCAGAAGGAACAGTGTCGTCAGGAAGTTCGACGATGCTCAGATTGGCAGTCGAAATTGGCCCATAGATCTCGGAGAAAAAGGCAATCTGCCGTGCCGCACTGTCGGCGTAGGCGTGGGCGAAATCCTTGTGATTGGGCTTGAAGTAAATCTTTAAGTTGCTGTCATTCGTTTCGACGAACGTGCCGGCGATGATGGTTCCTGGAAAGCTCGGAGTATCCCAAACGAAGCTCGCCGTTTTATTGCCTGCCGACGCGGGATGCTCCGATCCCGTTTTAGCGCCACTGCCGATTACCGAAAAGAACGCCGGGACCGTGACGCTGATGCTGGCCGTGAACCGGTTCGTTCCATAGCCAACCATTGGAAACCAGCGCGAAGCGTACAAAAGATAGCTGGTGTCGGGATTAATGGAAGCGAGCTTTAGTCCCTCAACTGGACTGTCGTCGCCGGTTGCGAGCACGCCCTCATAGTCGAAATTGAGTGTCTGCGATTGACCTTTCGACATGCCGTCCGGCAGGGAGACACGCACGGTGTAGTCCTGGGTGACGCGCTCAGTCGGCAGAACCTTCCCCGCTTCCGTGGTAACGCGCGTGACCCGAAGGGCGTTGTTGAGCTCGAACACCGCAGTGCTGATGTCGTCCAGCGCCGTGAATTTCACCTTGGCTTTGGCGGTGATGTGGTGCGTTTTGGGCGCCAGGTCGGCGTCAATAACGTAGTCATTTACCTGGACACGAGGCTTCTCGGCGGCGCTGGCGGCAAGAGTAAAGGCGACAAAGGCCGCGGAAATCAGCAGCCGCAGAAGGCTATAGGGAATGCGCGCACTGCGCATCCGGCTAGAAAAACTCATTGAAGCTCCACAGTAGCCGTCCTCGTACGACGCTTCCGCACATCCAGAAAAGATGCAGTTGAATGACCTTTACAGGAAGAGGTTGGATGGCCCGATACGAGAATCGACACTTCCCATTCTATAAACGAATGAGGTGCACAAATAGTTTAACTCGCACAACGCGGAATGCACCACGGAGCCACCGAGGACGGCCCTATCGCGATTCACCTAAATTCCCTGCGCAGGGAATTTAGCAGAGAAAAAATTCCCGTAGAAAAATTCTTCATCGCGAAGCCCGCATAAACACTGGCGATTCGCAATCGACCAGGGAACTTGCAGGGAATCAGCAGGGAATTGGGTGATTTCGTAACTAATCGCTCTGGCGACCGTGACTTACCGTACCCTCCCCGGACAGCTAGCCAATCTTGCAGGGAAAAAGCAGGCAAGTCTGATCCTCACTGTGGGGTGCCACTTTTTTAGGGACGGCCATGAGGTGGCCTCCGTTGCTTAGGTCCCACCGAATCTGGTCCGGCTCTCGGGGACGAGCCAAGCTTGGTACGAGAAAAGACTATTCCGCGCTCGCGTGTCTCTGAGGTGAAACGAGGGTTTCCAGAACCTTCTGCGCGGCTCGTGCAATCGCTGTTTCTCCGCTGGCGCCAGCAACCTGACGCAGCTTTGATTGCACGCCCGCAAGCTCGCGAATCATCTCAGTTCGTGGAGGGCCGTCCGGGATCACTTTTTGGAGCTGCTTCACCACGTTCTCTGCAGTGAAATTTGCCTGGATCAGCTCCGGCACAATCTCCCTTCCGGCGATCAAATTGACCATGCCGAAATTCTTTACCTTCACCAGACGCTTGCCGATGGCATAGCTCATTCCGCTCACGCGATACACGACAATGAAGGGATTTCCGATCAGCGCAGCCTCCACGGTAGCAGTGCCGCTCGCGACGACAGATGCTCGCGCGTGCCGCAACGCAACGCGGGCATCGGAAACGAGATGAACACGCGCTGAGCCGGTCTGCTGCGCCATCCATTCGTGAGACAGCGTTGTTGCCACCGGAACCAGATATTCATAATCGTCGCCCAGCTTCTCAGCGGCGTGAAGCATCACCGGCACATTCAACAACACTTCTCTCCTCCTGCTTCCCGGCAGCAGAGCGATCCAGTGCTTTGCCGGATCCAGCCCATACTCGCGCGCGAAGGCTTCGCGGGGAATTTGTGGTGGGGCGAGGTCGGCCAGCGGGTGGCCGAGGTACTCAGCATTCACGCCACGCTCGCGGTAATAGTCTTGCTCGAACGGGAAGATCACGAGCATGCGATCGACGAACTTCTTCACCCGCCAGATGCGTCGCTGCTTCCACGCCCAAAGCTGTGGGGAGACGAAGTACACGACTGGTACGCCCATCTCGTGTAACTTTCCAGCGAGACGGAGGTTGAAGTCGGGAAAGTCGATCAGTACAGCAATGTCGGGTTTTCGCTCCCGCGCGACCGACACCATGCGAAAAAACTCGCGGTAGATGGTCGCGACATGCTTGACGACCTCCGTGATACCAACCGCCGCCACCTTTCCCGAATCGACAATCGTTTCGAAACCCGCAGCGCGCATCTTCTCGCCACCGACTCCGAAAAACTGAATGTCGCGAGAGGCGAGCTTGCGCAACTCGGCCATCAGCATGGCGCCATAATTTTCGCCAGACGCCTCGCCGGCTGAGATGAGAATGCGCATGGGTGACTGGGTCATGGCGCAGGAACCGGAAACTTGACTTGGACTGAGCCAGTGCTTCGCGCGCGTGTTGGGCGGAAATCAAACTCTATCTGCTTGCGCGTCAATCCGCGACCAAAGGTGCCGCGAGATCCCCGTCGTCTTCTGGTTTGGAGGTGGAGTGATTGGCCCATCAAGAGGTTCCATCGCATTCTATTGGTGCGATGACCCAGCCACAACTTGTCCATCTACTAGAAAAATGTGGGACAAGCTGTCGCTCCTACCCCACCAACTACGCTCACCGCGCGAGGCCCTCCACGTCCAATCGCGGAGGCTAATCACCATGAATAAGCGAATGCTGCTCGCATTTCTTGCGACCGGCGCACTGCTATTGATTGCGTCGGCATCGCATGCTCAAAGCATCCTGAACCTGCCCCGGCCCAGCCAGCATGCGCTGGTGACGCAGCGCATCGGCATCACCGACATCTCCGTGAACTATAGCCGTCCCCTGGTCAACAAGCGCCAGATATGGGGCAAGCTCGTCCCCTACGGGCAAGTCTGGCGCGCCGGAGCCAACGAAAACACCGTTATTGAATTTACAGATCCGGTATCGGTGGAAGGCAAGCCTCTGGCGAAGGGCGTCTACGGCCTGCACATGATTCCGAACGAAAACGAGTGGACCGTGATCTTCTCGAAAGCTGCAACATCGTGGGGCAGCTTTTCCTACAAGCAGGACGAAGACGCGCTGCGCGTCAACGTGAAGCCACAGGCCAGCGAGTTTCACGAAGCGCTCACTTATGACTTTGACGATGTGAAGCCCGATTCAGCGCTCGTGACACTGCGCTGGGAAAAAGTTGCAGTTCCATTCCGGGTCACAGTTCCCGTGCATGA
>CAYZHX010000102.1:0-11475 GCA_964476905.1 uncultured Terriglobales bacterium
CAGATTTGCCGGAAGACGCGCTGAGCGAATAGCATGAACCTATGCTGGTGCATGATTTCGCTGGCAGGCAGCGCGCGTTCCGCATGGGCGCACTCGTTGTCCTGCTTCTTGTTACGGTAGCGATTTCTGCCCAGGCAATCCACTTCCATTCCGCAGCAGAAGCCGCGTCCACATCCCACTGTGTACTCTGCGAGACCGGAGGAATTACCCTTCCGGTCCTGGCAATCGTTCTCGAATGTTCCGGAGACTCGAACTTAACTCTCGAGAAGCCAACAATCACCGTCGCGCATCAATCGCCAGAGGGCTCGAATCTCGCAGTTCGCCCGCCTCCTTCTTTCTAAGCCTCCATGAACGCTCTAAGCACCAGGCTATAGAAACATCTCGTAAGAAGGAGCTTTCCCGAATGAGGAAATGTTTTGCCGTCTGCATATTGCTGTTTGCGATTCCATTGCTTGCTCAGCAGCAGAATGCCAGCACAACGACGAGTGACAACGCCGCCTTAGAACAAAAAATCCGCGAGCTGGAAGACAGAGTGATTGCACTAGAAGGGCAGGTTCGTCTTCTCAAGTCGCAGGGTGCGCCGGCAGCGGCCGCTCCAGCTTCTACACAAGCTGCGTCAACTATGACCGTCTCGCCAACCTCTACCGAGACACAGGCGCAGGCTGCGCCTCCACCGGCGCCACAGGAGCCAATCCACCTGGGAGGCGCCGGAACCGCAGCAGCGAAGGCTTTGAATCCCGATATCAGCATGATCGGTGACTTCATCGCAACGACCGGACAGAATCATCAGTTTTCGGCCCCGACGATGGAGATGCATGAGTCGGAGCTGGGTGTTCAGGCGATCATCGATCCCTACGCACGCGGCGACTTCTTTGTATCGTTCGGAGAGGAAGGAGTAAATCTGGAAGAAGGATTCATCACCTTCACCTCTTTGCCATACGGCTTCGTCGCCAAAGGCGGCAAAATGCGTTCCGCATTTGGCAAAGTGAACACGTTGCACAACCACGTGCTGCCCTGGATCGATCGGCCGTTGGTGACCGGCAATCTTGTCGGAGGCGAAGATGGAATCGATGACGCTGGATTTTCTGTCACTCGAATTCTGCCTGCGCCAAAAGGTCTCTTCCTTGAAGGTACTGGACAGGTATTTCGCGGAGACTCCGCCGACGTATTCAAGAACTCACAACGGAGTGATGTGAGCGTGGTTGGTCACCTTCGCGGATATGGAGACATTTCGGAATCCACGAATCTTGATCTCGGTGTTTCATACGCGCGAGGCCATAACGACTTGGGCAGCGCGTTCACCACGAGCCTTTACGGGATCGACGCGACGTTGCGGTACAAGCCGCTGCGGAGAGCGATTTACAAATCGTTCATCGCACGCAGCGAATTCATCTGGAGCCAGCGTCAACAACCAGGCGGACCGGCATGCGCAGTTGGAACCTGTACAGCTGGCGTTGCCCCGAACTTTCAGCGTGCGTTCGGGTTCTATACTTCAGGGGACTACCAGTTTGCCCGAAGGTGGTTCGTTGGTGGGCGGTTCGACCGTTCCGACCGGGCCAGAGATGCTCGCATTACCGATGATGGCACATCCATTGTGCTGACGTACTGGCCCAGTGAGTTTGCGCAGCTTCGCGGACAATACAGATTTACTCGCTACGGGGCGCCACTGCCAGGTTCCACCAGCGGTAATCTCGACGCGAACGAACTGCTCATGCAACTGCAGTTTTCGCTCGGCGCTCATGGCGCGCATCCCTTCTAATAAGGACCTTCAAAGAAATGGTGAATAGACTCGCAATCATCGGTCTGCTGGCAATGCTGGCTATGCCTCAGCTTGCCGCAGCTAAGAAACTTAATGTGGTGACATCTACTACCGACTTGGCTGCCTTTGCGCAGGAGGTCGGCGGTGACAAGATCAATGTCGATTCAATCGCGAAGGGCTATCAGGACCCGCACTTCGTAGAAGCCAAACCGAGTTTTCTCCTCAAGCTACGTAATGCTGATTTGCTTGTCAGCGTCGGACTCGATCTTGAGATCGGCTGGCTGCCTCCACTAATTACCCAATCTGGGAATGGCCGGATTCAACCCGGCGCAAACGGCTACCTCGACGCCTCACAATTTGCTGAGATCCTGGAGATTCCTCAGGGAAAAGTGACCCGCGCTGAGGGCGATGTCCATCCTCTCGGGAATCCACACTATTGGCTTGATCCAGACAATGGCCGGCGCGTCGCAAGGGGCATTGCCGGCAAACTGGGCGAACTCGACCCCACGGACTCGGCCTACTTTCAGCAACGTTTTGCGGATTTCGATAAGCGATTGAGCGATGCTGAGAAGCGTTGGGACGCGGAAATGGCTCCATATCGCGGGCGGAAGGTCGTGACCTACCATCGCTCCTGGCCGAATTTCGCGAAGCACTTTGGACTGGAGGTGGTTGGGTATATCGAGCCCAGACCGGGAATTCCCCCTACCCCTTCGCATACGATAGAACTCATCAACCTCATGAAGCGCGAGAACGTAAAGATAATGTTGATCGAACCGTATTTTGATCTGCGCACTCCGAACAACGTCGCCAGCCAGACCGGAGCCAAGGTCCTCGTTATGACGCCCTCGGTGGGCGGAGAAAAAGGCACGGAAGACTACTTCAAATTGTTTGACTACAATCTCGCGCTGCTCAAGCAGGCATTCGATTCGACAAAATAAAACATATGGAAATGCTTGGATTTCTCATTCTTCCTTTTATTGCGAGCCTTATTCTGACCGGCATTCATGCCTATCTTGGCGTGCACGTTGTGGAGCGCGGTGTCATCTTTGTTGATTTGGCTCTGGCACAAATCGCCGCTCTGGGCGCCACGATTGCAATTCTTCAAGGTATGGATCCGCATGGTACCGGGGCCTATTGGTTCAGTTTAGGATTCACGTTTCTGGGTGCCGCGATTTTTGCTCTGGTCCGTTCCCGGCATAAACATATTCCCCTTGAAGCCATCATAGGCATCGCGTATGCCGTCGCCTCCGCCGGCGCTATCCTGGCGATGAGCAAAGCGACCGGCGAGACCGAGCACCTGAAAGACATGCTGGTCGGGAACATTCTCTCGGTTTCCCGTCACGACGTGATCAAGACAGCACTTCTGTATGGCGCGATCGGCACCTTTCATTACATATTCCGGCGTAAGTTTCTGTTGATTTCCATCGACGAAGACGCTGCACGAGCAAAGGGTATCAACATCCGCCTTTGGGATTTTCTCTTTTACGCGTCTTTCGGATTCGTTGTCACATCTTCGGTAGCGATCGCCGGTGTGCTGCTCGTTTTTTGCTACCTCATCGTGCCCTCGGTCGGCGCGATGTTGTTCGCGGACCGAATTGGAACTCGACTCGCCATCGGCTGGAGCCTGGGAACACTTGTCTCGGCGCTGGGATGTTACGTTTCTGTCTGGGCTGACTTGCCGACCGGAGCAACTATCGTTTGCACCTTCGGTGGAGTGCTGGTGCTCCTGGCTCTAGCGAAGAGCCTTTATTTCGTGGTTCGCCGCAAAAATGCCTCTCACGCTGCAAACGTTAGAGAATCGGTTGTGGTTCGATAAGTCCGAATTGCGCTAGGCTTCGCGGTTGACGAGCTAAAGGCGGGGATTTTATGACCCGCCTTTAGCTTTGATCTCACTGGTCCGTGATCGTCAGAAATGGAACCCTACCTGAGCCGTCAACGCTCTCGGACTCACATAGTGAGTTCCGCTGAACGTTGAAAGGAAGTTGTACAGCGCTTCTTTGTTGGTGATGTTGATAGCTGTGAGTTGAAGGCTCCATTTGTATCGATCACCGTTGAAGAGATTGTCGTCTCCCAGGGAGACATCGAACAGACTCCGAGGCTCGATTCGCGGCGGATTCTTATCGTCATTCTCTGTTCCCGGTGCGGGAATCGAGATGAGCGTGGAACCAAATAGAGTCGGGCTGCAGGAAGTGAGGGCGCTCGTCGGCGTGGCGCGTTGCGACCCGCAGAACAGCCCTGCCTGAAACTGCTGGTCGGCACTCAAGCCGGTTAGGTCGATATTTCCAGTCGGATCGCTGACCGGAGCGAAGGGCACGGCGCCGGCGACCATTCCGCTGTCATAGCGCCAGTTGAAGCCAGCCCAGGGACCCGTCTTCCCAAATTGGTATTGCAGATGCGTTGTCTGATTGAACTTTTCGTCGTGATCGATGCGGAATACACCGGTAGGAGCCGCCGGAGTCGCTCCCGCCCCGCTCACCTGGGGCAGAAAGAACCTCGCCGAAACGCTCGACATTACAACTAGAGCTGAGAATCCGTGGAAGTTAGGAACGCTGATACGCCCCGCATAGCCTGGAATTTTGGATCGCTGCCATCCGATTGGGAAGAAGATCGGCGAGTTTCCAAGCACACTGAAGTCATATGCATTGTGCGTGTACTTGGTGATGTACTCGCCTGACGCGACAAGCCATTTCCCGAACGCCTGCTCGATGCCGGCATGGAACTCATTGCGCCATCCCGTTCGCAGAGGGGTTAAATCCGTTGACGTGCAGCCAAGGAGCGGATTCAACACGGGATTCGCACAACCAACGCTCGAGACAATTAGATTCTCATTGAATGGCGTTTCAAGCACTCGCGCGTAGGAAGCGCGCAGTACCGTGTTGGTTCCCTTGACGTTGTAAGCGAGCCCAACGCGCGGCTCAGCTTCTTTATGGACGTACAAGCCGTTATAGAAGTCGCCCCGCAATCCTAGATTCAGGGTCCAGTTCCCTTTTGTAATGGCGTCCTGAGCATAGAGAGACAGTTCCTTGACGTCGGTGTGACCGCGGAACGTGAACGGCTGTCCACCGGTGGTGAGATCAAACGCAGGCAGTACCGCGCACGGATCCGGAGAGGGATTCCCATTTGGGCATCCGAACGATGCAACGAAACCAGGATCGACGATGCCCATCGTATCGTTCTCGTTCAGGAACGTGTGCTGGTACGTCGCGCCGATCTTTATGTTGTGAATGCCCTTTGTATAGTTCACATCGGAGCGAGCTCCCGCGTTGGTCAAACTCCGATCTTGAGCGATCGAGAGCGACTGGATAGGACTGAAATCGGCCAGTGGATTAGCGCTGGGATAATAGTTGAATTGGTCGCGGCGGACGAAGGTCCCGAAGGTGAAGAGTGAATTGGGACCGAGAATATGTGTCCACGAAGGTGCGATGTTGAAGGTCTTGATTTGGGAACGCTGGTCTGCTGGCCCTACCAGATTGCCGGAAGGATCTGTCACTCCGAGGTTCAAATCATCGTACGAATTCGGAGTCTGGAACCAGGAGCGAGTGAAACCTAGATTTAACTGGAGAGAATCCGCACCGCTGAATTTGTAATCAACACGATCGAAGAGATTCTGTTCGTTGCCCTTGGCGTGCATGACCTTGAATTCCGGAGGATCTAGGAAGCGTCCGGTGTTCAGCCCACTCACAGCGAGGTAATTGCCGGCCTTGTCACCGCCGTAAGCGAGGTCGAACGCTCCCGTCGTGGTTCCAAAGGACCCGTAGGAAGTGGTGAAGCTTCCATGGGGCTGCTTGCTTCCCAATCCGGAACGGGTAGTCACCTGAATGACGACACTGGTCTTGTCGCCAAACTCAGCCGGAGGCGCGCCGGAGATGACTTCCATTGATTGAACCGAATCTAGCGGAATCTGATTGGAGAAGACTTTACTTTGCTGATCGGTGATCGGCTGACCATCCAGCGAGAAGGAATTTTCCGCGTGGTCCCCGAGTCCGTGAAACAAGCCGTTAGAATCTGCGGCAATTCCGGGCGAGGAGAGCGTCACCAGAGAACTCACCGCCGAAGTGGGACTCTCCAGAGGCAGCTTGTCGAAAAGAGAGCGATCGACGTCCGTGTGGAACGTTGGATCGTTCTCGATCAAGTCGGCTCCATTGCTTTCGACGGTGACGGTTTGTACCGCAGTTGCAAGTTGTAAAGTGACTTTGAGATTCACCGGAACAGGAGACCGCAAATCGACGTCCTGCACAGATGGCGCAAAGCCTTTTGCCGTGACCGTCAGATGATAAGGATTGAACGGGACGTTCGGAATGCTGAACGCGCCCGAGCTGTCACTTGTCACCGTCTGCTGAAACTGGCTTACGGGATTATGAATTTCGACCGTGGCTCCGGGAATGACCGCTCCGCTGGGATCAACTACGGATCCATTCAGAGCGGTGGAACTTCTGGACTGAGCGAATGAAAACGACGTGGCGCACAACAAGATGACGGTCAACAGTGTACTTTTTCGAGTAGTGTTGCGCCCGTGTTGAGCAACAATTAGAGCTTGCAAAGAATAATGCACGTGGATCCTCCTCCTCGTGTTTGTCCTTGTCCCGTGCGGAGGCGTGCGCAAACGCACGCGCGCAGGAATGGCGATCAAAGGACGTGAAATTCCAGGTTTGGACTATTCAAATCGAGGGTTCACACCGCAGGAGGAGGCCGAATATATAAAGAGAGGATAGAGACGTGATCAGAAACAACAGGTGTAGCAGCAGATAGGAATCCGACACAGCGCGTAGGTGCTGTGACCGCATTGCTGGCCTGTACAGGACGAGCAATCGAGTGCGCCGCCATGCAGATTGAACATTGCTGCTCGGAACGACTGGCTCGAGAGTGATGGTGCGTCGTCTCCGCAACGGAGACTGTGGCAAAGACGGCAATCCACGTCCACAGCAGAAGGCTGCGAATCGCGCGATTGCCAAGTCTGGACTTCCGTTCTTGCATCGGGTGACTGCCTGGGCAGTGATACCCAGCACCTCACCGTATGATAACCATTTCGCCTGAGTTGCGGCATGGCATTTCAGGACATGACCTTCCGGGGATTAACTTCTGTGGGACCGATTTGGGCATAAGGCGCCGCGCAAAGAGACGAGAGTAAGAACTTTGAAGCGGCGATGGACACCAGCCGGTGGCCGCTAAGAAAGGCGAACCCCACAGTGAGGGTCGGAATTGGCTGCTTTTTCCCTGGCAGAACCGGCATACTGACCATCAATCCTTCTCAAGTTATGCTGCCGGAAGCAATTAGGCTCGAAATTCCGCAATTCCCTGCAAGTTCCCTGCTCGATTGAAAACCGGCTGTGTTCATGCGGGTTTGCCGATAAAATTTTTTTTACGGGAATTCTTTCCCTGTTAGATTCCCTGCCCAGGGAATTTGCCGTAATCGGATCTCGCACAATTGATGGCACGAGACATTGTTAGTCTATTGACCAATGCCGCACGGCGATATAACCGGTTTTGTCCTTGCAGGAGGCCAAAGCCGGAGAATGGGAAGGGACAAAGGTGGAATCGAATGGGGCCGCGAAACTCTGCTGACACATGCTCTGAAACGCATGCGCGAGGCCGTGCCGAAGGTCATCGTCCTCGGCCCGTCAGCATCGCACGACTTCGCTAACCTGCCGGATGAGTTCCCGAACCATGGACCCTTGGCAGGAATTCACTCTGCCTTGCGTCATTCCGAAACGGACTGGAATGTCTTTCTGGCTGTCGATATGCCGCTAGTCCCCAGTACGCTCTTACGGTTCATAGTCGCAAAATGCGAACCACGCCACGCGGCGGTTGTACCGCGAACAACGATTTCACTACCGGATACGTCCGGTTTACATGACAAATCACCTTCAGCTCAGCTCCATACTCGGCATGTTTTGCAGCCGCTCTGCGCTGCTTACCATCGCAGGTTCTTGCCAATCGTGGAACGCGCGCTATCAAATCGGAAACTGTCGATTCGAGACTTGTTAGAACAAGGAAGTCAGGGCATGATGACTGGGCAGGGCAACATAATACGGATCATTGATCAGCGCGAACTCACTGCTGCGGGCTTCGTCGTCGAGATGCTGATGAACGTCAACACGCCAGCGGACCTGGAGCGCGCGAAGGAGTTAGCTAACCGTTTTCATGTCAAGTGACGGAATTCATCTCGTAGAAACTCCGAGCGCTCCTCAGGCCGAGTTGCGTCCTTATATCGAATTTAAAGACGTGTGCAAGGCCTTTGGATCGAACGTTGTGCTCGAACACGTCAACTTCGATGTGCCTCCAGGGCAGACGATGTGCATTCTCGGACGCAGCGGCGTCGGGAAATCGGTTTCCCTGCAGCTCATTATGGGATTCCTGAAGGCCGACGGCGGTGAGGTGATTGTTGCCGGTGAGGACATCACCACCATGGACGATCCCAATCTCGAACGCATTCGGAAGAAAGTCACGATGGTGTTCCAAAATGGAGCTCTGTTCGACTCGCTCAGTGTTGGCGAGAATGTCGCTTTTCCTTTGCGCGAACGCCGCGATCTCAATGAAGAGCAGATCTTCCAGGTCGTGGACGGGCTGCTGGAAATGGTCGGCGTAAAAGCCATGCGCGATCTCCTGCCTTCAGATCTCTCGACCGGAATGAAGCGGTCGGTCGCCATAGCGCGTGCTTTAGCCGCGCAGCCAGAGTGCATCCTATACGACGAGCCGACAACGATGGTCGATCCCCTCATGGCCCAGTTGCTCGGTGACCTGATCAAGAAGCTCAAATTCCAGCTCAAGCTGACGAGTATCGTCGTTACCCACGACATGCGCCTCGCGCACAAACTAGCCGATCGGGTTCTTTTCTTACATGAAGGCACTGCGCTCTATTTCGGACCCATGAAGGGAATGGCAGAGAGCGACAATCCCGTCTTACGCCAATTCCTTGAACTGGACGAACTAGACCCTCCGGCATAGCCCGCCCTCTTGTAATTTCCACGGCTATCCTGTAAGTTCCTGTCCTTCGTTTTCGCGCCGCTCCTCATGAACTCGCAGGCCCTGGTGAAGTGCGAAGAGCAGTCATCCAGACTCGCGCAGGTCCCTCCTGCCGGGCTATTCGCTCGCATTCCAGAACCAACTCCGATTCAACGTTCAGCTTGGTTGCTGCAGAAGTACAGATGGACCATTGCGGTTTGTGTGTTTGCAGTGCTTTTAGTCTCGCTGCTCGTTGCTGCGATTCAATCTCGGGCCTATCGCGCGACTGCAACCCTCGCCATCTATCACGACGCTGAGAGTGGACTATCGCTGAGTAAAAGTCTGGGGCTCGGGACAGGTGATTCCGATGATTACTCGGTTACGCTCGACACCCAGTTGCACATTCTTCAGAGCCGGCAGCTGGCGTTGCTCGTCGTGCGCAAACTGCAGCTGGACAAAAATGCCAAGTTCATGCGGGAAGCGAAGTTGGCGCCTATCCAGCCTTTTGTACCATCCGAATCAGGCGAGACTGCAGCAGAAAGTGGTGCGGTTGACATTCTGCTCTCCCATCTTGCCGCGAATAGCGTCAAGCAAACGCGCATTGTTCAGGTCAGCTACACGGGACGCGATTCTCGGTTGGACGCGCAAATCGTAAACACGCTCGTCGATGCCTTCATCGACGACAGTATTCGTTCACGCTATGAAGCGTCCACCCGCTCAGCGCGTTTCCTGTCCGGCCAGTTGACTGATTTGCGAACCCAAGTAGAGGAATCACAGCAGAAACTTGTCGCATACGAGCGCGAGCACAACATTGTCGGAATTGACGACAAGCAGAATGTCGTTACCGCCAAACTCGAAGATCTGAATAAGCAACTCACCGCTGCGCAGGCCGAGCGGATGGAAAAGGAATCGCTCTATCAGACAGTCGCTTCCGGCGATCTGGATCAGCTTCCCGACACTAAATCGACGGAAAATTTGCAGACACTACGGCTGCGCGAAGCTGACCTCAAGAACGAATACGCGCAGGCGACCACGACCTATGGTCCGAACTACCCGAAAGTGATTGAGCTAAACAACCGCATAAAGAGTGTCGATGCCAGTATTCAGGCTGAGCTTAGCCGAGTGCAGGCTCGAGCGAAAGGCGAGTACCTGGCCACGGCCCGTGCAGAGCAGAAACTCAAAACAGCTTTCGAGCAGCAGAAGCAAGAAGCCAATCGCCTGAACGAAAGCGCCATCCAATATGGGTTGCTCAAGCGCGATTTCGACTCCAATCGCCAGCTTTACGATGCGCTTCAGGAGCGAATGAAAGAGGCGGGAATCGCAGCGGGTCTTCGCGCGACCAACATCCGCGTCATTGATGTTGCCGAAGTGCCCCGCCGCCCCGTGTCTCCCAATTTGGGAAAGGCTTCCCTGATTGGACTGTTTCTTGGCATCCTCCTGAGTGCAATCGTTATCGCACTACGAGAAGGAACTCACCGCCCCCTGGACGATCCAGCCGACATTGAAGCATTCACCGCGATGCCATCGCTCGCACTCATTCCCGAATATGGGCCTGAGTTGCAAATCGTAGAGACAGATTCCCAAGACAGGAAAGAGGTGATTTCGGTGCGCAAGCCGAATTCGGCAGCAGCAGAAGCGTATCGAACTCTGGCAACTTCTATTCTGCTGTCACCACCTGAACTGAAGACACTCGTGATAACGAGTTCTCTGCCCGGCGAAGGGAAAACAAGCATCGCAGCGAATTGTGCTGTGGTCATCGCTCAACAAGGTAAGCGCGTGCTTTTGGTCGATGCTGATCTGCGCAAGCCGACTCTCCATACCTGCTTTGGACTGACCAACGTTCGTGGGCTCACGACAATTCTTCGCGATGCGCGGGCAAGGGATGAGGTCATGTGTTCCGCAGCGAGCCTGCCGCAGCTTGCGATACTGACCGCCGGACCGGAAGAGGCAATGCCGGCTGAAATGTTGGGTTCCTCCGCCATGCGAGACCTGATGCGCACCTGGCGTGAGCAATTCGATTACGTGATCATCGACACTGCTCCGGTACTCGCGGTCACGGATGCCCTGCGAATCGCCGCCGAAGCCGATTCCGTGCTGCTCATCATGCGCTCTGGCCAGACAACGCGTGAAGCTCTTGCCCGAACCTGCACAACCCTGAATCAGAACGCAGTACCGGTTTTGGGAATCGTAGTAAATGCGGTCAACTATCGCTCGTATGGACCTTACTATGCTTACCACGCACAGCTTGAGAAGACCTACTATCGACAAACCTGATTGAAGATTAGATGAGAATCGCTGGGCCGAGAATAGAGGGTCAAGCGGCTTTATCGCGGCGTTCGACCGTGAGGGTGTAAAGCTTTTGGCGTTCGGCCCGCTCCATACCAGCGAAGGAGTTACTCGCAGCTTGATCGGCATTCGCGGCAACGCGGCAGAGCGCAATTACGACTATCAGCAAAACAACCCAGATCGCCGCGCCGAGAAGCCACCACATGAATGGTCAGATTCGAGAGCGCTGCATCAAGGTTGCACATCCTTTATCTTGCTGATTTTATGAGAGTTCGACATTCTCCTGTGGTCGCACAGATCGACCGCTCCTCGCTGCCAGTAGATTTATTCTTCGAAAGAGAAGCTCCTCAATGGAGCAGTCGTTATCTCAGTCGCACTTATCAGGAACGCCGAAACCTGGTTCTCAGCATCATTGCGGAGGATCTTTCGAAGCGGAAAAACACTGGAGCGGAATGTACAGCTTTGGATTTTGGATGCGGAGCGGGAGT
>CAYZHX010000102.1:11575-12719 GCA_964476905.1 uncultured Terriglobales bacterium
GGATTGTTAATCCTGACGGTTCCGAATCGGAGCAGCTATTTTCGTCGGCTCGAGCGGTTTGGATTTCATCACCCTATGGTCAGTCGCTGGCTTCCCAGGCTCAGTCATTTAGCTCGTCCCGACTGCTATCTGCACCACCAGAAGCAGCAATTCACAGCAGAAGAACTTGTGCAGTCAGCGAAGCAACTCGGGCTTGACGTGGAACAGCATCGGTTTCACGTCGCTCCAAGGCTGTGTGGACCCATCGAAAGGTTTGAGAAGGTTGGAATGATGATTCTAATGAGTTTCAGGAAGTCCGTCGGCACTACGCCTCGAGACGCATTCAGTACCTGCGACACATTGCGACCTCCGTTCGGCCCGATTGCGGTTCCTTCCAACCAAAGTTAGTTGGTCCGACGCGCTTCCTGAACTGTGCGTCAGACGCGCTCGCACGTACCGCCTAATTTCGCCCGCTTGTCCCGCTCCGGTTACGCTTACCGAAGGCCCGCGTCAAAGTGTAAGCTGAGCTTCAAGGACGAACACGATTGCCGACTGAGCTGGATACACTAGGGCCGACCGTAACGGCGAAACCGCCCATTCTCACGCGGGTTTTCAAGGCATTCTCATATCGAGACTTCCGCCTGATGTGGTTTGGTGCCTGCATCTCCAGCATCGGCACCTGGATGCAGATCGTGGCGCAGAGCTGGCTCATCTACCGGCTGAGCCATTCAGCGTTTCTGCTCGCTCTCGACCAATTTCTCGGCGGCATTCCCATCTTTCTTTTCTCCCTGCTCGGAGGAGTTGTGGCCGACCGTGTGGAAAGAAGGAGGATTCTGCTTGGATCGCAGTACGTGCAACTCGCCTCCGCCGCCCTGCTCACGATCCTAGTCGCCACGGGCACCGTCCATATATGGCACATCCTCTGCCTCTCGTTTGTCGCGGGATTGGCCCAGGCCTTTGGAGGTCCGGCGTATCAAGCGTTGATTCCCACCTTGGTCACTCGCGAAGACATGCCGAATGCGATCGCGCTGAACTCGATTCAGTTCAACATGGCGGTAACGATCGGTCCTGCACTTGCCGGACAAGCGTTAGCTCGAATCGGTGAAACCTGGTGCTTCGGGCTGAATGCGTTGTCGTTCGTCGCCCCCATCATCGCTCTGCTGCT
>CAYZHX010000102.1:12819-14502 GCA_964476905.1 uncultured Terriglobales bacterium
TTGATGGCTGTCTTCGCGAGCGTGAGCTCACTGGTGCAGCTCATCACCACGGACGAGATGCGCGGACGCGTGATGAGCGTCTACAACTGTGCGTTCCGGGGTGGAATGCCATTAGGGAATTTAGTATCGGGCTGGCTGGTACCGGCATTCACAGCACCCATTGTGCTCACAGCAAACGGTCTGCTACTGATAGGCGTTTCTCTTTACTTCTTGCTGGTACATCGGAAGATAACAAGCGTGTAGCTGCCCCGCGAACACCGGTCTGCCTGAGGTGGCGGACACTTGGGTCTCGAGCACGACATCTCGGGCCCGGTTATTCCAAACTGGGCTGCCAGTTGGCTGCAGCTAGCAACTCATCCACCCTCTCCGACATGCCTGCGATGAATCCTGCCAGGCTGCCAGGATCTGGCTGATACTCAACTTCTTCAACCGGAAATCGGAGCGATTCGTTCTTCTCGCGCATTTGGGGGAGGTTTCCTCGGCCAGAGTCAAGCTACAATTTGCGATTTGGCGATTGCGTGATTTGAGATCGCCAAATCACGCAATCACCCGATTTGTTTAGCTACATCCACTAGTGCTGCCGCAGCTCATGCAGCGGTAGCAGCTTCCGTTGCGAGTCATAATCGAACCGCAGACGTGGCACGATGGCGCATCGCCAAGGTCGACGAACTCGCGCAGTGCGTCGGCGGCATGGTGTTTAGTGGTTGCTGTTTGCTGGGTATTGGCGGTTAGGTGAGGCGTTGGAGCCAATGCCTCGGCTGTGAGTTCTGGAACCGTTGCTGACACGCCGTTTCGCTTCAACATGCCTTCGAACAAATCCCCTTGCTCGGGCTCGACGAAGCGATAGTGCAGCCAGCGGAAGATGTAATCGGTGATCGACTTGGCGAAGCCGATCTTGCTGTTCCCACTCCAGCCACTTGGCTCGAAGCGCGTGTGCGCGAACTTCTCGCAAAGTACCTTCAAAGGCACGCCGTGTTGCAAAGCGAGAGAGACCGAGGTAGCGAAGGCATCCATCAGTCCCGAGACTGTCGAGCCTTCCTTTGCCATCTTGATGAAGATCTCGCCCGGCTGTCCGTTGGGATACAGGCCAACCGTGATGTAGCCCTCGTGGCCCGCGATAGAGAACTTGTGCGTGAGGGACGCACGCTCCTCCGGCAAGCGATGGCGAACAGCCTTCGGTGGGGCGTTTTGATCTTGAACTTCAACTACTGGCTGCTGAGTCGCCGGCGGCTGGTTTGATGCCGCGGCTTGTGAACCGACTGCAGACTTCGCTTTATCGCCATCAGACACATTGAGCGGTTGCGAGCCTTTCGAACCATCGCGATAAATCGCGACAGCCTTCAGACCTTCACGCCACGCCTCGATGTAAGCTTCAGCGATGTCTTCGATTGTGGCATCGTTCGGCAGGTTTACCGTTTTGGAAATTGCGCCAGAGATGAAGGGCTGCGTGGCGGCCATCATCTTGATGTGTCCCATGTAGTGGATCGCGCGCGTTCCCTTTGCCGGCTTGAAGCTGCAATCGAAGATCGGCAGGTGTTCTTCTTTCAGTCCCGGCGCGCCTTCGATCGTGCCGGTGGCATCGATATAGCTGACAATCCCGCTTGCCTGCTCGCTGGAGTAGCCGAGTTTGAACAGAGCGCTCGGCACGGTGTTGTTCACGATCTTGATCATGCCGCCGCCGAC
>CAYZHX010000103.1:0-2965 GCA_964476905.1 uncultured Terriglobales bacterium
AGGCGAGATTTGTTGGCGCGATTCACCTGGGTACGCTTTTCGGTCTGACGAGCGCGCTTAAGCGCAGAAAAATGGTTTGCCATTCTTTGAACTCTTGTCCTTTTCCGGGATGCTGATGCCTAAATCGGGTGGGATTTAGTGCGTAAGAACTTGATTTTAGCGGTTTACTGCGCCTGCGGTCAAACTCAGACTGGCGCCCTCACGAGGCAAGCAATCGCTGAATTTCATCGCTTAATGCAGTGGGGGACTCGCCTTTCTTTACTAGCGAAGTAATTGCCGTCAGTGCCTCTGGCTGGATATCGTCCACCCCCGTGAACATCACGATCGGCACGTGAGGAGCTTTTTCTTTGAGTTTTCGTGCGACAGTGCCCCCGTCGAGGTCGGGCATGCGATAGTCCACGACGACCAGGTCCACGTGAAAGTTGCTGAATGCCGCCAGCCCATCTCGGCCGCCCGTTGCGACGACAACGTCGTATCCCTTGGAGTGAAGCAGCGCGCGCTGCATGAGTACCTGCGTTTCATCGTCATCGATACAGAGGAGCACGCGGTGCGCTGTGCGCACTTTGGCAGCACCGGAGGGCTGAGGAGGCCTAGCGGCCATGGCCAGCCTTTTTCGGCTTCGGCTGAACTCTCTCAATCGTACGCAGCAGCACGTCGGGCGATTCGCCTTTAGTCACGTAGGCGTCTACATCTTTAAGCTGCTCCGGAGTGAGATCTACAAAAGCCGACAGCATGATGATCGGCATCCCCGGATGAGATTGTCGAATACGTGCCGCGACTTCCGAGCCGGTCATCTCCGGCATTTTATAGTCAACGATGACGGTGTGAACGTGTTCGCGAGTGAGGATGTCCAGACCCAGCGGCCCGCTTTGTGCCTGAAGAACACGATAGCCCATCGTCTCGAGCAACATCTTGCGAACCGCGAGGACGTTGGGTTCGTCATCAATACACAGCAGCGTGAGCGCCAATTGAGCCTGCTTTCCGAGACAACTTCCGCCAGAATAACAGCAGCTTTACCTGCATTGGATGCCAGATTTTGCCTTAGTACCCTGGGGACAAAAAATCTCACGTCGCTTCCGACGCTCTTCATAGCCATGTGAGATTTTGATGTGTGTGCGTGGGCTGACAGTGATCGGACGCCTCGTTCTGTCCTGGTGTTCTGATTGTTTCATCCGCACGCCTTCTGCTACTCTGCGATTCACTGCCTGGTTAATAATGAGGATGCTGTGAGGACTTTTGTATCCATGGCTTGCAGAAACCTGTTTATTGGCGTGTTTGCCTTGTTTGCTGTTGCACTTGGGAAGGCAGAAAAGAAGCCAGGCAGCGCCATCGCAACACCGTCGTACGAACAGACACAGCCGCAACGCGAGAACATCGATTACGACATGTATCAAGGTATTCGCGATGAGGCGATCGAACACTCGCACGTGATGGAGTACGCATCGGGGCTGATGGACGGTATCGGTCCGCGACTCACAGGTTCTCCGAATCTCAAGCGCGCGAATGAGTGGACGCGCGATCAGCTCACCGCCATGGGATGCAGCAACGCTCATCTCGAAGACTGGGGCGAGTTCGGCATGGGATGGCAGCAACTCAATACCTGGGTGCGCATGACTTCGCCGGATACTGCAGTCTTCATCGCCCAGGCCTCACCGTGGTCGCCGTCGACGAACGGCGCAGTGAACGGCCCAGTCACCTGGGTGGAAATCAAAGCCGACCAAGACTTCGATAAGTACAAAGGCAAGCTCGCGGGCAAGATCATCCTCCTAGGCGACATGCGCGATGTGAGTCCCGTCGACAAGCCGCTGTTCGCGCGGATGGACGATGAAGACGTGAAACGTCTTACAACTTATCCGCTGAAACGTGAAGGCGGAGACGGTTTCCAGCAGTATCTGAAGCGCCTCGAATTCCGTGAAAAAATCGGCAAGTTCCTCGCTGATGAGAAGGCATTAGCCGTCCTAGTCCCCAGCCGCGACGGACGTAACAATGGTGGCTCCGGCGGCACTCTCTTCGACGACACCGGATCCACGTTTGGCTGGTTCGTATATCGCCGCGAACACGCAAGCCCGATCCCCAGCGCAGTGATGGCAATCGAAAACTACGGGCGCGTCTATCGCCTGCTCAAAGCGCACGTGCCGGTATCGATTGAGATGAATATCGATACCAAGTTCACCGGTGACCACGAGCACGGCTTCGACACCGTTGCGGAAATTACCGGAACGGACCCGAAGCTGAAAGACGAGATCGTGATGGTCGGCGGACATCTCGATTCGTGGGCCTCCGCGACAGGTGCAACGGATAACGGCGCCGGAACGGTCGTCGCCATGGAAGTCATGCGTATACTCAACGCACTGCAGGTGAAGCCTCGCCGCACCATTCGCATCGCACTTTGGACCGGCGAGGAGGAAGGCGAGTTCGGATCCTACAACTACGTAAAGCAGCACTTCGGATTCGTTCCGCGCTCCAGTGCTCCCGATGAACTCAAACTCACCGAATTCGACCGAAAACCTGCAGGCCCGATCGAACTCAAGCCTGAGTATCCGAAGATTTCCGGCTACTTCAATCTCGACAACGGCAGCGGACGCATCCGCGGCATTTATCTGCAGGAAAACGCAGCAGTGGAGCCGATCTTCGAGCAATGGATTGCACCGCTCAAAGACCTCGGCGTGACCACCATCTCAATGCGAAACACTGGTGGCACGGATCATGAAGCCTTCGATGCAATTGGCATTCCTGGCTTCCAGTTCATCCAGGATCGTCTCGATTACAGCTCGCGCACTCATCACTCGAACATGGATACTTACGAGCGTCTGCAGCCGGAAGATCTAGCACAAGCTGCAGCCGTCGAAGCAATTTTTGTCTACAACACCGCGATGCGGGACCAGATGCTCCCGCGCAAAGCATTCCCACATCCGGAATTGGAAGAGCAGCGCACCGCCCCATTGAAGAGCGCGATGCCGGGCGC
>CAYZHX010000103.1:3065-14409 GCA_964476905.1 uncultured Terriglobales bacterium
CGCAAAACACGCGGCTGCCCCATCTTCTCCGCCGGCGGGTCTCTTTACTCGTAGCGCAGCGCTTCGATGGGATCCAGATTTGCCGCTTTTACCGCCGGCAACATGCCACTCACAATTCCCACAATGGCCAAGATTACTGTGGCAACGATCAACGTACTTGGGTCGATAATCAGCCGAATGTCTGCGGCATCTGCGTGTTGAGCGATCGCGCTGTAAAAGGTGATTCGACCAACACCGTAGGAGATTGCATAAGCAAGAGCGATTCCTAACATTCCTCCCGCCGCAGTGATTGCCAGAGCTTCTGCAAGGAATTGAACGAGAATATCTTTCTTGCGTGCTCCCAACGCCTTCTCAACTCCAATTTCCCTTGTGCGCTGAGTAACAGAGACTAGCATGATGTTCATCAACCCGATGCCGCCGATCCCGAGCGTAAGAGCGCCGATGAAAGCCAGCAGAATCTTCAATCCGAGTGTGATGATTTGGAACTGCGTCACCTGCTTCATGGCATTGAAGAGAAAGACAGCGCGGCGATCCTTCACGTTGTAGCCATGAAGCTGCGCCAGCGCGGCGCGGACGGATTCTTCAACGCCTTCGAAGGCAAAAGTATCGTAGTCCATCCACATGCCGTCGATGTACTTGATGTCCTTGATGTCTCCCATGGTGTTGAAGGGGATCAGGATCACGCGATTGCTGTCGTCCTGATTGCCTTCCTGCATCTTTTCGGTGAGTACGCCGACCACTTCGAAGCTGATGCCATCGATGCGAATCTTTTCGCCGATGGGATAGCGGCCAGAGAACAATTTCGTTTTTGCTTCAGAGCCAATCACCACGACGCGCGCACGCGCTTCGTTATCGTGATCGTCGAAGAAGCGGCCCATCGCTACGGGATAATTGAGAATCTTCTGAATATTGGCATAGTAGCCATTCACCGGCATCGAATACGTGCGGTTCTCGAATTGAATTTGAACTTGCTTGTACATCGATGGGCTGATGTGCTTTACCAAGGGAACTGTGCTGGCAACATAGTCAATATCGGAAAGCTGGAAACGAATCTGCGATCCGGCTTTGGTACCGCCGGCCTGCAGCGAAGTGCGATTCGGCCACACACCTATGACCTTCGCGCCCCAATTGGCAAAGATGGCATTAATAGCGCGACCAAAACCGGCGCCGTAGGCAAGCAAGAGCACAACGGTCGCGATGCCCCACGCCATGCCGAGCATGGTGAGCGTTGTACGACGTCGATCGTGCGACATCGCGCCGTAGGCCTGGCCAAGAAGATCGCGAACCATGCTATTCCCTCCGCAGCGCTTCTACTGGCTGCAGCATTGCTGCTTTTCGCGCTGGATACAAACCGGCAACCAGTCCGGCAATCGCCAGACATGCAATCGCCAGTGCCGCTGACGATGGTACCAATTTGGGAGTATCAAATCCGGGAGGTGATGGCAGAGTTCCCAATGCTGCCATCAACCCTGCGGCTGCGCCCATTCCAATCGCCCCGCTGAGGACCGTGAGCAGAATGCCTTCGAGAAAAAACTGCGTCAGAATGCTGCGATTCGTCGCACCCAGAGCTTTGCGCAGTCCGATTTCACGCGTGCGCTCCGTAACCGAGACCAGCATAATGTTGATGATGCCGATGGCCCCGAGTGCGAGCGTCACGATTCCCACGCTACCGAGAAACGCGTTCATCGCATCGAAAATCCTGCCGACCATCTCTTCGCTCTTGATCGTGTCCCATTCTTCGATCGCCCGCTCGTCCTTGGGATCGAACTGGTGATTGCGTCCGATGATGCGATGAACTTCCTCTTTCGCGATGTCGTGATCCTCACGCGTGTCCGGCTGATAGTTGATGGTCGAAAGGGCGTCCGGTGTTTCGCCCACATTCGTCAGTGGGAAATACTGGTGCATCGTCGAGTACGGAATGTACACGCGATTGTTGGTCGAGTTGTTCTCGTGGACCCCAATCGAACTGACGATGCCTACGATGGTGAAGCGAACACCATTCAGCAGCAGCGGCGCACCGAGGGCAGGTACACCGGGATAAAGGTTGCGCGACATCTCATCACCGATGATGGCCACCGTGCGTTTTTCGGCCTCGTCGCCGTCATTCAGCCAGCGCCCTTCCCCAATTGGGATATAGCGAATCTGGTTCAAATTCGGAGTGCTGCCGAAGACCTGCCCGTTGGCGTTGGTGATGTCGCTTACCGCGCGAATGTCACTGCGATTGATAATGCCGGCCGCGTTGCGCACGTGCTTGCATTCGCGCTGAATATCCTGGGCATCGCGGAATGTAAGGTAGTATTGCCGCATTCCTGTGCCGCTGCCTTCCTGTGCAGGTACCTGTCCGGACCAGAGCATGATGATGTCCTGGCCCAGCGTCGCGAGCTGTTTGCGCTGTCCGGTGCGGAAACCTTCGCCTAGTCCGACGAGAAGCAGCAAGGATCCCACACCCCACGCAATGCCGAACATGGTCAGGAACGAGCGCAGCTTGTGCGCCCACAAGGTGCGCAGTGTTTGGGCAAAGATATCGAACAGGAGCTGCATGTTCAGCATGGTGTACGCGCTTAACGTCGTTCAAGTTCCGGTCGAACAACAGAACCGCCAGCGGTCCTGTATTTCTTTGAACCCATTCACCTCAAAGACGTTCCTGCGCGGCACACTTTGGCCTCAGGCTATAGACGGTGCGACCAGCAGGAATGTTAGTGGCTGGTCTTGGCCTCGGCGGATTTTTGTTTCACTTCGAGATATTCGAAGACCCCCCGCCCACTCTTTCGTCCCAGCCGTCCTGCCTTTACGTGCTGCACGAGTAGCGGAGCAGGCCGAAACTTCTCGCCCAGAGATTTGTGCAGGTATTCGAGGATATGAAGCCGAGTGTCGAGTCCGACTAAATCAACTAATTCAAAAGGACCCATTGGGTGGTTTAATCCCAATTTGAGGGCTTTATCGATGTCCTCCGCAGAAGCGATCCCCTCCTGAAGCATATAAAACGCCTCATTGCCAATCATGGCATTGATGCGGCTGGTGATGAATCCGGGGGACTCCTTAATTACTACCACTTCCTTGCCCATGCGGCGGCCAACTTCGGCAGCTGCTGTAATGGTTTCGTCGTCCGTTTCAAGCGCACGAACGACTTCGAGAAGCTTCATCTTGTGGACAGGGTTAAAGAAGTGCATGCCCACGCATTTGCGGGGACGATAAGTCACGGAGGCAATCTCAGTGACGCTGAGCGAAGATGTATTCGAAGCGAGAATGGTGCCTGGGCGGCAGATTTTGTCGAGTAGCGTGAAGACTTCAATCTTCGACTCCATCTCCTCAGGGACGGCTTCGATCACGAGATCAGCTTCACGAGCAGCTTCATCTACACTGCCTGCAAATTGAATTCGTGAAAACGCCTCATCCGCAGCTGAGCGCTCCAGCTTGCCGAGTTCAACACCTTTATCGAGATTGGCTCGAATCTCGCTCTCCGCCTTACGGAGGCTCGCCGGGAGAATATCCTCAAGAATGGTGCGGTACCCGCCGAGCGCGGCGACGTGGGCAATGCCCCGGCCCATAATACCGGCGCCGATCACCGCAACCGTTTTGACGGAAGCCACTGCTAGCTTCCCTTCTCCAAAGTTTCAATCATTTTGGGATAGCTTGGCTCTGACTTGCGCATGTAGTCGGCTAACCGCTTGCGTTCTTCGTCCGTCATGAACGGGATGTTGGCGGCTATGCGGCGCAGAGTCGTGGAAATATCGTCAACATAGTTCATCATTCGGATGGCTTCGCCAGTAATCACCATAACTCTCCTTGTGCTCTCTCGTGAGTCGAGACGAACTTTCTATTTTGCGGTGTGCGTGGCGTTTTCGTCCAGCGAACCAAGAGTACTTGAGGGCTTTTGAAACGATTTCTATTTCGATGGTGGATAAGGATCGTGTCGAAGGCAGTCGAGCGCCATAGTCGACTGCGGTATCTGTTCTCCGCGATGCTAAGATATTTCTTCCATTGCGCATCATGTCCACGAGCACAAAAACCTGTCGCCACTCTGCGTGCTGTTGTTGCTTCGGCGATGAACGGGAATTTTCCCGCATAGAGATGATCAAGTAAGAACGCTCCTCTCGACCTTTAGAAATCTCGGCCCAGATCGGGCCATTAGCGGAGAACGTGAATGAAAATTGGCATCCTCACTGGAGGCGGCGATTGTCCTGGTCTAAACGCCGTCATCCGCGCTGTGGTTCGCAAAGGAATCTTTCACCATAAAGACGAGTTCGTGGGCTTCCTCGAAGGCTGGCGCGGTGTCGTGGACGATCAGACCATGCCCCTCACGCTGAACGCCATCGCCGGCATTCTGCCGCGCGGCGGCACCATCCTGCGAACCTCGCGCACGAATCCAGCCAAAAAAGAAGGCGGGATCCAGAACTGTCTGGAGACTCTGAAGCGCCACAGGATCGACGCATTGGTTGCGCTCGGAGGCGACGACACACAATCGGTGACCCACAAACTGCATGAAGCCGGATTCAAAGTTGTCGGCGTTCCCAAGACAATCGACAACGATCTCAGTGGCACCGATTTCTGCTTTGGCTTCGACACCGCTGTGAACATCGCGACAGAAGCCATCGATCGCGTACACACCACGGCTGAGGCGCACAATCGCGTAATCGTCGTGGAAGTGATGGGACGTGACTCAGGATGGATCGCGATCTACAGCGGCATTGCCGGCGGAGCCGACGTGATTCTCATTCCCGAACGTCCATTTGATTTGAACGAAGTGGCCGAGACGATCCGCCAGCGCCACGCTCGCGGACGCTACTTCAGCATCGTCGTCATTGCGGAAGGCGCGCGCCTCGCTGCTGGGCTCGACGAACAGATCGTTGCGGAAAAAGGAAAGAAGGACGAATTCGGGCACGTCCGACTCGGCGGTATTGGCACGATCATCGCGCAAGAACTCGAGAAGCGTACAGGCTTCGAGACCCGCGCTGTGATTCTCGGGCACACGCAGCGCGGAGGATCGCCAACAGCGTTCGATCGCATGCTCGCTACTCGTTACGGTATTGGCGCCATCGACGCCGTACATCGCAACGATTTCGGCAAGATGGTCGCACTGCGCGGCACCGATATTGTGACGATTCCACTGAAAGAAGCTCTCTCTCGCACGCGCACTGTGGGACAGGATCTGATTGATGTAGCGAATGGCTTGCGTGAGCCTTTCAACAACGCAGTGTAGTGGCGGACAAAAAATTTAGGGGGACGCTCATCGCGTCCCCCGTTTTACTTTGCCTTGTCAGCTCTTACTTTTTCTTCTTCGAGCTTGACTTTTTCTTCGAGGCTTTCTTGGTTGCCATTGTTCTATTCTCCCTTTCGATTCTTCAATCGAGTTAGCAACGATGTTTTGTTGCAATTGTTGAATGTATAGAGTCAATAAAAAACGATGTCAAGCAAAAAATGGTTGACGTGAGTTGTTATTTGAGTTCTACCCGGCGGGATTTTCCATCACGATCAACTCACAAGAAACATTTTTCCTAAAGTTGATGCTCATATTTTCCATAACGCATCACTTGATCACGCCGCTTTTGGTGAGCTTATCCAAGATCACGAGAGCAATGCCTTCAAAGGTGTCATGCCATGCGTGTGCCATCATTCCGGGACGCAAGCTCTTGCGCCAGATGGTCAACGTTCCAAACATCGCGCCGTAGACGAAGATCAACAGCATGCGTTGACGTCCCTCGTATGCGTGCGAAAGACCGAACACAGCAGCAGAAGCAAGCATTCCGATCCACACATTTCGCAACAGCGTCGAAAACTGGCGCTGGAAGTATCCGCGAAAGACAATCTCTTCGACGAAACCCGCGACTACACTCATGCAAATCCAAACTATGAGTTCGAGCCCACCGTGCGGAGCAAGGAGCTCAATGGTCTTCTTTCCTTCATCGATCGCTCCCGGCTTCGCCAAGTGCATTGCGTATCCGAGTCCTATCAGGACACCGAAAGAGACGATCCAGAATGCGAACGCAATTGCAACATCGAGCAGAAAGTCCTCCATCGTGTCCCAGCGTCCGCCGATCACCTCACGAAGCGTCATGTTTGAGAAGCGAATGCCGAGATATGTGAGCGCGAGCAGGACAAGCTCTGTTCCGATGGTGAGCGCGTAAAAAATGAAGTGCCCGCGACGTGCGGCGAACTGTCCCTGCTGATGCGCTCCCGCGAAGGACATGAAGATCATCACAGCTACGAGAGCGAAGGTGTAGAGATAATGCCAGGGGAAGTGTTCACGCCTGGGCTCGATCGGCGCAGCCTCAGGAGCTGTTGTAATCGTGGATGGCGCAGGTGAGGTGAAGTCGCTCAAGGAGGCTCCTCGCGAATCGGGTGGTCGGTTACAGCCATCTTATAATGAAGGGTTGCGCTCGCGATGATGCAGTAGTCCGTGTCCTTCAGGTCTGCGCGCGAGCTTCAACCACGTTCAGAGGTCCCTATGGATGATGTAGTCATCGGCTCGGGCAAGCTGCCGGTCGGCAAAGTTGAATTTCCTCCCGCACTTGAAGAAGTTGTTATCGTCTCCGCAGTTCGTACTCCGATTGCAAAGTTTCAAGGCGCTCTTACCGATTTCACTGCTCCGCAACTCGGTGCGATGGCGGTGAAAGAAGCCGTAAAGCGCGCCAACCTGGATCCGACGCGAATCGACGAGTGCATTATGGGCAACGTGATCTCCGCCGGATTAGGACAGAATCCCGCGCGTCAGGCAGCGCTCAACGGCGGCCTCCCTCCGGAAGTCGCGGCTCTCACCATAAACAAAGTTTGTGGATCGGGACTCAAGGCCGTCGGCCTGGCAGCACAGGCCATCCAGACTGGGAATGCGGAGATCGTAGTAGCCGGTGGAATGGAGTCGATGACCAACGCTCCCTACCTGCTGCCGCAGGCGCGCAAGGGTTATCGCCTCGGCAACTCGCAGATCATCGATTCCATGGTGAATGACGGGCTCTGGGACGTTTACAACAACTACCACATGGGCGTTACCGGCGAGAACGTTGCCGAAAAGTACGGCATCACGCGTGAGCAGCAGGACGAATTCGCGGTGAACTCTCATCGGAAGGCCGTGCAGGCATGGAAAGAGTGTCGCTTCAAGTCGCAGGTGATGCCCATCGAAATTCCAGCGCGCAAGAAAGGCGAGCCGCCCGCGATCTTCGATAAAGACGAAGGTCCGCGCGAAGACACTACCGCCGAGACTCTTCGGGCGCTGAAACCGGCATTCAAGAAAGATGGTTCCGTGACTGCGGGCAACGCTTCGACGATCAATGATGGCGCGGCGGCGGTTGTGGTGATGACGGCTCGTAAAGCCAAGCAGCTCGGGCTCCAACCAATGGCGCGCATTGTGGCACAAGCAACCAGCGGCGTCGATCCAAAATGGGTCATGATGGCGCCGGTCGACGGGATCCGTAATCTCTGGAGGAAAACCGGATGGAAGCCGAACGAAGTTGATCTTTATGAGATCAACGAGGCTTTCTCAGTTCAGTCGGTAGCAGTCGTTCGCGAACTCGGCATCGATATGGAGAAAGTGAACGTGAACGGTGGCGCGGTCGCGCTCGGCCATCCCATTGGAGCGAGCGGCGCGCGCGTGCTGGTCACGTTGCTCTATGAACTGATTCGCCGCAATGCTCACAAAGGAATCGCGGCGCTGTGCCTGGGTGGTGGGAACTCGGTCGCGATGGCTATCGAACGCTGATGCAACGTCAGTACCCTGCGCTATAGCGGGTGGTAAGTACCAATACTTTGGATGCCTATCCATCCGCCACCTCAGACGGTGACAGTCTTTTACTCCACAACTACCGACTTCGACAGATGCCTAGGCGCATCTACGTCTCTGCCCTTCAGTACAGCAATGTGATACGCGAATAGCTGCAGCGGCACAACCTCCAAAATCGGCTGCAGTAGCACAGGAACATCCGGCACTTCGATGATGTGTGGTGTGGCTCGACGCACTTCTCTATCGCCTTCGCTGACTACCGCAACCACCGGAGTCCCTCGCTCCGTAATCTCTCGGATGTTCGCAACCGTCTTCTCGTAGCGCAGGCGAGATGCAGGATCCCTTTCGTCACGTGTCGCGAGCACAAGCAGCGGCAGTGATTCATCGATCATCGCGCTCGGCCCATGCTTCATCTCGCCCGTCGGGTAGCCTTCAGCATGGATGTACGAGACCTCCTTCAGTTTGAGCGCGCCTTCGAGCGCGATCGGGTAATCGATATCCCGGCCAAGGAAGAGGAACGACTCGTACTTCGAGAAGATCCGGGCAAGAGCGAGGCATTGACTATCCTGCCCCAACACCCGATGAATCTCATCCGGCAGCTTACGAACCAGGCGCAGCGCGGCATCCACCGCTGCATCGGAGCTTCCTCGCACACGCGCAATGTGTGCTGCCAACAGAAACAACGCAGTCAACTGTGTGGTGAAGCTTTTCGTTGCGGCGATAGAAGTTTCGATCCCCGCGAAGGTAAGCACCATCGCGTCGGCATCGCGTGTGAGCGGTGTGTCGTTTACGTTGCAGATAGCAAGCGTCTTCGCGCCTTTCTTGCGCGCAACGTGCAGAGCTGCAACGGTGTCGACTGTTGTTCCACTTTGGGAAATAAAGACTGCCAGCTCGCAAGGTTCGACGATGGGATCGCGATAGCAATACTGGCTGGCGAAATCGACTTCGACCGGAATGCCGGTCATGCGTTCGATCATGAACTCGCCTGCGAGGCCGGCGTGCCGGCTGGTGCCGCTGGCGGCGATATCCATTTTCCGCAGCGTTCTTACGTCGTTATCGCTGATTCCGGATGCCGGCAACGCGATGTGTCCGGCGGAGTTTACGCAGGCTTCGATGGTTTGGCGCACGGCTTCCGGCTGCTCGTAAATCTCCTTGAGCATGTAGTGCGGAAAGCCATTTTTGTCAGGTGGGTTGTTAGAGGTCTTTGTCTCCATGGCAAGCTCGAATTGTTAGGATTGCCTGCACAATCGCACTTGCGCAGTCGGACAAATTCACGAACTGTGCTTCCTAATTTACACAATCGGAGCCGAAAAGGGAGGAGCGGAGGCTATTCGTTCAACATTCGGCCGCCGACCATCGTGTTTACGACCTCGCCATGCGGCGTAAGAAAGACGAGGTCGGCATCATTTCCTGCGGCTATCGTTCCCTTGCGATCAGCCCGGATCATGCGCGCAGGATTTCTCGTCGCGAGAATCACGCTTTGCTGCAACGTCCAATCTGCAAAGGTGATGACGTTGCGCACGGCGCGATCGAGCGTTAGTACACTGCCGGCGAGTTTTCCCTGATACTCGCAACGATCACCGCGCACTTCCACCTGAAACGGCCCGAGCTGATACGTTCCATCCGGCATCCCCGTCGCACTGATGCCATCGGTGATGAGGATCGCGTTCTCGAGACCCTTGGCTTTCAGGAACAATTTCACGATTGCGGGAGCCACGTGAATACCGTCGACGATAATGTCCGCCATCACTCGATCGTTGCTGAGAACGGCTCCGAGAATGCCAGGCTCCCGATGATCAAGCGAACGCATGGCGTTGAACGTATGCGTGGCGCTTACCGCGCCTGAGTCGATTCCGCGCACTGCCTCCGTGAACGTTGCGTTCGAGTGCCCGATGCAGGTGTAGACACGACGCTTACGGGCTTCGCGAATGACTTCAGACGCTCCGGGAAGCTCGGGAGCGATGGTCATGAGCTTGAGAGTGCCGCCGCTTGCTTCCCAGACTTTCTCGAAGAGCTCCAGGGTAGGCGCAATCAGATATTCGGTCGGATGCACTCCGCACTTCGCAGAGCTGATGAATGGACCTTCGAGATGAATGGCCAATGGGCGGGCGCCAACGTGCCGATGCTCGGCGTCTTCGGCTGAAATCAGATTGCCGAGGCGATCGAGCGCGCCGAGAATTCGATCCATGGAAGCAGTCACGGTCGTCGCCACGTAGCTCGTCACACCGTGACGAGCCATTGCTTTCTCGAAATCGACACGTCCCGAAGGATCATCCTGCATTACGTCGTGACCCGCCCCGCCATGCACGTGAACATCGATGTAACCCGGGGCGACCGTCAAACCAGGAAAATCAACATGACGCGCTCCCGCTGGAATCTGCATGAGAGCGCGCGAATTGAGGGCCGCTATTCGCCCGTCTTCTATGACTACTATCGGATCGGCAATGACCTCAGTCGGCGTAAAGAGACGAGCGGACGTGATGCAAGTCTTCATCGTGAGTTGCACATTGTAAATTAACGAAGTGGCAGCTCTGGTTTATACTCCCCTGCGCCCATGCTCTTTACCACGCTGAGTGCCGCCGTCTATGGCATCGACGCCAACTTGATCGACGTTGAAGTAGATATAGGACCGCACCCTGTTGACAAAGAAAACTTCATGACTGTCGGCCTGCCTGACGCAGCGGTGCGCGAGAGCCGTCAACGTATCCAGGCCGCCTTGAAGAATTGCGGTTTTGAAATGCCGAGGAGCAAAGTAACCATCAATCTCGCTCCTGCCGACTTGAAGAAAGAAGGCTCCGGATTCGACCTGCCGATGGCAATGGGCATCCTCGGCGCGTACAGCTCCCTTGTGAAAAAAGAACTCCCCGACTATGTTTTCGTCGGCGAATTAAGTCTCGACGGAAGCATTCGCCCAATCCGAGGCGCTTTACCAATTGCCGTGGCCGCACGCGCACGCAAAATTCCTAATTTGATCGTTCCTGAGGCGAATGCGCGAGAAGCCGCAGTCGTAAGCGGTTTGAGAGTCTATCCTGTGCGCTCGCTGATACAGGTAGTGCACCTCATTAACACCGGAAATGGACTTGCGCCAATCGAAGTGAACCGCGCCGAACTGCTCGACAAAGCTCAGCAGTTCACTGTCGATTTCAAAGAGGTGCGCGGGCAGCAATCCGGGAAGCGTGCGCTGGAAGTAGCGAGCGCCGGCGGACACAACATACTCATGATCGGTCCTCCCGGATCGGGGAAGACGATGTTGGCTAAGCGCATGCCGACGATCCTTCCATCTCTGACCTTCGAAGAAGCACTGGAAACAACGAAGATCCACAGCGTCGCCGGAGTGCTCGAGCCTGGAGCAGGACTCGTTGGCGTACGCCCGTTCCGCTCGCCGCATCACACTATCTCGGACGCAGGACTAATCGGCGGCGGCATGGTTCCGCGACCAGGAGAAGTGTCACTGGCTCACAACGGCGTGCTTTTCCTCGACGAACTTCCAGAGTTTCCGCGAAATGTCCTAGAGGTAATGCGTCAGCCTTTGGAAGACGGCCAAGTCTCGATCGCGCGCGCTGCGATGTCCCTGACCTTCCCGGCACGTTTCATGCTGGTTGCCGCGATGAATCCGTGTCCGTGCGGCTA
>CAYZHX010000104.1:0-5768 GCA_964476905.1 uncultured Terriglobales bacterium
GCAATTACCGAGAACATCTTTCAGATTCCATTCCAGCTCAACTACGAAGCCGATATCTTTGGACGCATTCGACACAACGTGGAAGCCGCAAACGCGCAGTATCAGGCAACAGCGGCCGATCTCGAAAATGTTCGCTTACTCATAACTTCCGACCTTGCATCCGACTACTTTAGCCTGCGCGAACTCGACGCCGAGATCGCGGATGTGCAGGAAGCGATCTCATATGACGAAAAGGGATTGAAGCTAGTAGAGAATCGCCACGCGGGCGGCGTCGCGTCGGGGCTCGACGTCGCACAACAGGAAACGGTGCTCGATGCGGCGCGCGCACAGCTTCATCTTCTGCAGCAGCAGCGAGCGACCTTCGAGCATGCCATCGCGACTCTGGTCGGCTCACCGGCACCGGCGTTTCACGTCGCAACTGCTCCGCTGACCACCAGCATTCCTGCGATTCCGATGGGTCTGCCCAGCGACGTCCTTGAGCGTCGTCCAGATATCGCCGACGCCGAGCGGCAGATGGCTGCGCAAAATGCATTAATTGGTGTGGCGAAGAGTGCCTTTTATCCGTCAGTCTTGCTGTCCGGCGGCGGCGGATTGCAGACCGCCGACATTGCGAAGCTGTTCGGCGCTCCCAGTTCATTCTGGTCTCTGGGAGTTTCCGCTGCAGAAACCGTTTTTAGCGGTGGCCGGCTACATGCGCAAGTTGATTACGCTAAAGCCGGATATCAAGGCTCGGTCGCGAATTATCGCAACACCGTATTGACCGCGTTCCAGCAAGTGGAAGATGGGCTTTCGGGACTTACAACGTTGGCGAACGCGGCCGCTGAGCAGCAGAGGGCAGTCGAGTCCTCGCAGCGGTATCTGGATATTGCCAATGATCGCTACGTCGGCGGCCTCGTTACCTACCTCGACGTAATCACGGCACAGCAAACGTTGCTGAACAACCAACGTTTAGCGACGCAATTGCTCGGGCAGCGCTTGGTCACCTCCGTGTTGCTGGTAAAGGCCCTGGGTGGAGGCTGGGATCGCACTGCCATCGATGCCTTACAGGTCCGGCCGGAGATGAAGAACATTCTGCAGCAATAGGACTCATCCATAACAATGGCGCGACTCGCGGCGAATCCCGTGCGCTCTCCTGCGAATCTATTCTTCAGGAATCGGTGAGTTAGTCCAACTTCCGAACGAACGGAGAACGGTCATGGCAACTATCGTTGATGTGCGGCCAACCAGCACCTTTCCAGCGCCGGCTCTGCCTAAAGCTGAACCATGCATTGTGGTTATTTTCGGTGCAACCGGCGATCTCACACGCCGCAAACTGATTCCCGCCCTTTACGATTTGGCCTGCGTCGGTTGCATGTCACCGCACTTCGAGATCGTAGGCATCGGAAGAAAGCCGCTCGACGACGATCACTTCCGCCAGGATCTCCAAGAGGCCGCGTCTCATTCGAAGGATGCTCGTAACTTCACTAACAATGGTTGGAACGATTTCGCGCGCCGCATCTCCTACTTCCGCGCGGATTCCGACGATCCTGATTCGTACACCAAAATCGGTCAATATCTCGCCGATATGCAGTCCCGGGGTGCGAGCCCGAATCTACTGTTCTATCTGGCGACTCCGTCGTCTCTATTCGCCGAAATCATTCGTGGACTCGGCCATGCGAAGCTGAACCAGAACCAGCACGGATGGACTCGGATCATTATCGAGAAGCCATTCGGGAGCGACCTGCAATCTGCCGAAGAACTGAACCGTATCGTTACATCGGTTTTTCCGGAAGAGAGCGTTTATCGCATCGATCACTATCTCGGCAAAGAAACGGTGCAGAACATTCTTGTGTTTCGTTTCGGGAATCTTCTGTTCGAGCCGATCTGGAACCGCAACTACATCGATTATGTGGAAATCACGGGCGCTGAGACGCTGGGAGTCGAGCAGCGCGCCTCCTTCTATGAAGAGACCGGCGCGTTGCGCGATATGGTTGCCAACCACATGCTGCAGTTATTGACTCTCACGGCGATGGAGCCGCCGTTGGCATTTGACCCAAGTTCCGTTCGCAGCAAGAAAGTTGAAGTGCTGAATGCGATTCGTCCAATGAAGATCGAGGAAGTTGCAGAACGCACGGTGCGCGGCCAATACGGTCCGGGTCAGGTTGATGGCAAGCCCGTTCCAGGATATCGACAGGAGCCCGGCATTGCTGCGAATAGCCGCACGGAAACATATGCGGCTGTCCAGTTCTCGATCGACAATTGGCGGTGGGCCGGCGTGCCTTTCTACGTACGCACCGGCAAGCGCCTTACGCGCAACCTTACCGAAATTGCTGTGCATTTCAAGCGAACTCCACAGGCGCTGTTCGCTCACGAGACGGACCAGGAAGTCCATCGCAACGTGGTGGCATTCCGAATTCAGCCGAACGAGGGAATTACTGTTGACTTCGCCGCTAAACGCCCCGGAACCGAGATGCACACTGCCAATGTGCAGCTTAACTTCCGCTACCGCGAGGCGTTCGGAACCAAAACGCCTGTCGCTTACGAAACATTGCTGCTCGATGCGATGCGTGGTGACGCAACTCTCTTTACCCGGCGCGATGAAGTCGAAGCTGAGTGGAAGCTGATTACACCGATTGAAGCAGCGTGGGCTCAGCTTCCCGTTCCGAAGTTTCCGAACTATGCCGCTGGTAGCGAAGGGCCAGAAGCGTCGGACATGCTGCCCGGAAAACATGGCTGGTATTGGCGGACTCTGGATCCGCTTGCCTGAACCCGGCTGAGCCGCTTGGAACTTCCTGAATCGTCACTGTTCAGCCACCTAGAATCGAATTGCGAACCAGAGCTGCTGGTCTGTAGCAGCACTGCGTCATCTGACGCAACACGGCAAACACTCTGCTCATCACAAGGTACAGAAGCTCCACTGGAGCGCGTTCTTTGAGGGGACATTAGGGAGATATCCAATGAAAAGTTTGTTCTTAAGTTTCATGCTCGTCGCGTTCGGCTGTGTGGCGTTCGGCCAAAGCGATGACACTCATTCCACCACTGCCGGCACCAAGTTGGAAGAGAATCACCCGGCAGTAGCCGAGCGTCTCGATTCCGCAACATCGATGTTGAAAGAAATCATGGCAGCGCCCGACAAAGGGGTGCCGTCTGAGATGCTGGAGCACGCGAAGTGCATCGTCGTGATTCCGGGCGAAAAGAAAGCTGCATTCGGAATCGGTGGCAACTATGGCCGCGGTTTTGCGACCTGCCGTTTGAGCAACAACACCGCAGCATGGAGCGCACCGGCTCCGGTATTTCTCGGCGGCGGAAGCTGGGGAGCCCAGATCGGCGGACAGTCGACGGACATCCTGATGCTCGTGATGAACGACAAAGGTGCGCAGAAACTCCTTTCGAGCAAGTTCAAAGTGGGAGTGGATGCCAGCGCTGCTGCCGGTCCGATCGGCCGCAAAGCATCAGCTGATACGAACATAAAGCTCGACTCCGAAATTCTGACTTACTCGCGTTCCAAGGGCCTCTTCGCCGGTATCGACATCAACGGCGCGACGGTGAAGCAGGATGATCGCACCACGCGTGATCTCTACGGACGCATGGTGCCATTCACTCAGATTCTGAACGGCCAGGTGCGGACGCCATCTCCCGCTCGCGAATTCCTCGCTGAAGTCCATCGCAGTTTTGGCGAAGCTCGCGCCAGCAAATAATTTCGTTCCATTTCTGAAATCAGAAGCCCCGCGACTGCGGGGCTTTTTTGTGCTCAATAGTGTGAGCCTTTGGTACAGATTGTCACTGCGCTGAGGATTCACCTATGGCTTCACGACGCTCATTCAAAAACATTACTCAACGTCTTATTGTTCTGCGGCGAGGGGTGACGCCGCCGGAACGTCGTTCTGACTCTCGAGTTTCGCGAGCTTTTCCCGCAGGAGCGCCGCTTGGGCGCGATACTTCGCGGCCTCCAGGTGAGGCTTGGCTGCCCCAACGGTGCCTATCGCCTTAAAGGCTTTGCTTACGAAATCGTTCTTGCCCTTGTTCATGTGTTCAAGTTGGTCGACGACATCGTCCTGCTCTACGGCGTCGGATTCGAGTCCGGTAATTTGCGCGCGTAGAGAGCGGATATCGTGCAAGCGCTGGGCCCGCAAAAACGCAGGATCGTTCACCCTTTCATTGGCGGCGTTACCGTAATCGTGCTGATACTCCAGGTCGCTGGTGAAGGCGTGGAGATTGTTGTAGCCTCGCGAGTTGCCTTCGTCAGCGGAAAGTTGGTACCAGCTCAGGGCCTCACCATTGTCTTGTTTCACTCCCTGCCCATATTGGTACATCCAGCCGAGCTGGTTTAGCGCGTCACCGTTTCCCTGATCGGCGGCCTGGTAATAGTAGGCGCGAGCTTTGTCATAGTTCTTTGCCACGCCAGTGCCGTATTGGAACATGTAACCGATGTTTTCCTGAGCCGTAGCATTGCCCTGCTGCGCCGCTTTGTAATACCAGGAGTAAGCTTCCTGATAACTTTGTGGTTGGCCCCATCCTTGTTCGGCCATGAAGCCGAGCTGGTTTTCTGCGTTAGCACTGCCGTGGTCGGCGGCGCGGCGATACCAAATTAGAGCCTGAGCGTAGTCCCGCTTAACGGCCCATCCGTTCTGATAAAAGTAGCCGAGTTCCTCCTCGGCATCCGCGAAATTCTGGTCTGCAGCCTTGCGGTAGTACGCGAAGGCTTGCTTTAAATCATGCTTCACGTAGAGGCCCGTCTGGAACATAAACGCGAGATTGCTCTCGGCAGGCGCATAGCCCTGCTTTGCTGCAGACTTGTAGTAAGCAGCTGCGAGCTTGTAATTGCGTGGCGCGCCCCATTTATGTTGATACATGGTACCCAGTTGATTTTGCGCGGGAGCAAAACCCTGGTCGGCGGACTTGCGATACAAGAAGAGAGCCTGGGTGTAGTTCTGGGCGACCCCGATGCCATGATAATAGTGTTCGCCAAGAGCGTACTGTGCTTGCGCGTCGCCTGCATCGGCCTGCTTGCGAATAGATGCGAGGTCATCGTTCGACCCGGGCGCTGGTGTCTGCGCAGGGAGCATAACGGCCAGGGCCAAGACGGAAAAAGCCAACGCTAGCCGAAACCGCATGTGTTCTCCTCGGGATCTCTAGGGAGAGCTTACCTCACTCACGAAGATTGCAAGGACTGCCTTAAGGTCAGCGACGACGGTGTCAAATGCGAACCGGCGGCTACGTGAGTTCGAGGCTGTGGGACTACATCGAATACCCTCTGCGCGCTCGTGCCTTTCGCGGACGAGCGCAAGGCTGATGCATTTTGTTTCTGGCGCGGTTCGGTTAGAAATTGGAAAAGGGAGTTGGCGCGACAACTGGAGTTGCCTGTTTCTAGGGTTCCACCCAGTGTCCTGCAAGCGTCGGCTGTTGCGGAAACACCGGACACCAACGTCTTCCAAAATCGGGAAAGTGAGAATACGTTCCGTCTTACTCGCATTTCCTACTGCTTTCGATCGGCGCTTATCTTTGCGATCACTAAAGCACTCGATCCACCGCGCTGAAAGACCTTTCCGCTGGCCGTGACTCTCTGTCCTGCAAATGGCAATAACTTTTCGTTCTGACCTGACGAAGGTGTAGTGTCGGCGATCGGCCAATAAATCGTACCGTTATCCGTCAGAATCACCAGCGGCGAGCCAGCCTTCGCGCACGCTGTCGCGCAGTCGGAACTGACGGGCTTCTTTAGACCCTTTGTGAATGCACAAGCCGAATCCAGAACATAACCCTTAACCGTGACGGTCTTGCCGGAGGCATTG
>CAYZHX010000104.1:5868-14318 GCA_964476905.1 uncultured Terriglobales bacterium
AGCAACCGCAACAACGACAGGGCTCGTATCTCTGAGTCGGTCGTCACTCGTGTCTGTGTCAATTGCCACGGGACTAGCGAAGTTCTTCCTCGCATTGTTCGTCCCGAAAAGGGATTCGATATGGGACGCAATTTGGTTCATTGGTGTTCACCCGACAATAAAGGGGCTAAGCGAAGCATGGTACTTATGCGCGGGTGGAGGAGCCAGGTCCCGCCCCCCCCCGAAAAAGCCGAACATTGCGGCGGGACTACCAGATTCGCTCTTGTAGTGAAGTCATCGGGGAACGAGCGCTTTCAGAGTATTGTCCAGAACCTTAGCCGCTTTTAGGAGTGCGAGGTCGTGTTCTGCTTCGGCGGGGCTATCCGCAATCACAGTAATCTCTGGCAGAAGCGGGTCTTCTGCTCTCCACTCACGATCAATGGAATCAAAGGTTGCCACAGGGCATGAATGATCTCAGAAGGCTGCCATCGTGACATTCCAGATTGGGTGCCAGGAGAACGCTGTTTGCGTTGCAGGAACATTTGTGCCGCCTTTTGACAATTAGGAAAATTGCTCGATTAAGGTCGCAACCTCCGGCTCAATTACACATTCGGCGCAATTCACTTTGATCGTGCAGTGAAGGTGGAGGTAGGGGAACCCCGCGTGTCTGGTATGCCGGGGCACAACGCGTTACCCCTGCTCCGCTAAGGATGCCCAAACCTGAAATCGCTGAGTCGGTCGGCTGCGCTGGTGCATCTATCGATTGCCACGGGACCATCTTGTTTTTTGCACAGTGTGTTCGTCCCGGAAAGGGAATTGATTATGGCGCAAAACTTTGGTTCCTTAGTGTTCACGCCGGCGATCAAGGCTCTGCAAGATAAGCATGGCAGCCGTAGGCAGTATGCGCGGATGGAGAATTCTGGTCCGGAGCGGGATCAGCTTGGTTCAATGGAACGAGAATTCCTCGCGGAGCGTGACAGCTTCTACATCGCCAGTGTTGGCTCAACGGGATGGCCGTACATTCAGCATCGCGGAGGTCCGGCTGGCTTTCTCAAAGTGATTGACGACAAGACGCTGGCGTTTGCGAATTACAGCGGCAACCGGCAGTACATCAGCAGCGGGAATGTGGCGACGGACAGCCGTGTCGCGCTCATCTTTGTCGATTATCCGCGACAGGCTCGTTTGAAGATTCTTGGCCGGGCCGAGATACTCGAGGCCGAGGCGGCAGGGAAGTGGATCGAGCAGGTTCGGCATCCTGAGTACAAAGCTGCAGTCGAGAGCGTGTATGTGATTCACGTCGAGGCCTTCGATTGGAATTGTCAGCAGCACATCATGCCCCGTTTTACAGCAGAGGAGATTCAACACGCGCTCGCGCCCGCAGAAAGGCGAATGCAAGAACTAGAGCAGGAAAATCAAAGGCTGCGGGAGGCACTGGCGACATAGCCGCGAAGCAGAAAACCGGCGCTCGACGCTCCGCCACATTCAGCCAAAGCCAAAATAACAACGAAAGTGAGCGCGAAGCCGCGGAGCAGTAAATCCAGAACATCACACGGATCGCACCTGGTCCGCAGCAAGTCCGTTTTGTTGCTGGGGTGGTTCACAGATGCCATGGAACACGGGAAAAACCAGCTAACTGAAAAATGAACGAGGCGGAAGAAGATGCACATCCACGGTCAGGACCAGAATTCGCTTCTCGAATCCCTGCTGTACCCCGCGGCATCACCAGTTCGGGTGGTAAGTCGCACCTAAGACGGTGGTTGCGATGGCATTCCCTGCTAATTCCCTGCAAGTTCCCTGGTCGTTTACGAACCGCCAGTGTTTATGCGGGTCTGGCGATGAAAAAGTTTTCTGCGGGAATTTTTTCCCTGCAAAAATCCCTGCGCAGGGAACTCTTGAGACGGGGCGGTCCCTTCAGTGCGTTCAGGTGTCGGATGAATTATGCTGGCCTGACGTGCTTAAGAGTTTCCAGGTAGTCAGTTGGTGGGGCGTTCCATGCCGCACTCCGCGGTGTTCCGGTTTCGCGGTTTTATCCGCGATGGTACTTAAGAACGGAGCGAAGCACGTGCGGCCGAACGAGCGCGGCGTCGGCACGTGCGAAAGTTGTGGCTGCCAATATAGCGTCAGGCCCGAGCAGCTCGAGAGACGGCTCGTCGAGACGCGGACAGAGTCGCAGGAATCCTAGTCCGGCGCTTCGCCACCATTGAGCGTGGACGAAGTTGTGCGGAATGGACTCGCGCGTGACGCTGATCTCTAACAATCAGCATTCCTGGCGGTGCAGCGCGGTACGCAATTAGCGTTTCCTTTTTACGCCTACGACCGGAACCACGCTCTTAGTAGGTCTCTTGCTGCTCGGAACCGCATGTGAGGCAGGCCCTTAGGTCGCCTCACAACGGGACACTTCAGACCGGCCTCACGTTAACCGCTTGCGGGCCTTTTTGCCCACGCTCGGAGTCGTATTCGACCGGCTGCCCTTCTTTGAGGGACTTGAAGCCGTCACCTTGAATTGCGGAGTGATGAACGAACAAATCCTTGCCGCCGTCGTCCGGAGTGATGAATCCGTAGCCCTTCGAATCGTTAAACCACTTCACTGTTCCTCTTGCCATGTCTCTCCTTACTTCTCCTTTCCAAACAGAAGTGTACGCGCGCAGAGCGAAACAAGCTGCTGGGCTAAAGAATTATAAAGTCATTCGGGTTGCTGGCTGTGTCGGCGTCTCTGGCAGAAATACAGCCCTGCGCGAGCCGAGGATCGGCAATGACATCGACGGTGCAGCATACTGCTCCAGAGAAGCTCGATTTTCACACAATTACGGCAATACTTGGCCGACTTTGGCGCATCGTAGTCTTTGTATCCGAACAATTCAGGGGCAGGAGAGGCACTCGCGTGGAAGCCGGGGATGATTTCGTCATTTGTGGGCACGACGGCATTCTCAATCACTATCGCATCGACGGTGGGAGATTGCGCTTCCGTTGCATCACCGACGACCGGTCGGGCAGATGGCGGACACTATCTGAGGGGGATGTCACGATGCACCTCGTTCTAAAAACACGCGTTGCTGAATGGCTGTACGCACGGCACGGATTCAAGTCTGGTGCATTGCTGAGAACGGCGGCTTAATGGCTTTTGTGCCCTCTACCTCATGTCTTTGGCCCTGACGGCCTTCTAAAGAAGCAAACACCTAAGCGGCTATAGCCTCCTCATCTTCGAAGCTGCACATCCTATCAAGATTGAACACAGCTTCGCGTTTGCCCAGGACTAGGGGTTTCCATTCGCGGGCTTTGATTTTTTCTTTGGCTTTTTTAACCGGAGTGCTATGTCGGCTAGCTCGAGATAGCGATTGTTGACGGCTGTATGTGGAGAGTGCAGGACCGTCTCGGAGCTGCGACCTTGATGCTTTCGAAGCAAGTCATAATCCACCCACAGACCCGGACTGTGGCCGTCGCCAGGCTTGGTGATCGACCGTTTTGGTCGTGCCTTCTGTTTTTGAACGTTTTTGGGCACGGCGAAAACAAGACCGCCGCTCGGATTTCAGGCAGAGTGTAACATTACTGTTCCTATCCCACCAGCAACTATTTTCTACGAGTCGCGGCCGCGCCACCGCCTGAAGCGAAGGGACCTGAGGCTCTGCTCCGCGCCTGCGAGCAAGCGCCCTGAGTGCGGCATCTTCTAGTCCACTCGTGAGCGGAGAAAATAGCGCACTCAGGCTTTACTGCCATTAGTGAATCTGCTGTTTAGCTCACAGCTCGCATGCTGGTGTTGAGGTCGAAGCGGTCGAGGTTCATGACCTTGTTCCAAGCCGCGATGAAGTCGCGAACAAAGCTTTCTTTAGCATCATCACATGCATAGACTTCCGCGATCGCTCTGAGTTGCGAGTTCGAACCGAAGAGCAGATCGACGCGGCTGGCGGTCCACTTGAGTTCGCTTGTTGTCCGATCGCGTCCTTCGTACGCGCCGCCATTCCCGTTTGTTCCGGGCTGCCACTTCGTGCTCATGTCGAGCAGGTTGACGAAGAAGTCATTCGTCAACGTCTCCGGACGCTTGGTGAACACTCCATGCTTCGAACGTCCGAAGTTGGTGTTGAGGACGCGCAGGCCGCCGATGAGCACCGTCATTTCAGGCGCGGTGAGAGTGAGCAACTGCGCGCGATCCAGCAGCAGTTCCTCGGCAGATCGTTGCTCTCCGTTTCGGCGGTAGTTGCGGAACGCATCTGCGGCCGGTTCCAGAACAGCGAAGGAATGCGCATCCGTCTGCTCTTGCGAAGCATCAGTGCGCCCTGGCGAAAATGGGACCTTAACGTTGTGCCCGGCTCTCTTTGCTGCTTCCTCGATTGCAGCATTACCGCCTAGCACGATCAGATCGGCGAGCGAAATTGCCTTTCCTCGGCTTCCATTCGCCTGCGAGCTGTTGAATTCCTTCTGGATTGCTTCCAGCTTCTGCAGCACTTTCCCAAGCTGGGACGGCTGATTCAACTCCCAATCCTTCTGCGGAGCCAGACGAATGCGAGCTCCGTTTGCCCCACCGCGCTTATCGGAGCCGCGGAACGTTGAGGCCGACGCCCATGCCGTCGTAACAAGTTCAGAGATCGAGAGACCAGAACTGAGAATCTTGGCTTTTAGAGCCGCAGCGTCTTTGTCATCGATTAGCTTGTGGTCCACGTTGGGAATAGGATCCTGCCAGAGCTGGGGCTGCTTCGGAACCAGCGGGCCCAGATAGCGTGAGAGCGGACCCATATCGCGGTGCGTGAGCTTGAACCACGCTTTTGCGAATGCATCGGCGAACACGTCAGGATGATCGAGAAAGCGTTTGGCAATCGGCCCATAAATCGGGTCCACCCGCAGGGCGAGATCCGTTGTAAGCATGAAGGGCGCGTGCCGCTTTGACGGATCGTGTGCATCAGGAACGGTGTCTGCTCCGGCTCTGTTCTTCGGAGTCCATTGGTGCGCACCTGCTGGACTCTTCGTAAGCTCCCACTCAAAGCCGAACAGATTCTTCAGGTAGTTGTTGCTCCATTTGGTCGGTGTCTGAGTCCATGCACCTTCGAGGCCGCTGGTGATGGTGTGCGCGCCTCTGCCGCTGCCGAATTTGTTGTTCCAGCCTAGACCTTGCTCCTCGACGTCCGCGCCCTCTGGCTCAGGCCCCACATACTGTGGCGGCGGTGCAGCGCCATGGGTCTTGCCAAAGGTGTGTCCGCCTGCAATCAGCGCGACGGTCTCTTCATCGTTCATGGCCATGCGCGCGAATGTCTCACGGATGTCACGCGCAGCAGCAAATGGATCAGGCTTTCCATTCGGGCCTTCTGGATTGACGTAGATCAAGCCCATCTGCACCGCTCCGAGATGACCTTCGAGCTGGCGATCGCCGCTGTAGCGCTCATCAGCCAACCACTTGCCCTCAGGACCCCAGTAGATGTCCTCCTCCGGCTCCCAGACGTCCGGACGTCCACCGCCGAAACCAAAGGTCTTGAATCCCATTGATTCCAACGCGACGTTTCCGGCAAGAATCATGAGATCAGCCCACGAAATCTTCCGGCCGTACTTCTGCTTAACCGGCCACAGTAGCCGCCGCGCCTTGTCGAGATTTGCGTTGTCGGGCCAACTGTTGAGTGGGGCAAACCGCTGGGTGCCAGAGCCCGCGCCGCCACGCCCGTCGCCGATACGATATGTACCCGCGCTGTGCCAGGCCATACGAATAAAGAATGGACCGTAATGGCCGTAATCTGCCGGCCACCACTCTTGCGAAGTGGTCATCAGGGCGTGCAGGTCTTTGATTACAGCCTGCAGATCGAGCGTCTTGAATTCCTCCGCGTAGTTGAACTCTTTCCCCATCGGGTCAGAGAGCGGCGAGTTCTGGTGCAGCGATTTCAGACTAATTTGATTCGGCCACCAATCGGCGTTGGTATGTGCGCGACGACTGCCATGCGCAACGGGGCACTTGGCTTCAGTAGTAGAGGTTTGATCGAGGGTTCGGTTTCCAGCCCCGGCTGCGACGGCGAGTTCTTTTTCCATGTCTATCATCTTGCGGGAATGAGAGACATAGGTGAAATATATGTTTCCTATGATTTCGATAGGATTTGCATCTTAATTCTTCCGCGATTCGCCTTTTTCATTTTTTATTGCTGCGAAACGTCGCGAAGGGTTTCTCCACGATTCCAGTACCTTCTTTACTGTGACAATATTGATCGGCTTTCAGGTTCTGCACTTTCGTTAATTGCGCCGCTGGGCCAGAAGATTTCTACCGAATCCACCTTAGGACGCGCGCCTAGTCCGAAATGCAGTGTTCGGGCAGGGGCGTAAACCCGATCAGCGGCACTCCGCGGACCGGCAGCTTAGCGACCACTGGAAGCGCAACTGTAAACCCAGTAAGCAATATCGGCGCGCGACAGATCGAGCTTCGTGCCAACATCATCTTCTGGGTTGGCGAGCTTCGGACACAGCACTCATCGAGCCTGTCAGGGGGCAGGTTCGGTGGCTGCTTTTTTGTTTAGGCGAGATCGTCGGTTGCATTTGGGAAGACGCAAGGAGTCTGTCATCCTGAACCGCTTCCTTTGCGCGAAGGATCTACCTACAGGTTTCAGACTGAAATGCACTGCCGAGGCTCTTTGGCGGATGCCGCGTATAGTGTCTCGTGAAGGAGCCAATGTGCGGCGAACAATACGGAAGCATCGCGGGAGATCCTTCGCCCAAACCCGAGGCTCAGGATGACAACTCTTAGGTGACCTCTTCAAGAATGCAGGTGAGGGCAGGCAAACGTCATAACATCAAATTCAGGACAGTGGCCCAAAAATGATTAGGATCATGACTGTTTCGCTACTTCGAAAAATCGCAATCGCTATCGTCGTCTTTACGTCGTTATCGCTCCTCGCACAAACTGACCTGACCGGCTTCTGGGTCTTTCGCGTTCCAACCGGCGACGGCAACTTTCGCGAGACATTCTTTCAACTGAAGCAGACTGGCGAGAACATCACAGGCAAACTGATGTTCGGAAACCGCGAGATTCCCATCACCGCCGGAACGTATAAGGACGGTAAGCTCCATTTTGAAACTACCTTTGGCACCGGAGAGAGGGCGCGCCAAGTTTCCTATGACGGTACGGTGCAAGGTGACAAGATTGACATGACCTCGCAATCTCCGGGCAGGGAACCACGGAAAGGCCTTGCGGAGAGAACCACCGAGGAGGCTACTAAGCCCCCGGCTAAGCTTCCGCTGCCTTCGCTGCACGATATTCCGGACAACGCGCTGGTCCGTACGCCGCCCATGGGCTGGAACAGTTGGAATAAGTTCGCGGGCAAAGTCGATGACAAGACCATAAGAGACATGGCGGACGCGATGGTCTCCAGCGGCATGAAAGACGCCGGCTATATCTACGTAAACATCGACGACACCTGGGAAGGGCAGCGCGACGCGCAGGGCAACATCACCAGCAACACGAAGTTTCCCGACATGAAGGCCCTAACTGAATATGTCCATTCCAAGGGGCTGAAGATTGGACTCTATTCCTCACCCGGTCCAAAGACCTGCGCCGGATATGAAGGCAGCTACGGACACGAAGAGCAGGACGCCCAGACGTACTCTCAGTGGGGCTTCGACTATCTGAAGTATGACTGGTGCAGCGCGTCGCAGATCTACAAGAACGAGGAGATGCAGGCCGTCTATCAGAAGATGGGCGACGCTTTGCGCGGCGGCCGCGATCGCCCGCGCCGTCCGATGGTTTTTAGTCTGTGCCAATATGGAATTAACGACGTCTGGATGTGGGGAACGAAAGTCGGCGGCAATCTTTGGCGTACCACCGGTGACATCAGTGATAACTGGGCATCGATGTCGAAGATCGGCTTCACCCAGTTCGATATCGCACCGTACATCCGACCCGGCCACTGGAACGATCCTGACATGCTCGAAATCGGCAACGGCGGCATGAATGCTGACGAATATCGTACGCACATGAGTTTGTGGTCAATGCTCGCAGCACCGCTGCTCGCGGGAAACGACTTGCGCACGATGACTGACGAAACGAAGTCGATCCTCATGAACAAAGAGGTCATCGCGATAGATCAGGATCCTGACGCCAATCCGGCGCGACGGCTTTCCGATCCTGACGCAACAGCAGTGATCGTGACTCGCCTGCTGCATGATGGATCCGTTGCGCTAGGGCTGTTCAACAAGGCAGATCAGGAGCGGACGATCGACGTGAAATGGGACAACATCGGGCTCGCACGGCGCAAAGTGCAGGCGCATGATCTATGGAAGCATGCGGACGTTCAGGTCTTGGCGGATGGCTATTCGACCAGCGTTCCCGCGCACGGCGTGGTGTTGTTGAAGTTGGCAGTATCGCGTTAAAGACCCGAGAGGCGAACACGAAGCTCACGAAGGTCAACACAAGGGGTCACAGAGAAGCTAGTAGTTGCAGATATCTCTGCGAGATTGCCGGAGAGCACACACCAGCTTGAGGGTCTGTCATCCTGAGGCCCTCTTTTGGC
>CAYZHX010000105.1:0-5103 GCA_964476905.1 uncultured Terriglobales bacterium
TTCTCGGGATGGAACGCAGCCATCTCTATCGCAAAATGAAGACATTGGGAATCTCAGTGAAAGAATAAATTGCGAGCACCTGATTTTTTACTCCTTATCCACAGGCATTTCGATTATCCTTCGCTGCATGGTGCGCATGACGGTGCTCGCGTCGGGTTCACGCGGCAACACCGCTGTCCTTGCCAGTTCGGGCACCAGCATTCTGATCGATGCTGGAATTTCCTGCCGCGAAACTCTCCGCCGCATGCGCGCAGCCGGGGAAGATCCCGCGCAGCTCAGCGCCATTGTCATTACACACGAGCATTCGGATCATGTGAGTGGCCTTGGTGTGCTAGCTCGCAAGCTGAAGATTCCCGTCTACATCACAGGACACACACATCAGGAATGGCAGCGCTGGGTAAGGGGTCCTGTCACAAAGCAAGCTGGGCTCTACGAAGACGACGACAAAGCTCACCTCGACCGCTGCGAGCATTTCCGCGCGGGAGAGCGCTTCACCATCGGCGACATCGAGGTGCTCCCGTTCACCATTCCGCATGATGCCGCTGATCCCGTCGGATTCGTTTTCCGCACGGAGGGCATCAAGATCGGCATGGCGACCGATTTGGGATACATGCCTGCCAGCATCAAGATTCATTTGCGCGGGTGCGACGCGCTGGTACTCGAGTCCAATCACGACCTGGAAATGCTGCGCGGAGGGCCGTATCCGTGGTCGGTGAAGCAGCGTGTCATGTCCCGTGTCGGGCATCTTTCCAACGATTCTCTCGCGGAATTCTTCTCTTCCGACTATGATGGAGGAGCAGCATTCCTCGTATTGGCACATTTGTCCGAGGCGAACAACCATCCCGAATTGGCACGGCAGGCGGCCGAACGGGCTCTGGGCGGGCGCCTGAACCTGATCCAGAACCGCTTGGTTCTGGCGTCACAAAATGAGCCAATGGAAGCGATTCGTTTTTGATGTCAGAGTGCGTCGATCGAGTAGTAGGCGATATTCTTGCCGGCTGGCGGTACGACATCTCCGGCCTTGCTCCCGAGATGCGCGGCGACTACGAGCAGCACTTGCTTGACTGCCTTCACTGTCGCTCGCGCCAGCGTCTTCATCGCACTATAGACATAGGTTTGATCGTCGTTGCCAGCGTTTCTGCGGCGATGTTCCTCATCGCCTTCGGCACCATTCGCCATTTCGATCCACACAACGCACACCTGCTCGAGTTCATTGCTTTGGCGGGTTTCGCTTTCTCCAGTGTCGTGTGGCTGATCGTCGCCCTTGCGACGCCGGCACCGGTAGTAATTCAGGATGCGGCTCGGATGGGCGCAAGACGAATTCAGGAAAAGCTTCCTCCCGAGATTCGCGAGAGAATTCCCGCTATCGGAAATAGGCACTAGTTAAGAGCGCCAACAGGCAAAAAAAAACCGCCCATTTCTGAGCGGCTCTGTGCTAGCTAGTCTGACCTCGTATTAACTCTGCGTACCTTCCTCGGCCGCGCCTTTCTTTCCATGGCGATGATGTCCGCGACGCTCTTTCTGCATTTCCTTGAACTTCTTCTGCTGGTCGGGATTCAGCTTGGCCATCATCTGTTCACGCGAGCTCTGGCGCAGCTCTTTGAATTTGGCCTTCTTCTGATCTGCTGTCAGTGAAGAATCGTTCTTAATCGCCTGTGCCTGCTGGCGCATGTTTTCATGAATGCTCTTCAGGTCGGCTTTCTGTTCCGGAGTCAGGTTGAGCGCTTCTGCAAACTTCTCACCGCGTTGACCACGTTCGTTATTGGTCGCCTGCTGAGATGTAGTCGCATTCGCAGTGTCACCGCTGCTCGCGCTGCCTGCCTCCTGGGCGAGCGCTGCGAGTGGCAGCGTCAACGCGCTGGAAAGAATAAGTGCCAAAAATCGGTTGGACTTCATTGATCACCTCTGGGGAATTCAAACCCAGGGGCTGTGGAAAAGTTGCTGGGAAAGAGGCTGCCATCTATCGGCTACCTGCGTTCGGCCAGTACACCAAATAGGCAGTAGAGCATGTGTCTCGAAGCAGTTAGAGGAGCAGGGAACCGTTAAGAACTACAAACAGACATCGCGTTCCAAATCAGAACTGCAGCCCTGATTCTGCAGGGATATTACAAGGTCGATTGGCCGAAAGCCGACAGCGGATAGCCGACAGCAGCTCTTCACGGCACCATGTTCAAGATGCTGCTGTCATGGCGGCCGGCGACTTCGAGGCGGGTTTTTGCGCGCTCAATCAAGCGCAGAGCTTCTTCTCGGTTTGCGTTGGGATCTTTGAGCTGCTCTTCGGCCATCTGCTGCTGGCGCTTGGCTACTTCTACGTCGATGTCGGCGGCTTTCTCAGCGCGCTCAGCGAGAACTGTGACTTTGTCGGGCAGAACCTCAGCAAAACCCCAGTGCAGCGCAAGGCGCTCGATCTTGCCGTCAGCACGACGGTAGCTCAATTCACCGCTCTTAAGCTCGGTGATGAGTGGAGCGTGACCGGGCAACACGCCCAGGTAGCCCGACATTCCGGGCACCTGGACTTCTGTCGCTTGATCGCTCACCAGCAAACGCTCGGGCGTAACTATTTCGATTTGTAACGTGTCTGCCATTCTTAAGCTGCGGTCGCGGACTTCATCTTCTGCGCATCTTCGAGCACTTCGTCGATCGTTCCCTTCATGTAGAAAGCCTGCTCGGGGACATCGTCGTGCTTGCCCTCGATGATCTCGCGGAAGCTGCGCACCGTGTCCTGTACTTTGACGTACTTGCCCTTGTAGCCGGTGAACTGCTCGGCGACGTGGAACGGCTGCGAAAGAAATTTCTGGACTTTGCGGGCGCGAGCTACGGTAATCTTGTCGTCTTCGGAGAGCTCGTCGATTCCCAAAATGGCAATGATGTCCTGCAAGTCTTTGTAGCGCTGCAGGATTTTTTTCACACCTTGGGCGACATCGTAGTGCTCCTGGCCAACCGCACGCGGCGAAAGAATGCGCGAAGTGGAGGCCAGCGGATCGACGGCCGGATAAATACCCAGCGCGCTCAGCGGACGAGAAAGAACCGTAGTCGCGTCGAGGTGAGCAAAAGTCGTTGCGGGAGCTGGATCAGTAAGGTCATCGGCGGGGACGTACACGGCTTGCACCGAGGTGACTGAACCCTTCTTGGTCGACGTAATGCGCTCCTGCAGCTCTCCCATTTCCGTCGCAAGATTCGGCTGGTATCCGACGGCGGACGGCATACGCCCGAGCAGCGTGGATACTTCCGAACCGGCCTGCGTGAAACGGAAGATGTTGTCGATGAACAGCAGAGTATCGGCGCCTTCTTTGTCGCGGAAGTACTCAGCGACGGTAAGGCCGGTCAGAGCCACACGCAGACGGGCGCCTGGCGGCTCCGTCATCTGTCCGTATACGAGAGCAGCCTTCGATGCATTGCTGTCACCCGGTTTGATAACTCCCGACTCGCTCATTTCCAGCCAGAGGTCGTTGCCTTCACGCGTACGTTCGCCAACTCCGGCAAACACCGAATAGCCGCCGTGCTGCTTGGCGACGTTGTTGATCAACTCCATGATCACAACGGTCTTGCCCACACCGGCACCGCCGAACAGACCGATCTTGCCGCCCTTCAAGAAGGGCTGGATCAGGTCGATGACCTTGATGCCGGTCTCGAACATTTCTTCCGTAGTCGACTGCTCCTCGAAAGTCGGAGCAAGGCGGTGAATCGGCCAATGCTCAGTCGCATTCAGCGGACCGAGTTTGTCCACCGGCTGGCCAATCACATTGATTACGCGTCCCAAAGTGGGCTTGCCTACCGGCACCGAAATGGGACCGCCGAGATCTATGGCATTCATGCCACGCACCATGCCTTCGGTAGCTTCCATTGCCACGCAGCGCACGCGCCCTTCGCCGAGGTGTTGCTGCACTTCGACGATCACGTTGATCGGTGAGGGAACGTTGAAGCCTTCACTGGTGATGCGCAGTGCCTGATAGATCGGCGGCAGAGTGGCTTCTTCGAACTGAACGTCCACTGCCGGACCGGAGATCTGAATTACTTTGCCGATATTTTGTGCCATAAAAACCTTTTACAAAGCGGCAGCGCCGCTGACGATTTCGATAATTTCTTTCGTGATCGACGCCTGACGCACACGGTTCATCGTCAGGGTGAGCGAGTCAATCATGTCAGACGCGTTGTTCGTAGCCGAGTCCATTGCGGTCATGCGGGCGGCATGTTCTGCGGCAACGGATTCGAGCAACGCACGATAGATCTGCACAGCGACGTACCGCGGAAGCAGGTCGTTAAACAGACGCTCTGGCGTCTGCTCGTAGATGTAGTCACCAGTATCGAACTTGGCCAGGTGAGCGTCTTGTTCCGAAGTATCTTCCTGGCGAAGGCCGACGCCCGCGGTCGTCGCCGCGTGAGCAGCCTTTTGCCGCTCCTCGAGCGTGAATTGATCGGCCTGCTCCACATCCTGCTCACCGATTTTTACGATCGGCAGCACATGATCGACTACCAGCCGTTGCGCGATCACCGACTTGAACTCGTTGTACACGAGATAGACGGCGTCCACTTCCTTACGCGTATAGCGCTTGATGATTTCAGCAGCGAGATCGCGTGCTTGCCCGAACTCAACCTTGTTCAGAACGCCAACTTGTTCGCCAACAATCTCGACCGGAGCGCTGCGACGATAATCACCATCTTCAGTGCCTGGCTGCGCGTAAGGAAAACGACGGCGAAACATATCGCGTCCCTTGCGACCAATTGCGATGATGTCGACGTTCTTGCCCGCTTTTGCCTCGAGAAAGCGGTTTGTGGTCTTTACGACGTTTGCGTTGAAGGCACCGGCGAACCCTTTGTCGCCGCTGATTACAACCAGCAGGATGTTCTTCTCTGCACGACGTTCGAGGAGGGAATGGTGCGGCTCGCCCGTGATGGGATCGTAGATCTCGGCGCGCGAGACCAGTGACTTGAGAACATTCACCAGCATCTGCGTATACGGACGCGCCGCCAGAGCACGCTCCTGCGCGCGGCGCAGCTTCGCTGCCGAGACCATTTTCATGGCCTTGGTGATCTGCTTCGTATTCTGAACGCTGCGAATGCGTCGTCGTAAATCGAGAACGTTAGCCATTTGGGAGCTTCTAA
>CAYZHX010000105.1:5203-14300 GCA_964476905.1 uncultured Terriglobales bacterium
ACGCTGCGAATGCGTCGTCGTAAATCGAGAACGTTAGCCATTTGGGAGCTTCTAAACTGCTAGCCGTGGGACTTGGGAGCTACTAGCTTGCTCTACGCGATCGCCTTTGCTGGTTCGCGTGAGCTTACGAACTGCTGTTTTGCCTCTTTAATTAGGCGTGTCATCTCCGACTTCAATTGGTCGTCGAGCTGCTTCTTTTCCATGATCTCGCTCAGGAGACCGGGATTGGTGGTGTCGACGTACTTGTAGAGAGCGTCTTCGAACGGACGTACGTCAGCAACCTGCAGATCGTCGAGATAGCCATTGGTTCCCGCAAAGATCGAGAGAATCTGTTTGCTGAACGGCAGTGGCGAAAACTGGGGCTGCTTGAGCAGTTCAGTGAGGCGCTGTCCGCGACTGAGCTGCTGTTGCGTGGCTTTGTCGAGATCGGAACCGAACTGCGCGAAAGCAGCGAGTTCGCGGTACTGCGCAAGTTCGAGTTTCATCGAACCTGCGACCTGACGCATGGCCTTGATCTGCGCTGACCCGCCCACGCGGCTTACAGAGATGCCGACGTTCACTGCCGGACGCACGCCAGAGTTGAACAGATCGGTCTCAAGGAAGATCTGGCCATCAGTGATCGAAATGACATTCGTCGGAATGTACGCCGAAACGTCGCCTGCCTGCGTCTCGATGATTGGCAAAGCAGTAAGCGAACCGCCGCCGAGTTTATCCGACAATTTGGCTGCGCGCTCAAGCAGACGCGAGTGGAGGTAAAACACATCTCCGGGATAGGCCTCACGTCCAGGCGGACGACGCAGCAGGAGCGAAATCTCGCGATATGACGCTGCGTGCTTCGAAAGGTCATCGTAGATGACCAGCGCGTGACGTCCGTTATCACGGAAGTACTCGCCCATTGCGCAGGCTGCATAGGGAGCGATGTACTGCATCGGCGCGGGCTCAGACGCGGACGCAGCAACCACGATCGTGTAATCCATCGCGCCGTAGTCGGTGAGTGTTTTTACTACGTTCGCAATCGACGAACGCTTCTGCCCAATGGCGCAATAGATACAAATAAGATTGTTGGTTTTGTTGTTGAGAATCGTGTCGAGCGCGACTGCAGTCTTTCCGGTCTGACGATCACCGATAATCAGCTCGCGCTGTCCGCGGCCAATCGGAATCATGGAGTCGATCGCTTTAATGCCGGTCGCCATCGGCTCACGAACCGGCTGTCGATCAATGACACCCGGTGCAATGCGTTCTAGGTGGATCGACTCCTTCGTATTGATCGGACCTTTGTCGTCGATTGCCTGACCGAGCGAGTTCACGACGCGTCCGATCATCGCGTCACCCACGGGCACAGCCATGATCTTGCCGGTGCGGCGAACTTGATCGCCTTCTTTGATCTCTGTGTACTCTCCCATGAGCACGGCGCCGACCTGGTCTTCCTCCAGGTTCATAGCGATGCCGGTAATGCCATGCCCAAACTCGATCAGCTCGCCCGCCATGACCTTATCGAGGCCGTAAATGCGAGCGATACCGTCGCCCAGTGAAATCACGGTGCCGACTTCGTCGACCGCGACCTTGGACTCGTAGTTTTCAATTTGCTCACGAATGAGCTTGGTAATTTCGTCTGCTTTGATCTGTGCCATATGAAAATTTCGTGTCCTGATTTCGTGATTTCGGGACTTCAAATCATCCGCCGCGGCGGACGGAATCTCGAAATTACGAAACGCTGGTGAGTTGCCCTTTCATGCGCTGCAGCTGCCCACGAACTGAGCCGTCGTAAATCGTGCTGCCGACCTTCACTACGACTCCGCCTATAAGCTTAGGATCGAGAGCGTAGCGAACGCGCAGCTGCTTGCCGGTGACCTCTGCGACCTGATCTTCTAATCGCCGACGCTCTTGCGCACCGAGGTCGCGCACACTGATGATCTCTGCATCCGCTATGCCGAGCCGCTCGTTGATCTGGGCAATCGTGTTTTTCGCGATTTCGCTATACGCGTGGATGCGGCGGTTCGAGATCAGTACAGCAACAAAGTTCCGTACTTCACGCGAGATACTCAGCTTCTTCGCAATGGCATCGAGCAAGCCGAGCTTCTGCTCGGAAGCAACTGAAGGGCTATCCCACACTGTGCGCAGTTCGGCGCTTTCGCCGAGAACGGTTCCGATCGATTCCAATTCGGAACTGATGCGGCCCGCATCGAGCTGTCGATCGACCACGACATCGGCCATGGCGCGCCCGTAGATGCTGATGAAAGAAGCCATCGCTAGCTGTTTCCGTTCCGACGCGCCTCGGAGGCGAGCTGCTCGGTGAAATCTTCGACGAGCGACTTGTCCTCGTTCGCATCAACGCGAATGCCTTTTTCCGCCATCGCGACTGCGAGTTCAACTGCATATTTCTGCAGGTCGCGGCGCGCAGCGCTCGTCGCCTGTGTAACTTCGTGCTGGGCCGAGTCCAATATCTTCTGCTTCTCTTCGGCAATCGAAGCACGAATTCGCTCTTCTTCGGCTTTTCCCTCGGCTTCGGCGTGCTTCTGCATCTCGCCGATCTCAGCACCCATGCGCGCGAGACGCGATTCGATGTCCTGAAGCTTGCGTTGAGCTTCTTCGCTGGAGCGGCGCGCCTCTGCCATACCTTTCTGGATTTCCTGCGTGCGTCCACGGAACATCGCGGGAAGATTGGATTTGAGCGCAAGGATCACCAGCACTGCCACGATGGCAAAGTTGATGACTACACAGAGCCAATAAGCGGCCTCTAATGAGAGTCCAGTAACATGCGCAATGCCGCGCACCGCCGGCGAAAACTTGAAAGCTGCCTGTTCTTGCTCGGCGGATTCACCGGCACCGCCTTCGTTGTCAACACCGGATTCTTCCGGAGTGCGTCCAGCTGCCTCGTTGGAGGCGTGGGTTAGTTCCTGATTGGAATTCGCCGATTCCGGCGCGAAAGCGGAGTCGGTTTTCGATCCTTCAGCCGGAGCGGTCGCTGGCGCAGGCTTCCGCGCATTTGCAGTCGAACTTGAGGCAGGAGCCGTCTGCTGTGCAATTGCAAACACAGAGAGAGTCGCAAAGGATGCGATTATGAAGATGAGAAACTTGCGCTTCATCCACGACCACCCAATGCGGGCTGCTTGGCCTCCGATCTGGCACCCAGGATGGAACGGATGATCTCCTTAGCCAGATTGGAACTTTCGGCTTCGATGCGGACCTTGGCGATCTCACTCTCCTTCTGGATTTGAGCGCGAGCGCTGACGATCATTGCTTCGGCAGCCGCACGAGCTTCGGCGATAGCCATTGTCCTTTCTTCCAGCACCTGCTTACGTCGCGTTTCCTGACTCTTAAAGACAGCCAGGCGGGCCTCCCGAATCTTCTGCTCGTACTCAGCAGTCTTACGATCAGCGGCAGCGACATCGGTGCGGGCCTTTTCTGTAGCCCCAATCGTCTGGCTGCGACGCTCGGAGAGAGCATGAATAAGCGCGTTGTGGACAATGACGCGATACAGAATCCATATGAGAACAAAGAGGATGATGGTCGGAATCGCTCCGAACGCAAGTTCGCCTAGTTGTCTGAGCGTCTCATCCATTAACTTGAATGCTTATTGTCCCGCAGAGAAAGTGAATGACAACCTTCTAAGCTAACATTCGATTTTTGCGAGTGTCAAACTACTTTCAGCTACAACCTTTGCGTGACTTCATTGGGCTGCTTGTATTGGATTCTTCGACTTGAAAGTCTTGCCGCGAGGAGAGTGTGGTAGTTACCTCAGAGCTTCATCCTACTTTTCTAGGGCTTTGCCGGAAGTAGAATTTCCATACTTCAGGCGCACAACCTAACACTCCCGCAGCGTTCACCTGAGGCCACATTCGGGACGCAATCTTGTTCTGCGGAGCAGGCACATACAATGGCGGCTACTGTCATTTCATCCTCTGGGTTCATTGCTTTTGTTTGCGAACTGCTCCTATAATGTTGGCCATCCGTACCCGCCAAAACACCTCGCAAGAGGTCTGGCCCGGGGAGCGTCAGCCGGTCAGACCGGATGATGCCTTTGTGGCAATCGCCCCGCTCACGGAACCATCAGGCGACATTCGGAACTGATCTCGAACGGAATCCAAGGAGTCCTTAATCGCAACATGACACGCAAGATTGTTTCAACTCTCTCGATCGCAGCCCTGCTGTCCGCCGGAGCTCTCGCTCAGGCCGCCGATACGAACGCAGCCCCGGCCGCAAGCACCACCGCAAATTCTCTTGTGGCGGGCCCGACCAAAGTCGCCATCATCAACATCCAAGCAGCAATCGCGAACACCAATGAAGGTCAACGCGATCTCGACGCCCTGCAGAAGAAATTCGAACCCAAGCAGATCGAGCTGAAGAGCCTCAGCGATGAGGTCGACAACCTTAAGAAGCAGCTGGCGGCTCAGACCAGTGCTCTGAACGACGACGAGCGCAATAAACGTGTAGCGACGATTGAAAGCAAGCAGAAGACGCTGCAACGCAATCTCGAAGATGCACAGAACGATTACCAGACGCAGTCAAACGAGATTGCACAGCGCATCGGAACCAAGCTGATGCAGTCGCTCGACGCGTACGCCAAGCAGAATGGATACGCGGTCGTGATCGACGTCTCGCAGCAGCAGAGCCCGGTGCTCTGGGCGGCGCAGTCCGTCGACATTACCAAGCAGGTTATTGACGCATACAACGCTGCTTCCGGCGTGCCGGCTCCTGCCGCCAAGCCGACTACACCTTCGGCTCCGAGTGCGGTCACGCATCGTCCGGTAACGTCGCCTGCGGCGACCAAGCCTGCGACCCCCACTACGACACCGAAATAGGGAAATTAGTTTCCAGATTTCCTAAGGCCGCTCATCACGAGCGGCCTTTTTATTTTTTCAACAAGGGATGCGAAATCGCGAGCGCCGGTGTCAGTTTCTGTATCGTTCCAAAATGGGAGCGATGGAGGATGCCAATGTTTGCCGAGAGCCTTCTCGAATCGTCGCCGCACATCGGACATCGTGCCGGCTGGACCAAGCTCACTTCCCTTCTGCTGCAGTGCATGGCAGTCGCAGTGCTTCTAGCCATTCCGCTGTTTCACGTCGAAAGCCTGCAGGTACTCCCTCCGCTGCCGAGTATCAGACTCATGAGCGCGCCTCAGCCGGTCGTCCGGACAGACAACGCAGGGTTGAGCCGAAGTGCTGCCTCGGACAGCTCGTACATCATAGTGCAACCTCGATCTATACCTCAGACTGTCGGGCGAGGGGATGACCACAAGGACGCAGGTCCGAGTGCGCCGCAAATCGGCACTCTATGCGTGAGTACCTGTGGAACCGGATTACCGGTTGGCATCGTCAGCAGCAGTACCTTTGATATTCCGAAGCCGCCCGTACCCACCCATCCGATGCACGTTTCAGAAATGCAGCTTGGCGCCGTGGTGCACAAAGTCCTGCCGGAATATCCCGCGATCGCGAAGCAGATTCGATTGCAGGGCGCGGTCGTGCTATTGGCAACAATTGCAAAGGATGGACACGTGGATCATGTTGAGCCCATCAGCGGCCCCCCGATGCTAGTTCTTCCCGCGAAGCGCGCAGTCGAGCAGTGGCAGTATCGTCCGTACATCTTGAATCACGAGCCCGTGATAGTGCAAACACAGATCACGGTCAATTTTGTGCTCAACAATAATTAGGATTGATCCTAAAAGCGGCGCGCCCGCGGGGGTTCTGGAATGCAATTTCGGTGATTGTCTGATTTCATAATTTGCGATGCAGACCCAAAACTACGAAATCCTGAACACCTGCCAAGGGAAACCGTCGCCCCTGACGTCATCCTGATTCCCTCATTACGCCAGTAATCTTTGTGCCCAACCCGAACTGACGTACTTTCAACCGTACTGACGGCTCCTGCATGTCGTTATGTCGACCAGTGTGCCGCTCAAATCTTCTCCGCTTATTAAGGGCTAACTGTGCGAAATAAAATTTCTCTGGCGTTGCTCGTTGCGAGCTTCGCGATATGCTCGGGCGCGTTTGCGTCGAATGACTCTGGCCAGCCTGCGCCGGACTCGAACAACGCCTCAGATGCCGCCATGCCGCAAAGGTCCGAAGTTCCCAGCTACAGCCATCGGCCGGGTATTGGGTTCAAGACTTCCCTGCTCGGATTCGGCGGCGATTTCGCGGTGCCAGTCACTCGTCGCTCGAACGTGCGCTTCGGGTTTTCCGCATTCAATTACAGTCGCGGCTTCGATAAAGATGGCGTGAGCTACTCGGGCAAGCTCGGACTTAGCTCCGTGCAGGCTCTGTATGACATTTTTCCGTTTGATGGCGGATTCCACATCAGCCCTGGAGCTCTTCTCTATAACGGCAACCAACTCAGCGGCAAAGCTACTGTTCCCGGTGGGCAATCGTTCAGCCTGGGAGGAACCGACTATATCAGCGATCCAACGAGTCCCCTTTCCGGAAATGGGAAGCTGGCATTCAGCAAGACCGGACCCATGTTCCTGCTCGGCTGGGGAAATCTAGCGCGACGCAGCGAGCGTCATTTCGGCATGACCTTCGACATTGGGGCCGTTTACCAGGGAGTTCCGCGGACCACGCTGAGCTTCGCTGGCCGCGCCTGCGACTCGTTCGGACTGAACTGCACCAACGTGAGCTCGGATCCCACCTTCCAGAGCAACGTTCTCTCCGAGCAAGCGAAGATCAATCATTCAGCTTCGCCGGCGCGTTTCTTCCCGGTGATCTCGTTTGGGTTCGGATACAAGTTCTAATTCCCTTTCGATTCAGCGTTCTGTTGGGCCTCTACTTCGGTGGAGGCCTTTTTACTTTTCAGATACAACGGTGTTCTAATCATCTCCGCAACGGCCCCAGGCAGCCGGAACGTTAAAGGAGGAAAGTCTCAATGAAGAAGCTGAATCTTATTCTCTCTATGGCGGCGATGCTGATCTTCAGCGCTGCTGCGTTCGCCGCTGCGCCGCAGGATGCGCAAAGCAGTCAGCAACCAAGTGCGCAATCGGGAACTGGACAAGGTCATGGCGTCGGTGAGGGACATGGGCGCGGAATGGGTATGAATGCCGATGCCATGCTCGAGCGCATGTCAAAAGAGCTGAACCTGACCGACGACCAGAAGACAAAGATCAAACCGATTCTGGAAGAGCAGACCAAGCAGATGCAGGATGCTCGCCAGAGCACTTCTACGTCAGATCAGGATCGTCGTGCCAAAATGAAACAGATTCATGAGAACACGATGAGCCAGATTCGTCCGATCCTCAACTCCGACCAGCAGAAGAAGCTCGAAGAGATGATGAGCCGTCGCGGCGAGCGCGGCGAGGGACATCAACACAGCGGAGATACCTCCAATCCGCAGTAAACGATCGCGATTCTTCCATCGAGGTCAGCCGGTGGGCGGCTGACTTCGATGAATCACTGAATTACGACGAATTCACCCGTCCGTTGATGGCATTCTCCAACCGAGGAGCGAAACGTAAGCTCAACGATGTCGAACTCTACGACTATGCGGTAGCGTCGCTCGCCCGCAAGATGCGAACGGTCGCAGAGCTAAAGAGGTTATTGCGCGCACGCGCTTCGAATGATGACGACGGCACTCTGGCCGTCGAGGCAGTGATTGCAAAACTGAAAGAGCAGAAATATCTGAACGACTCCCGCTATGCCGCCGCCTATTCGCAGTACCGGCTAAGCAATGAAAAGTTCGGACGAAGACGCGTCACTACCGATCTCAAAACCAAGGGTGTACATGGAGACATAATTGAACTCGCGGTGGGTACCGCGTATGAACAGATAGATGAAGAAAAGCTTGCACGGCAGTTTCTGGAGCGCAAGCGTGTGAAAAAACCGAAGAACGAGCGCGAATCTGCGCGCGTTTTTCGCATGCTTGTTCGGGCAGGTTTTTCAACCAGCACGATCTTCAAACTCCTTAAACGCTGGGATATCGACGAAGAAGTGCTCTCCGCGCTCGAATCCGAAACGGAACCAACGGGTGTGGATTGATATCGGATGCAACTCTCGACAAGTTCACGTCGAAACTTTTGATTACTGATGACTCACGCCTGCCAACTCCTTTCTTGACTTCATTTTCCCTGCACGCTAAGTTCGCCAATAAGCTCAGATTTTGAGGACGAACGATTGCCCAACCGACTGATCACCCTGACCACCGACTTCGGCCTGAATGACCATTTTGTGGGAACGATGAAAGGTGTGATTCTGAATATCAATCCCGAGGCTGACATCGTCGACATCTGCAACTCGGTGCAGTCATTCGACGTTCTCGACGGCGCGCTCTCCATTGCTCAGTCCGCTTCGTACTTCCCTTCTGATACCGTACACGTGGTGGTGATCGATCCCGGGGTGGGAACGCAGCGCCGTCCGATATTGGCTGTCAACGAAAAGCATGTCTTTCTCGCGCCTGACAACGGGGTTCTGTCACTGGTCTACGAGCGCTCGGAACGGCTCAGCGTCCGTCATGTCACGGCCGAACATTATTTCTTGCAGCCGGTAAGCCAAACTTTCCACGGACGCGACATTTTCGCAGCATGTGCAGGATGGCTCAGCAAAGGCGTGGAGGTCGCAAAGTTTGGAGAAGAGATTACGGATTACATCCGCTTCTCTGCTCCCAAACCGAAATCGGTGAGCGAGAACAGCTTCAAAGGAGTGGTGCTGAAGACAGACAAATTTGGGAACCTAATCACCAACATCACACCGAAAGACATTCCGCAGCTCTTCGAACACACTCCGCCTGCATTTCGCATCGTCATCGGCAAAGCTGAAGTCACGAAGATCAGAAGCGCATACGCCCAGGCCACGCCGGGCGAAATCTTCGGCATCCTCGGCAGCATGGGGTATCTGGAAATTTCTGCGAACCGTGCGGCGGCAAATCGGCTTGCGGGTGCTGATAAAGGCAGCGACGTCTCAGTAGTTTTAGCTTAATAGCAGAAGATGAAACGAGTCCTGCGGCTTATCTGGATTGCAACTCGCGGCCATCGGCTCGCGCCGTGGCGCAGCCCATATCTGCGTTGGCGAATCGAGACCTACACCGGCATCAAGATGGACAAAATCGGCTTTCTTGAGTTCTGGACTTTTGTCTGGCGCACGCGTCATGAGTTGCTCCGCTTCCTGCAGTGGACAGC
>CAYZHX010000106.1:0-13137 GCA_964476905.1 uncultured Terriglobales bacterium
TCAGGGTTACGCAGGCTTTTAGGAATGGGTTGATGGTGGCGTGAGAGTTTCTCGTATGTAGTTGCAGACATGAAAGATAGGTGGAAATTAAGAGTCAGCAAGAATCAGCTGAATCAAGGCTTACGAGAAGTCGCAGCACATCAGCCGAGAGCCTACATCGCAGCTACTGCTCCGGCTTTTCACTTCTTGAGTGCAGCGAGCACCTCTTCTGCATGACCTTCGGCCTTCACTTTGGGGAAGATCTTGGCGATTCGTCCTTGTGCATCGATCAGGAACGACGTGCGCTCGATGCCCATCGTCTTGCGCCCGTACATGTTCTTTTCTTTTAGGACGCCAAATGCTTCGCAAAGCTTCTTGTCCTCATCGGCAAGCAGCGTGTAGGGCAGGCTATATTTGTCTTTGAACTTCTTTTGCGCATTCGGTGAATCTTTCGATATGCCCAGCACGACCGTGCCGGCACGCTGCAGCTTTTCGAACTGATCGCGAAAGCCGCAGGCCTCGATGGTTCAACCCGGGGTGTCGGCTTTAGGAAAGAAGAAGAGTACGACCGGCTTGCCGCGGAAGTCCTTGAGGCTCACCGGCTGGCCGTCTTGATTGGGTACCGCTGTGTCGGGAACCTTATCGCCAATTTCCATGAAGGCTTATTCCTTGAAGTATCGTTCCGAACATTTATATCGCAAGCTTGGATTTTCCGTTGCCGCGCTGGTGGTGGCGTCGCTTTGGATTTTGTCTCCACTCGCCATGAGGGCGCAGCGCAAAAAGGACTCAGAACCACGCGCCATTGGGGTTGTGACTTGGAACGGAGACGATCCAGTTCCCACAGCCGGAACATCGGTTCTGACGCCCGTCGCGATTCTCATCGAAGGTCGCTATTACGACGCTGCGCTCTATCAAGCACAGCCCGAGCCGATGGCAATCGACTCAGGTGTGATCTACGACGTGCTCAAGAGCGGCGACGTTGTAGGCACATTCACGATCGGCGGAGCGCGCAATCAGGACGGAACTTGGTATGGGCTCGGCAGATTTGAGAAGAAACAGGAGAATGAGCAAAAGGCCAAGACTGCTCCTAAGCCCGAGGCACCAGCTGCGGCACCCGAAGATGAACGACCGAAGCTGCGCCGCGGGGCTCCGCCGCCGCCCGCTCCGAAGGAACAGACTGACGAAGTTCTGAAGAACATCGATCGCGATCCCGAGCGCCCGACTCTGCGACGCCACAGCGCGGAGGAAGTAAAGCAGGCGACAGCGCCGCCGAAGGAATTTGTCCCGCCGGCAATGCACATGATGGTTGCCGTGTCCGACGCCAGCGGTCCAGAGCCGCGTCCGTTTACATTTCGCACAAAGCAAGGCGAAGCCGATCAACTTCGCGCATTGATGGAGAAGCTCACGCGAGCCGAGCTCGAAAAATTGCGCAAGCCATCCGCGCCGCCAAAGGCGAGTACGGCGAGCAGGAAGACGCGTACCCTCACTCCAACCCCTGCGCCGCTCGAACTCAAGAACGCGAAGTTTGGCATGTTCGACGTAAACAGCGACAACGCTCCCGTTTTGGTCTATTCAGCTACGGCGATGGTAAATGGTGAGAAGAAGTACATCACCACAGCGGCATGGGAGGAGATCGATGGCAGTTTGCGGAAAGTTTTTTCGCAGATCACCGACGATGCGCATCTCGATGTCTATCCTCGGTTGGAGATCATCGATGCAGTCGATGCCAGCGGCAACGGGCGAGGCGAGCTGCTGTTCCGCGCCTACGGCGATCAGGGCAGCCGCTTTGTGCTGTATCATCCAGGGCCCGACAGCTTGAATCTATTGTTTGACAGCGCGCACGGCGAGAGTGCGCGTGTGTACGAGAACAGCGATCGTCAATAGCAATCGAGAGTACACAATCGGAATTTAAGCAACGTCCGCGTATCAGATTTCGCCTGTCGCCTACTGCGTATTGCTGACGCCTGCTTCCTGTTCCGAATTGGAACTTGAGAGACTGGCGCGATTTTCGCCAATTGTGAAGTAGAACGTTGCTCCTCGTTCTGGACTTCCAGTAGCCCAGATTTGTCCGGCGTGTTTTTGAACGATGCGCTGCACAGTTGCGAGGCCGACGCCGTTGCCGGAGAACTCGGATTCAGAATGCAGGCGTTGGAAGGGTTGAAACAGACGGGCGGCACGTGCAGGGTCGAAGCCCGCTCCGTCGTCGCGCACGAAATAAACATGAAGCCCGCGCCGATCTTCAACACCAAACTCGATTCGCGCTTTGGGATGGCGCGAGGTGTACTTCCACGAATTGCGCAGCAGATTCTCGAGGACGATCTGCAGAAAGCGAGCATCGCCTCTGACAATTGCACGAGGGGCAATCACAAACGTTACATCGCGCTCGGGCTCCCGTCGATGCAAATCATCGGCAATGATGCGGGCGATGGCACTGAGGTCGACGCGCTCCTGATGCATGGCAGTTGTAGCCACACGAGAGAGGTTGAGAAGGTCTTCGATCAGCTCGCCCATGCGCTGGGATGCCAGTCGAACTTGCTTGAGGCATTCGCGTCCGCTGGCATCGAGTTTGTTGGCGTGGTCCAGCTCGAGCACGTAGCTGAATCCGTTGATCACTTCGAGCGGCGCGCGCAAGTCGTGGGAAACAGAATATGAAAATGCCTCGAGTTCTTTATTCGCGACGACGAGCTGGCGCGTTCGATCCTGCACGCGGTGTTCGAGCTCGCCTTGCGCTTCGCGCAACGCATGGTCACGCATTTGAATCTGCTCCAGCATTTCGTTGAATGCGGTGATCAGCGTAGCTAGCTCGTCGTGCTCGCGAGTTGGGGAGGCGCGAACCGAATAGTTCTTTTCGCGCGAGACAACGCGGGCGGTTTCGGCCAGACGCATCACGGGTTGTGCAATGGCGCGTCGGAAAATTGACGACGCCAGCAGAGCCACGACGAAAGCAGTGAGCAGCGCGAGGATGATGATCAGTAGGTATTGCCGCAGGCGAGCGTAAAGCCGGTGCAGATCCGATCGTATGTAGACGTAGCCCGTGAGCTTGTCCTGAAAGATGACCGGGTGAATCAGTGCCAGTTCGTCGCGCTTGAACCGGTGTTCATCGTCGAAACCTTGCGGCAGAGGAGGGATATTGATGGGTGTTCCCGGTTTGGCATAGCGAGCAAACAGCTTGCCGTCAGGCGTAAGCAGGCCCGCGGAAATAATGTTCGCGGACGTCGACAGAGCAGAAAGCGTTTGTTCAGCGGCTTGGGGATCGTTGAATGTGAGCGCGGAGACGCTGTTAAAGCCGACCATCTGGGCTTGCACACTGAGGTTGCGAACAATGGCGTCGAAGTAAACATTCAGGTCATAGGCGATGAATGCGGCCGAGCACACGATTAGCGCGATCGCACTTACCAGGACGTTCATCCAGGTAAGGCGGCGTGCAATCGATGTCGTTTTCTCCGCTTTCATCTTCATCGCACCTGCGTGTTTCCGATCACTCTGGTTGCAACCTTGAGCAGTTCGGAGCTGAGTGTGAGTCCGGCTTCCTCTGCAGCAGTAAGGTTCACGGCGAAGCGGACGCGATCACCTTCGAACACAAACTGGATCATCCCGCCGCGCTCGAGAAAGTGAGGATTGTCGCTGACGGTAAGGACATGCAGCTTGCTGAGTACCGCCAGATCGCTGCCTAAACGCTGGGATTCCGAAGCGGCAATATAAACCACCCGACACCCCGCCGCTTCCTGTGCGCGCGCAATGCGTCTCGCGATCACGCGTTTGCCATTGATGGTGGAGTCAGAGACTGTGGTGTCGAGCAGCGGTCCAAAAGGATCGGCTCCCAGAACACAGACGTCGAACTCGGAGGCGGCACCTGCATCCGCAGGCCAGCTGACAAATTTCCCAAAATTGTACAGATAAGCAGCTTTGACTTGATATTCCGAAGGACGATCCGAAAATACAACGCCACACAAAGTCAGCAGACAGGCAAACAGGACGTATGCTCTATTCCGGAATGGAACCAGCTTGCGGGACATCAAGCGAGAATAATAGCTGGTTCGTACGCCAGTATTTCCTTCGGCCGCCGCTGCTGGCTTCATCGGCTCCGGTTCCACACCATGCTGGCATAGACTGCTCGACGAACTCCGATGAGTGCCTGGTTCGGGTCTCCCGTGCCCCATTCGAAGTGCGATGGCTGGAAGAGGTTTTGGCCGGTTAGCGAAAGCTGCAGTTCTCTGTAGTTGAAGCCGAGACGCGCGTCCATCGTCTGGTAGGCGTTTACGTTCTGCGCCGGCAAAGCGCTTGCATAACGATATGTCTGATCGAATTCGAAATGGAAGGGCAGATTAAGGAATGAATGGGCTTCTACCTGATGCCTCGGGCTGGAACCTTCGTAAGTCTTAATTGATCCCGTCGAGCTGATGTCAGCCGTGCCGCCACTTGCATGCAGTCCAGTCGTGACAAATGAATAGGATCCGGCCAGCCGCCATGAGTTAGTTACGTGCCAGTTCGGCGCGACCTCAAATCCATCTGTGGCGCCTGCAATTTGATTCGCGTACGGAATGTCGATCACCAAATGAGGCGCGGGCGGAGTATTTTCGACGGACGTCGACGCCGCTCCAAAACTTTGCAGATTGTCGTAATCATTATGAAAAATTGCGAGATCCATGTACACGCGATCGCCGAAGAGTTGCCGATAGCCTCCCTCATACCCCAAAAGAGTTTCAGATTGGAACTTTGGATTTCCGGATACCCGCAAGAAGATCAAGGGATTTAAACTCGCCACTCCCGTGAGATTGAAATCTTCTTCGAGACGCGAAGGTGTGGTGACGGCGCGAGTAACGGCAGCCCAGAAGGTGCGATGTTCCGAAGGAGTCCACAGCGCGCGCACAGTCGGCTGGGCGTCGAAGCCCGTGAAGTTGTTGTGTTGAAGTTTGAGGCCGCCGGTAAGCGAGAACCGATTCGGAACAATCTGCACTTCGTCCTGCAGGAAGATGCTGTGGACGTGATCTGTGTCTCTATGCGGCTCAATGTCGACATTTTGCGAGGATTGTTCAATGTAAAACGGACTCCAGCGCAGCCCCGCGCCATACGAGAACAGATTGCGCGTGCCAAGCTTGAGACGGTGCACGAAATCGATGTCCCATGTATTTCGGGATTCTCCGAGCGAGCGATCGATCCGCTGCGTTCGATCGAAGTAAACCTGCAGGTAAATATCAGAGCCATTGCCCAGATCGCGACGCCAGCGTGCGAGCAGGTCTCCGCCTGAAACGGCAGAATCAACAACGGTTTGGACGCCTAACGTGGGTGGATTGAGCGTTCCCAGGCCGACCATGTGCGGAGAGTCCCCGCGGTAGAGGTCTCCCTGGACCGTGTAGGTATCCGCGCGACTATCCCAATCCACGCGAAAGCCGCCGCGCTCCTGATGCCATTGGTCGAAGTTGTTGCCGTCCTGATGAAACTCGGGGCCGCGCACAAAGCCGCGCGCAAAGACCCGGTAGTTGAACCCTTGCCCGTTGCCACCGCCGATGCGCACGGAACCGATGGTTTTGTCCACGTTGCCGGCGAGCACTGACACTATTGTTCCGTGTGTGTCGGCCGCGTTCTTGGTGATGATATTGATTACTCCGTTTACCGCATTGGGTCCCCAGATCGTACCGCCCGGGCCGCGGATGACTTCAATGCGATCAATGTCTTCGAGGGGAAGATCTTGCACATCCCAAAAAACGCCGGAGAAGAGCGGAGTGTAAACACTGCGTCCGTCGATGAGTACAAGTACCGATTTGGAAAAGTTGCTCTGTAAGCCGCGAATACCGATCGCCCAGGTGTTGGCGTCAATTCTGCCGACCTCGACACCGGGCGCGAGGCGCAGTGCCTCAGGAATGCTGGTCACGCCGGAGCGGCGGATATCTTCTTGCGTGATCACATAGATTGCAGCTGGGGTCTTCCAAAGCGTCTCGGGAGTCTTGGTCGCGCTGGTGACCTCGATCTTCCCCAACTGCTCGAGGCTGAGCTCCTTCAGCGGCTCCTGGCCGCTTTGCGCGAGTTGAACGTCAGGACCGAATTGAGCGTAGCCGCCCGACGAAAAAGAAAAGAGCAGCAGAAGCAGCCAGCACAATGCGGACTGACTTCGGAGTTTGGAACAGTCCATTCGGTTCTGTTTCACCCTGCTCCAAACGCCGGAGCTAGACGAGATCGCCCAAGTTCATCTTGGGACGAGTTTTTATTCGAGGGAGGGCTGCTCGCGAATTAGACAGCAGTTTGCACAGCTCTGGTTGTCTCCAAAATCGCGCATCAGATAAATTCACGGGCTTCTTCGTCGTAACATATACTTTAGCAGCCGAGTCTGCAGCCCAACCGGTTTCCTCATTCAAGACAATTCTTCCACTGCGAGCTGTATGCGTGCATCGGGAAAGTTGGGTAGCGACTTGGGCCAAGTGCTGGCCGAGAGAATGGTGGACTTTCGTAACTGCTCCTAAAATCAAGCAATTGCGTGCGTCATTTTGGCTGGAGCCGAAAAACGCTTCCACCTGAGTAGTTCGTTGCCTATACTGGCAACGAATAGTAGAGGTTTTGGCTTCCTACTCTCCTTGTCTTCAAATTCTTGCCTTCATAAAGGATTCGTAATCGTGGCCAGAGTACTGACGATACCGGTAACCCCCGAACCAAAGCGGCGTCGGGCGCCGCGAATTAGCGATAGGCGCTATATCGAAGGTCAAAAACTGTTGGTCGAGGCTATGAGATATCTGGCGCAGAGCGACCCGGATGCTAATAGAGACGCAATTGGACTCTTATCCGAGCACTTCCGAACGCAGTTCCGCATGACAGATCGTCCGCCGATCGATTGATAGGGGCCAGCCATAACCGGCAGGTCGATGGGTGAAAGCCAGACCCGGATTACACCAGCAAAGGCAACAAAAAGGCTGCAGGCGCACGACACGCAACTGGACGTGCGGCTTCTGACGGTGTTATTTACTTGCGGGCTGAGCCAATCTTGGCGAGAGCTTCTCTAATACCTCGAGCACATCCCGATTGTCCGGAGCTTCTCCGAGTTCATAGAGCTGCGCGAACGCGATCTTTCCTTCCTTATCGATTACGTATACTGCGCGCTCGTTAATTCCCGGAATGGGATCGCCACTGCGAAAGACGTCGTATTTCTGAGCGATCTCGCCATGAGGAAAGAAGTCACTGGCCAGCGGATACCGCAGCTTGCCGATCTCTTTTTCCTGCCACGCGATGTGGCTCCAGGTGGAGTCAACACTTACGCCCATGACCTGGGCATCATATGCGGCGAACGTCTCAAGTTCGTGACTGTACGCCGTCATCTGCTCGCTTCAGGTCGGAGTCCAATCCAGCGGATAGAACGCGAGCACGACGTTCTTCTTTCCCCGGAAGTCGCTCAGCCGCACTCGGTGGCGGCGATCGCCGGTGACCGCTGGAAGTTCGAAATCCGGAGCTGCTGCGCCTACTTCGAGCACTTACGTCCCTCCAACTGCACACACCTCCGCCTGCGAGCGCAGGTCTGTCGGAAACAGGAGGTGGCAGCCTCGATTCTAACGATGTTTCCTCCCGAGCATCAACTCAGGTGCGAATTATTTATGGGAAGAGTGGAGATGGAAGTGGAACTGATAAAAAGAAAAAGGGGCCAAGAAGAGCGGCCTCCTCGGGCGTTAAGAAATTTCGTGGTTTCCTGATTTCGCGATTTCGTGATTGGTATCCTGCAAATGACGCAATCACGAAATTGCCGCGGCTCACACCTGCATTACTTCTTTTTCCTTCGCCTTGCCCATCTCTTCCATCTTCTTGATCTCGTCGTCGGTGAGCTTTTGGATTTCTTCGAGCGCGCGCTTTTCGTCGTCTTCAGAAATCTTCTTGTCCTTCAAAGCTTTCTTAATCAGATCATTCCCATCGCGACGAACATTGCGAATTGCCGTGCGATGCTCTTCCAAAACTTTGTGCAGGTGCTTAACCAGTTCCTTGCGGCGCTCTTCAGTGAGCGGCGGGATCGGGATTCGAATGAGCTTGCCGTCGTTCTGCGGGTTGAATCCCATGTCAGAGGTGCGCAGCGCCTTCTCGATCTCCGCGAGCGAACTTGGATCGAACGGCTGCACGGTGATCAACTGCGCCTCCGGCGCGTGTACTTGCGCGATCTGATTCAGAGGCATCTCCGACCCGTAGTAGGGCACGCGGATGCTGTCCACCATGTGCACAGAGGCCCGCCCAGTTCGAGTCGAGAGCAAGCTGTTTCGGAAGTCGCCAACGGCCTTGTCCATGCGGTTCTTCAGTTGTGTGTGAATGTCTCGCAGTGCCGGATTGCCGGCCATAACAGAAACAGCCATCGCACGCTCCAGAGTCGGTCCATGCGCCGGACCGGATGTTCAAAGACTCGTAATTATAAAGGAAGCTCCGCGCCGACTTTGACGCTGGCACAGATGCTAGATTGACTGCTGGGCCATTTATGTCGCCTCCCACGGAGACTCTGACAAAGCCTGCCGCAAAACCCGAAAGCGTCGGACGTTCGGCAACTCTGGTTGCCGCAGGAATTTTTCTGAGCAAAATCGTCGGCCTGCTTCGAGAAACGGTCTTTGCCCACTATTTTGGCAGTTCCGACGCGGCGGATGTCTTTCGTGCGGCCGTCCGCATCCCGAATGTTCTGCAAAACCTCTTCGGCGAAGGTGTGCTCTCCGCATCGTTCATTCCTGTATACGTGCGGCTGCGCGCAACTGGGCACGAGGAAGAAGCAAGCGATGTAGCGGACGCAATCGCAACGCTGCTTGCGCTGGTCACGTCGATTCTCGTCCTCATCGGCGTACTAGCAACGCCATACATCATCGATGCCATTGCTCCAGGCTTTCATGGCGCCAAACGCGAACTGACGGTTCGTCTGGTCCGAATTTTCTTTCCCGGAGCGGGACTCCTAGTAATGTCGGCCTGGTGTCTGGGAATCCTGAACAGCCACCGCAAGTTCTTTCTCTCCTATGCCGCGCCTGTGGCGTGGAACGCGGTGATGATCGCAACGATGATCGCCTTTGGCCGCTCGCATAGCCAAGATTCTTTGGCAGTGATCACCGCCTGGGGATCGGTGATTGGGAGCGGTTTGCAGTTCGGCGTGCAGTTGCCAGTTACATTACGTCTCGTACGTCGCTTGCGAATCCAGCTGGGGCTGAAGCTCGCCTCCGTGCTAGAAGTGATTCACAACTTTTTTCCGGTGCTGATCAGTCGAGGCGTGGTGCAGTTGAGCGCCTACATCGACTCTATGATCGCCACACTCTTGCCGACGGGTGCTGTGGCCCATCTCGGGTATGCGCAAGTCTTGTACATACTGCCGATCAGTCTCTTTGGCATGAGCGTTTCGGCGGCTGAGCTTCCGACGATGTCCGGCGCATTGGGCAGTGAAAGCGAAGTCGCTGGACAGCTTCGTGTCAGATTGGGAAGAGCTCTGCGTCAAATTGCATTCCTTGTCGTGCCGTCAGCAGTGGCTTTCTTCGCCTTAGGGGATGTCGTGTCGGCCGCAATCTATCAGAGTGGAAAATTCACTCATTCCGACGCGATCTACGTTTGGGCCGTGCTCGCCGGGTCAGGAATCGGACTATTGGCGTCAGCCCTCGGTCGGCTTTACTCGTCGACGTACTACGCGTTGCGCGATACGCGCACTCCACTACGTTTCGCCATCGTTCGCGTGGCGCTTACGACTATTTTGGGACTCTTTTGCGCTCTGCGTCTCCCGCAGATGATAGGCATTGATCGCAGTTGGGGCGTGGCAGGGCTTACCGCGTCAGCTGGGATCGCGGGTTGGGTCGAGTTCTTACTCCTGCGTTGGAAGCTTCATCAACGCATCGGGGCTGTGCAGCCAGCGAGTGCGTTTCTCGCTAAGCTCTGGATTGCTGCAGCCATTTCGGCGGCAGGCGCGTGGGCAATCAAGTTGGGAATTGGACACCATCGCCCTCGCCTTATGGCCATTGCCATTCTCATCCCTTATGGCTTGTTCTATTTTGGGATTACGTCGCTTCTGAAAATTCCTGAAGCGCATCAGGTCATCAGACGGATTAGAGCATTTTGATTCTTGGTGTAAACCAGAGCGGGAAGGACGCTGTCCTTCGTGGCGTCATATTGCTTGACGCTTACATATCCGAGTCCCGCGTTTTGTGCGGGACGAACGAAGGTAGCCCACCATGCAGCGAAGCGGAATGGTGGGATGACAATCGTTCATAATTCGGAGTCCGGCTTCTAGCCGGACGAGTGAAATGTTGGGTTGTCCAATCGTTCCCAACCGTAAAACCCAAAAATTCTCAGTCGTCCGGCTGGAAGCCGGACTCGGTCGATTCCTTCATCTCACCCACCATTCCGCTTTGCTGCATGGTGGGCTACCTTCATGCGTCCCGCTCGAGCGCGGGACTTCTCGAGAGCTTGGGTAAGTGAGCCTCCTGTGCCGTCGTTTTCGGCCAAGTACACTAATTCCCGAAGTGCTGTTAGGCGGTTCTAAGACTATTCTAAATCCCGCCAGTTCTGCCCGACACCAACGTCAACCATCAGCGGCACCTTGAATGGATAAACGTTCTGCATGTGCTCGCAAACGAGTTCGCGCATGCTGTCGATTTCCTTTTCGGGAACTTCGAATACTAATTCATCGTGAACCTGGAGCGTCATGCGCGAGCGCAGTTTGCGGCGCGTGATTTCGGAATCGATCTTGATCATCGCCAGCTTGATCACATCAGCAGCCGTGCCCTGCAGAGGTGTGTTGACAGCCGTGCGCTCGGCGAAGCCGCGCATGTTGGCATTCTTGCTGTTGATGTCGGGAATGGGACGGATTCGGCCAAATAGCGTGCGTACACGCTGCTCACGTCGGGTCTCATCGAGCACGCGCTCGATGAATGCGCGCACGCCTTTGTAACGCTCGAAATAGGTGTCGATGTACTTCTTGGCTTCTTTCTGCTCGATGCCGAGCTGCGCAGCAAGTCCAAAGGGCGAAATACCATACACGATTCCGAAGTTGACGGCTTTCGCACGACTCCGATGCTCAGGCGTGATCAGCATAGGAGGCACTCCGAATACCTCGCTCGCCGTGAGCTGATGAATGTCGTCCTCGCGGCGATAGGCTTCGACGAGCAGAGGATCTCCTGAGAAGTGCGCGAGCAGCCGCAGCTCAATCTGTGAATAGTCGGCCGACAGCAGAACGTTGCCCGGTTCGGCGATGAACGCTGAGCGAATTTCGCGTCCCAATTCAGTGCGAATGGGAATGTTCTGCAAATTCGGATTCGTTGATGACAACCTCCCAGTTGCCGTTCCCGCAGGATTGAACGTCGTGTGCACGCGTCCAGTGCGCGAATCCACGAGAGCCGGCAGGGAATCGACGTATGTGGACTTCAGCTTCGAAAGCTGACGAAAATCGAGCACCTTGCGCGCGATTTCATGCTCAACGGCAAGGTCCTCGAGCACATCAACCGCGGTCGAAATGGTTTTGCCTTTGCCATACTTAACCGGCTTCGGCAGGCCGAGTTTGTTGAAGAGCACGTCGCCGAGCTGGCGAGGAGAGTTGACGTTGAACTCCATGCCGGCGATTGCATGGATCTCTTTCGCGCGAGTATCGCACTGCTTCTCCAACTCGACTGACATGCGGCTCAATGCAGCCGTGTCGATCTTTACTCCCGCAATCTCCATGCGGGCCAATACAGGCATCAGCGGCAGGTCTATCGTGTCGTAAACGTTGATGAGCCCATTTTCAGCTTCTACTTCTTCCCGCAGAGCGCGTCCGAGGCGCAGTGTCACGTCGGCAGCTTCCGGCGTCGTGCCTGCAAGCTGCAGATTGAATCGGCGCAACGCAACTTCTGGCAACGCGTGGCTGCTGTAGGTGGGATTCAGGAGATACGAGAAGAGCATTACGTCGTCGCGAACACCCGCCAAAGTTGCTTCTCTGCCCGCGAGCAGTCGGAGCGCAGACTTTGAGTCGTGTATCGTTTTGGGAATCAATGAATCAGCGAGCATCGCATCGAGGCTCTTGGACAACGCGTTGTCGATGAGCCGGGTGCTGACGCCTGAATTCTCTTCAACAGAAATACCGATCTCGATGGGATCGCAGCCTTGCTGCTTTATATTCAGCAGGGGAAGCTCCGGTTCGTCTTCTGTGCTCGGCTCGGCAACGCCTGGAGCATTCGTGGGAGCGCAGATTGCGAGCGCGACCCCGCTCTTCTTTGCATTCTTCAGCAGCTTTTGAAGTTGTTGCTCGGTGTTGAGTTCACCGTATTCGACACTGGTGGCGTCAGTCATCCGCACGAAATCCTTCAGTAGCGTCGTAAATTCAAGTTCACTGAAGAGCGTGCGGCATGCTTCGTAATCCGGATCCTGCGCGCGCATGGTTTCAAGGTTCAGGTGTACCGGGACATTGGTATCGATAGTGACTAGCTCTTTGCTGCGCAGCACTACATCGCGGTTGTTGAGCAGCGACTCGCGATACGTCTTTCGCTCGACTTCATCGGCGTGATCGAGCGCGTTCTCGACCGAGCCAAAGCGCTTGATCAGCTCGACGGAACCTTTGTCGCCTATTCCCGGTGCACCGGGAATGTTGTCGATCGAATCGCCGCGCAACGCCATTACGTCAATCACCTGCTGTGGAGGCACGCCAAGGATCTCTTCGACTTTGGCGGCATCGCAGATTAAGTTGTCCTTCGTTGGGTTGAGCACGCAGATATCGTTACCGACAAGCTGCAGCATGTCCTTGTCGCTGGAAACGACATAGACTGGATGTCCTGCCGCGACAGCCTTGTGTGCCAGGGTGCCGATTACGTCATCGGCTTCAAAACCCGCCTGTTCCAGAATAGGAATTCTGTATGCATCGAGGGCCCGCCGGATATACGGCAGTTGCTGTGCCAGATCATGCGGCATCTCGGTACGATTTGCCTTGTAACCACCGTAGGCGACTTCCTGGTACGTCTGCGTCTTGCTGTCGAAGCGCTTCACCGACGAGATCGCCTTCGCCTGTGCATCGCGGAATGTTGGCGCTGCAACGTCAAAGACGGCAGCGAGATATTGCGGATTGAAGTCCGCACGCAGCTTGTTCAGCATGTTCACGAAAACGAACGTAGCTGCTGTCGGAATGCCCGTGCGCGTAGACATTGGACGCTGACGCTGCATGGCGTGATAGGCGCGAAAGATGAACGACATGGCGTCGATCAGAAATACGTG
>CAYZHX010000106.1:13237-14296 GCA_964476905.1 uncultured Terriglobales bacterium
GATGAAAATCGAATCTCGAATGGAACGTATTTTTCTACGCTGCGTATTTTTACAAGAACATGAGGAAATCTCTGTTTAGAATGCCAGTCTCCCAGCCAACCCAGAACTATGGAGAGGACGCATGACGCTCGGCCGCTTTGCCACCAAGAACGCCTTCCGCAATCGCCGTCGTAGCATCATCACGGCAATCAGCATTAGTTTCTCGCTGTTATTACTGACGCTGCTCATGAGCGTTTACCGCGGTTTCTACATCGACCAAGGGCCTCCTACGGCCGCACTGCGGCTGGTTACGCGTCACAAGGTCTCTTTGGTGTTCTCGCTGCCCTCTTATTATCGCGAGAAGATACGAACGATTCCGGGAGTTGTCCATGTTTCTCCATGGAACTGGTTCGGTGGGATTTATAAGGACCAGAAGCCAGAAAACACCTTCGCGCAATTCGGCGTTGATTCCAACGAGATCTTTGATGTGATGAAGGAAGCGAGGGTTCCATCCGATCAATTGGAGGCATTCAAGCGCGATCGCGCGGGCGCGGCCGTGAACCGAGCTTTGGCGCAGAAGCACGGCTGGAATATCGGGGACAAAGTTATCGTCAAGGGCACCATTTATCCGATCAATCTGGAACTCAACATCCGCGCAATCTTTGACACCGACAACGCGTTCGACACCATGCTGTTCAGTACCGAGTACCTGGAACAAGCGCTACCCAGAGCAAAAGGTCAAACAGGCACGTTTTACATCCTGGTGGATGCGCCTGAGCACGCCACAAGCGTTGCCAAGACTGTGGACGAGATGTTCGCGAACTCTCCTCAGCCTACAAAGACCGAAACGGAAAAAGCATTTGGGTTGAGTTTTGTCGCCCAACTTGGGAACGTAAAGCTTTTTATCCTGAGTATTTGCGGAGCCGTAGTTTTTGCGATTCTGCTGGTATCGGCAAACACAATGGCGATGAGCATTCGCGAGCGTACTCGCGAAGTCGCAGTATTGAAGACGCTGGGATTTACGCGAGGAACGATCTTATCTCTCTACGTCGGAGAAGCGGTCACGATCTCACTGTTCGG
>CAYZHX010000107.1:0-14231 GCA_964476905.1 uncultured Terriglobales bacterium
CACAACTGGACCGGATATGCGTTGCTCGTAACTTGCATCCTGCATCCCGTGATATTGCTGGCGTCATCGAGAGAGAGGTTTCGAATCCGCGACATTCTTTTTCCTGTGCATTCGCCGGTTCAGCCATTGGAGAACACAATCGGCGCTATCGCTCTGTACTGCGTAGCCCTGGTTGTAGTCACCTCCTATTTTCGCTTGAGTCTTGGCCGACATTTGTGGAAGTCGTTTCATTTCGTCGTTTATGCAGCGGCAGTGGCGGTCTTCTGGCACAGCATCTTCACCAATCCAAACCTCGAAAAAGCCCCTGTTGACATCTTCGATGGCGAGAAGGTCTTCATCGAGCTGTGCTTAGTAGCTGTAGTTGCCCTGGTGGCAATGCGTTGGCGCTATGGCGTGCGCAAAAGAAGGTTGAGGGAAGCAGCTCCTAAAGCTGCTAAGCTCCTAAGCAGCTAAGCTTCACGGCAACAGTTCAATGCTTTGACGTTAGAGGCTGAAGAGTTAGCAGCTTAGGAGCTTGTTTTCTGCGCTGGATCATCAAGTCGGTTGACGAACAGCTTGCGCTGCAAATCGCGCGTGAAGCTCGTGTGTCCTCACTTGTCGCCAGGCTGCTGGTGGGACGCGGCGTAAAGAACGCGGATGCTGCACAGCAGTTTCTTGACCCGAAGCTGGAGCATCTGTACTCACCCTACTTGATGAAGGGGATGCGCGAAGCGGTAGCACGCATTCAGGCAGCAGTTGCGAATCGCGAACGCATTTTGATCTATGGCGATTACGACGTCGACGGCACCACCGCGATCGTGATTCTCAAAAAAGCCATTGAGATCGTCGGTGGGTCTGCCGAGTTTCACGTCCCCCACCGCATTCGGGACGGCTACGGAATGAAAGACGACGTCATCGAGCGTGCTGCAGCCGATGGCGTCCGCCTGGTGATCAGCGTCGATACTGGGATACGCGCTTTCGCTGCAGCCGAAGCCGCGCGCCGCGTTGGATTGGATTTGATCGTTACTGATCATCACCTGCCGGAAGATGGCCAGCTTCCGCACGCGCTTGCGGTGCTCAATCCTAATCAGCCGGAGTGCGCGTATCCCTGCAAGTCGCTCTGCGGCGCCGGTATTGCGTTCAAAATTGCCCAAGCTCTGCTCGAAGCTCGCGACGAGGCCGATGCGCGCCGGCGACTGCTGCCGTCGTTCTTGAAAATGGCCGCGATTGCGACGATTGCTGACGCTGTGCCTCTCGTCGGCGAAAATCGTGTCATTGCCAAGGTGGGACTCGCCGGCTTGCGCGATCCGCGTAATGTCGGACTGCGCGCGTTAATGACAGTCGCACAGCTCGCGGATAAACAGCGTCAGCTGTCCGCTTCCGATGTCGCGTTCCGGATTGCGCCCCGTATGAATGCTGCTGGGCGAATGGATGTCGCCCAGACAGTGATCGAACTTTTCGAAGCTCGCGAAGAAGACAAAGCGCGCGAGCTGGCGGCGCGTTTGAATCAACTCAATTCCGATCGCCAGATGAGCGAGCAACAAATCGTACAGACCCTCGAAGCGCGGTTGACGGAACCGCAATTCACTGACGCTCACTGCATTGTGCTCGATGGCGACGGATGGCATCGGGGCGTAATCGGCATTGCTGCGACGCGAGTCGTCGAACGGACCTATCGCCCGGCGCTGGTGATCAGCCGCGACAACGGCGAGGCGCATGGCTCGGGACGTTCGATTCCGGCATTTCATCTGCTCAGCGCTCTCGAAAGCTGCCATGAACTGTTCACGCGATACGGCGGACACGCGCATGCAGTCGGCTTCTCGCTGCCGTCGGAACGAATCGACGAACTTCGCACCCGCCTCGATCTTTATGCTCGTCGGCGGTTGACGCCCGAGGATCTGATTCCAGTGCTTGAGGCTGAGGCCGAAATTGAACTATCCGGAATAAATTCCGAGCTAATCCAAACGGTACAGCGCATGGAGCCATTCGGCGTCGGCAATCGTGAACCGATGTTTGTTGCGCGCCAGCTTCGCGTGTTGCTCCCTCCCAAGGTGCTCAAGGAAAAACATACGAAGTTTCGACTCGAGCAAACGCGTGGGCGAGCTATGCGCTTCGACGCCATGGGATGGCGCATGGCCGACCGCGTTGCCACTGAGGGTGTGCTCGCGAATGACACGATCGATTTGGCTTTCACCCTCGATGAGAACACTCATCCTGAATTCGGGGGCATTGAGCTGCGCATCTGTGATTTCCGCCGATGCGAAACTGCTTCGGCGCATCAGGCGAGCTCAGTTAGCACGGCGGTCTGAAGAGAACCGTCATTCAGTTGTATTTGTTTTTCATCCACTCGTCCCAGCCTTTTGCACGACGATCGAAAACTCGCTAACAATCTGAGACTTAGGCACGTCAGGTTGACCGGTCGGCTGTGCGTCTTCGACAAACTGATCGCATGTCTTCAGATCACGCGGACACCGCCAGCCGAGCACGTGAAGGAGGAGAGCGATGCGTAGCAATAACTCAATTCGGATTGCAGCGGCTGCAATTCTTGTATTCAGCACAGCAGTGTGGAGCTCTTGCGGCAGAACGACCACTGCCGCGGCGAGTCCGGCTGGCTCGGAGACGCAAAAGCTTCCGATCACGACCAAGTCTGATGAAGCCAGGAAAGAATTTCTTCAAGGGCGCGATCTCTCCGATCGACTCCTGGCCCAGGACTCTCTTCAACACTTCGACAAAGCCCTCACTCTGGATCCCGACTTCGCTTCTGCCGAGCTAGCACGTGCCAACAGCTCACCCACTGCCAAGGAATTCTTCGAACATCAAAAGAAGGCTGTGGAACTGGCGAGCAAAGCTTCGGATGGGGAACGACTCTTCATATTAGCGAACGAAGCCGGAACCAACGGCCAGCCCGCAGTGCAGAAGCAGTATTTGGACAAGTTGCTCGAGAAGTATCCCAACGATGAGCGTGTGCAATTCAACATGGGTGGCTACTACTTCGGGCAGCAGGACTTTGACCAGGCAATCGAACACTACAAGAAGGCGACAGAGATTGCTCCCGAATATTCGTCTGCATACAACCTGCTGGGATACTCCTATCGCCAGCGAGAAAATTACTCAGACGCCGAGCAAGCATTCAAAAAATACATTGAGCTGATCCCAAACGATCCGAATCCGTACGATTCTTACGCCGAGTTGCTGCTGAAGATGGGCAGGTTCGAAGATTCGATCGTTCAATATCGCAAGGCACTGTCCATTGATCCGCATTTCAACGCTTCCCATTTCGGAATCTCAGCCGATCTTGTGTACTCCGGCAAACCGGAGGATGCAGCAAAGGAGCTGCAGACCATGGCCGAGCAGGCTCGTAACGATGGCGAGCGCCGTACAGCCTACTTCGGAATGGCCGTCGTCGCGTCTGACAGCGGCAAATTCGAACAGGCGCTGCAGGCGATGGACAAAGAATACGCAGTCGCCGAAAAGAAGAACGATGTTGTGGCCATGTCTCAGGATCTGCAGGCAAAGGGGAACATTCTTCAACAGATGCACCGTTACGAGGACGCCGCGCAGGCTTTCGACAAGTCAGCGCGAATGGTGGAGGGCGAGAATGTATCGCAGCAGATCAAGGACAATGCCAAGCTGTTACACCTGTTCAACGTGACAAGTCTCGAAATTGCCAAGCACGACCTCGCCGGAGCCAAAAAAGACTCTCAGGAGTTCAGTCGCGAAGCGGAGGCTGCAAACAACCCTGCGCAGGTCAAGCAGGCACATGAGTTGGCGGGCAGAATTGCTCTTGCGGAAAAGAATTATGACGCCGCGATTGCAGAGCTGCAGCAAGCAAATTTGCAGAATCCCAGGAACTTCTATTGGCTGGGAATTGCGTATCGGTTAAAAGGCGACGATGCGAAAGCGCAGGAGAATCTGAAGAAAGCAGCGGACTTCAACTCGTTGCCGAATCTGAATTACGCATTTATTCGGAGGGAGGTCCAGAAGGCCGCGTCGCGCAAGAAGGCGTGATGCTGATGGAGAACGGGAGCCAGAGTTTTTGCGATCCATCTCCTCGGTTGTTAGGTCGCACTCCCGCCCTGTAACCTGATTTCGTGCCCTCGGCTGTTTCGCGGTTACGCGTGTGGTTTGGAATCTCGGCGCTGCTGATGATCGGTGTAGTAGCGGGTTTTTATATCTACGCCCGATATCGTGTTCAGAGGGCCGTACATGACCTTCCGGCGAAGCTCGGTGCGAACATTCAGCAGAACACAGAGGGTTTTACTTACTCTCAATCTGCGGCAGGCCGCACCATTTTTTCAATTTCCGCGTCGAATGCAGTTCGATACAAGCAAGGCGGCAAGGCCGAGCTTCACAACGTAAAAATTGTTTCCTATGGTCGAAATGCTGACCGGCTGGACGAAATCACGGGCGACGTTTTCGAATACGACGCGCCATCTGGTGATGTAACTGCGAAGGGGAGAGTCGGCATTCAGTTGCAGGCAGTCGAACCCGGCACTTCCAAACCGGATGCGCCGGTAAAGAAGACGGGCAGTCCTTTGCATTTGGATACGTCCGGTCTGGTTTTTAATCAAAAGAGCGGAATCGCGCACACCGAAGAGCCAATCACCTTTCAGCTGCCGCAAGGCACGGGCTCAGCCGTCGGTGCTACGTACGACTCAAAGAAGAACACGTTCCGGCTGTACTCCGATGTTCACCTTCTGACTAACAACTCGAAGCCGACGAATCTGCGCGCATCGAGCGCGTATTACGAGCAGGAACGACAGGAACTCACGCTAACGGATTTCCGCGCCGAGTCGGGCGTCCGTCGGCTCGAAGCCCAGCATGTGCTCCTGCATCTGCGCGACGACAATACAATTTCCCGCGCCGACGCGAGCGGTGGAGTGGACGCACATATTAAAGGCGAGCGTAGCGCGCAACTGCACTCCGCCAACGCAACATTCATGTTTGGCCCCAACAATCAGGCGACTAGTGGACAGCTCAATGGTGGAGTCGATTGGGAAACCCAAGGTACCAATGCATCGCACGGCAATGCCGGTGAGGTGCTGCTTCGCTTTGGTCGCGACAATCAGATCAAATCCGCGCAGCTTCGCAATCACGTGGATCTCTCTCAGGTCGCCCAAGCCGGAAACACAGCGCCTACCGCGTACAACAAAGATCCTGCGCAACCAGCTGCAACGGGACGAGGAACGGAATTTCATGGCGACGGCCTCGACCTCCAGGTTGCCGGAGGCTCGCGGTTGACAACCGCAACCAGCTTCGGCGCGGCGCAAATCGTGCTCGCAAACGCAGAAGGTAACGCACCCACAAAGGCAAATTCAGCAACGGCAAAGACAACGATCACTTCTAGCCGCTTCGAAGCAAAGTTCACGGGCGACAATCGCATATCGAGCCTCACCGGCACCGACCCTGTAAAGATCGTTTCTTCATCGCCCGATAGACCGGATCGTACAAGCCAAAGTAGCGACATGATTGCGACGTTCGCTCCTGGCAAGACGCAAGCGCTTCAGCAGGTGGTTCAGGCTGGGAATGTTCAGATTCAGGAAGACCAGCGCAGTGCAACGGCCGACCGTGCTGCCTACAACCAGCCGACGGACACGATGGCCCTCACCGGGAATGTCCGTTACAAAGACGCATCCAACGGCTCGACGCTCACCAGCAACTCCCTCACACTTGATCGCGCGACGGGAGAAACAACGGCCAGCGGCAATGTGAAGACCACGTACGCGGAGCAGAACACTGAACAGAAGACCCCGCAAAGAGCTCAGCAGCAAGCCTCAGGAGCGATGTTGACGCCTTCGCAACCTGTTCACGTGACGGCCGAGCAAATGGTCGCGAAGAGTTCAACGGGCGCCAGTCGCTTTTCAGGATCCGCTCGGCTATGGCAGGGTGGCAACATCGTCCAGGCGCCAGTGATTGACTTCAACCGGAGAGAGAGAGCCCTCGATGCCCAAGCTCAGGGAAATGCGAGGGTTTCCACAGTTTTTGTACAGGCGGACCAAAGCGGGAAGCAGGTTCCCGTCGATGTAGTGGCGGACCACCTTCATTACGATGACGCCGAGCGGAAGGCCATTTTTAACGGCGCAGTCGTCCTGAAAAGTGCAGATTCGACGCTGCGCGCCGACAGAGCCGCGGTCAGTCTGCGCGCTCAGAATCAGCAACCTCCAACGCCGAAAGCGCAGGCCACGAAAGCACCAAGCCAGGTGCAATCGATTGATGCCACAGGGAATATTCTGCTGCAGCAGCCCGGAAGGCGAGCCGTCGGCAACCGCCTGATCTACACCGCCGACGAGGAAAAGTTCGTCCTAACCGGCACTCCAGCCAGTCCGCCTAGCATTTTTGATGCCGAACACGGGCAAGTTACCGGAGTTTCGTTGACCTTCTTTAATCGCGATGATAGAGTGCTCGTGGACAGTAGCAATTCAATGTCCATAACCCAGACCCGGCGCGAAAAATGACGCAACAAATGCTCTCGACCGATGAGATTGGCAAGTCCTATCGGGGTCGGAGGGTAGTAAACGGGGTCACTCTCCACATCAATCAGGGTGAGGTCGTCGGGTTGTTGGGGCCGAACGGGGCCGGCAAGACGACCACCTTTTACATGATTGTGGGACTGGTCACGCCTGACGAGGGCAGCGTCATGATGGATGGCCAGGAGATCACGGGCATCCCGATGTATCTGCGGGCTCGGAGTTATGGCATCAGCTACCTTCCGCAGGAACCCTCGGTCTTTCGCAAGCTGACGGTCGAGGAGAACATCATGGCCATCCTTGAGGCTCAGCCGCTCTCCTGGGAGAACCGGCGCAGCCGCATGGAGACCCTGATCGAACAGCTGGGCCTCGCGCACATCCGCAAGACGCGCGGATACGCGTTGTCAGGCGGCGAACGCCGCAGGGTGGAGATCGCACGATGCTTGTGCATTCGCCCGACATTCATCCTGCTCGACGAGCCCTTTTCCGGAATCGATCCGATCGCCGTGCTCGACCTGCAAAAGATCATTTTCGATCTCAAGGCGAGCGGCATCGGCGTGTTGATTACGGATCACAATGTGCGCGAGACACTGTCCGTGACAGATCGCGCGTACATCATCAATCAGGGAAAGATTTTCCGTACAGGAACGCCGGAACAGTTGGGCAACGATCCAGAAGTAAAAAGAGTTTATCTGGGAGAGAGTTTCTCCTTAGTGTAATTCGCCTCGAGGTAGCGCATGATGGAAGTAAGCAATCAGCAATCGGCACGCAGCTTTGTGGTCATGTTTGCGACTACTCTCAAAGTCATTGCCGAGTGCTGAAGGTGAGGCTGAGTGCTGATAGCTAATTGCTGACGGCTGCTTTTACCCCATGGTCCTTCTTCAGAACAAACTAAACCTCAAGGTCTCGCAAAAGCAGATCCTGACTCCGGGGCTCGTGCAGATGGTGAGCGTGCTTGCGCTCAACAAACTCGAGCTGAAGGAGATGATCAACTCAGAGATCGTCGAGAACCCGGTTCTGGAGGAGCTCGAATCGAACATTCCGATCATCGACCAAGTCGCTGGCCGCGAAGCTGACCGCGAACGCTCAGAAGCGCCGGAGCAGCCGGCGGTTACAGCCGGCGAGCAGGCTGGCGAGAAGAAAGATCCGTTTGAAGAAATCGATTTCGGCAGCTACTTCCGCGAGTATCTCGATCCTGGATTCCGCAGCCCGCAAGGAGATTTCGAGAGCTCCGAACGTCCTTCATTTGAAAATTTCCTATCAAAGCCAGGCACGCTGACCGACCACCTCATGTGGCAACTCGGCGCGATGGTAATGACCGACAGGGTTCGCGCCGCTGCGGAACTCGTCATCGGCAATCTGAATGACGACGGTTATCTCGTTGCCTCCGACGAGGAACTGATGGCTGCTGCACGTGGCGAGAACGTCGCGCTCGAATCCACAGTGCAGGCCGGGAGCGCTGAAGTCCCTGCAATCGCACCGGCTTCACAGATAAACGAACCTCCCGACCACGAGCCAGTGGCGGTTCTCGTTGGCAGCTACGCCGATCCTTATGGCACTCAGGCGGCGGTTGCGGCTCCTCCCATTCGCGCGACCCAGAATGGAACAGTGTCTTCAGCGGTGACGTCTGAGAAGCAAGTAGAAGCTCCTTTCAGCATGCAGGATTTGCACGAAGCCATCGCCATTATTCGGCAGATGGACCCTATCGGCGTGGCCGCCCGCGATTTGCGCGAGTGTCTGCTGGTTCAGCTTCGAGATCTTGAGCGACAGGTGAACAACCGTGTCGTGAATGGCGATTCCGAAGTCCACAATCAAAGCCTCGCGCAAATTCATACAGCAATAGCGATCGTCGATGCGCAACTGCGCAACGTACAGAATCGCCAGTTCAAAGAAATTGCTCGCGCCATTGGTCGCCCCCTCGAGTCTGTAATGGGGGCGCTCGATTTTCTTAAGACGCTCGATCCTAAGCCTGGCCAGCGATACAACCAGGTAGAGCCTCGACTCATTGAGCCGGATGTTGCCTTCGTAAAGCAAGGCGACGAATACGTCGTAATGATGAACGAAGACGATATTCCAGTTCTCCGCCTCAATCCCGGCTACAAAAAGTTGCTGAATCGCGACGCCGCAGAAAAAGATGTTCGCAATTACGTGAAAGAGCGGTATAAATCTGCTATTCAGCTCATGAAGAACATTGAGCAGCGCAAGCAGACCATCCTCAAGACCTGCTATGCGATCATCGGACGCCAGCGCGACTTCCTCGACTATGGCATCGACCAACTGAAGCCGATGATGATCAAGGAAGTTGCCGAAGAGATTGGCGTGCATCCTTCGACGGTCAGCCGCGCTGTTGCCAACAAATACGTTCACACTCCGCAGGGCGTCTATGAGCTTCGCTACTTCTTCAGCGAAAGCGTAAACGGACCCGAAGGCGGCGGAACGTCGCTGATGATTCTGAAGCGACGCGTGAAGAAGCTGATCGAAGAAGAAGATTCAAGACGTCCGTTGACTGATGAGCAGATCACGCGCATTCTGCAATCGCAAGGCATTAACGTAACGCGTCGTACGGTTGCGAAGTATCGTGAGGACATGAAGATTCCCAGCACGCATCAAAGGCGCGTGAAAGATTGAAAGAAGCTTCTTGGCTGCTAAGCAGCTAAGCTTCTAAGCTGTAGCAATGAAGTACGCGAAGGAGGTTGGGCTTCGTAGAGGGAGAATCCAGAGCTCAAGACTCACTTCTCTCAAATAAGAAGCGCGAAAAATAAAAACTCACATAGCTACCACCGCCTGGCAAAACTCCACGCTCCTGTAGTCAGGGGCTTAGCAGCTTAGTAGCTCAGCAGCTTAGAAGCTCGTTGGAGGGAGTTTGATGAACGTCGAGTACACCGGAAGGCAGTATGAAATCACTCCCGCAGTGCGCAAGCAGGTGGAACACGGCTTGGGCAAACTCGAAAAACTCTTCGGCAGCACCTTCGATTCGCACGTAATTCTCACTCTGGAAAAACACCGCAACATCGCGGAAATCACTATCAAAGTTCGCAATCATCCGATCGTCGGCGTAGCCGAAGCGACGGATATGTCCGCCGCTGTCGGTGAAGCGCTCGACAAGATCGATCGCCAGGCCGTGAAGTACAAGAGCCGCTGGCGGACCAAGAAGCGCCAGCCGCGCAAAGAAGAGTGGCCAAAGCAAATGGCCAAGCAGGAGGCACAGCACATGGCGGTAGGCGCGAGCCCGTCAACTGCGGTTCCTGTTGTGGTCCATTCATTCCCCGCTGTCGCGCGCCTAACCGAAACCCATGTCGTGAAGTCGGCTGAATCCGTCTCTGTTCGGCCAATGACGCTCGAAGAAGCTGTTAAGGAAGCCGAGTTCCGCGATCGCGACGTGTTCGTTTTCCGCGATCCCGAAGGCCGCGTTAAGGTGCTGCATCGCAAGAAAGATGGCAAGATGGAGTTGATTGAGGCGCCGTGAGCTGCTGCTAACATCTCTTCATGCCGAGGGCTTCTAAACAGGTGCAAGACGCTGACGAGCAGAAGGCTCCTCGTCGGCGTCTAGCGCCGCGCGGAGGCAAGTTCAAGCGCGGCCCAACCGAGCTGGTGATCATCACCGGCATGAGCGGATCGGGTAAAGGGTCTGTTCTCAAAGCGTTTGAGGATCTCGGCTACTACTGCGTCGATAACCTTCCACTTGAGCTGATTCCACGCTTCGCCGACTTAGCGCGACAATCTCCGGAAATCGAGCGCACTGCTCTGGTTGTTGATATTCGCGAAGGTCAGACTCTCACTCGTCTACCGAAGATTCTGGAACAGGTAAAAAGGACCATCAACACGCAAGTGGTCTTTCTCGAAGCGTCAGATGAATCACTGGTGCGGCGCTTCAGCGAAACTCGTCGACCGCATCCGCTGGGCAAGAGTTCTTCCGTGGCATCGGCGATCAGTTCGGAGCGCACGAAGTTGGATTTCGTGCGCAACTTGGCCGACGTAATCATCGACACCTCCAAATTCAACGTGCATGAACTGCGTTCCCACATCCTCGAGAAGTTCCAGGATGGGAAAGGCAACAATCATAGTGTTCTGGTTTCTTGCGTGAGCTTTGGATTCAAGAACGGAGTTCCCAGCGATTCCGATTTGGTATTCGACGTTCGCTTTCTGCCGAATCCTCACTTTGTTCCCGAATTCCGTCCGCTAACGGGAAGACACCCAAAAGTCGCAGCGTATATTCGACAGTTCCCGCAGACGAAGGAGTTCATTGATCGAATCTCCGAACTGCTGATCTACCTCATGCCGCATTACATCCGTGAAGGCAAGAGCTACCTGACAATTGCGTTCGGCTGCACCGGTGGTCAGCATCGCTCCGTCATGATCGCCGAAGATGTCGCGAAGCGCCTAAAAAAAGCGGGTTTCAATGTAAAGGCACAACATCGCGACAGCCCTAAGTAACGCCGCGTTAATTCAAGAACATCGTGCGATACAGCGTGTCACGCTGCACTGGTTTGAATCCTGCATCTCGGATAATGTGCCGCAACTCTTCTTCCGTCGTGCAGTTCGATGTCCCGGCAGCGCGAACAACGTTTTCTTCCAGCATCACTGAGCCAACATCGTTCCCGCCAAAACGCAAACCCATTTGCAGGACTTTCAGACCTTGCGTTACCCAACTCGCCTGCACGTTTTCAATGTTGTCGAGGAAGAGGCGTGAGATAGCGAGCAGTTTGAGATACTCGACGGAAGTTGCCTCGTCCCACTTCCGGCCGCCGAGCGCGGTGTTCTTCGGCTGAAAGCTCCACGGAATGAAGGCAGTAAATCCTCCGGTTTCCTGCTGCAGATCGTAAATTACCTGGAAGTGATTAATGCGCTGTTCGAATGTTTCTCCCACGCCGAACATCATGGTCGCGGTCGTGCGCATGCCAAGTTGATGCGCGGTGCGATGCACATTGAGCCAGTCGCCGGTCAGACATTTGAGGCGCGCGATGCGATGGCGAACGTCGTCGTCGAGAATCTCGGCGCCGCCTCCCGGAATGGAATCGAGGCCGGCATCGCGCAGCCGGGCGATAGTGTCGCGAATCGTCAGGCCGCTGTATTCGGCGATGGCGATGATCTCTGAAGCCGAGAAGCAGTGAAGGTGCACTTTGGGAAAGCGATCTTTGATTCCGCGCAGCAGGCGCTCGAACCAATCGATTTTCAAATCGGGATGCAGGCCGCCCTGCATGAGAATGCCTGTGCCGCCAAGCTCAACCGTCTCGCGGATTTTTTCGTAGATCGTCTCGAAATCGAGGATGTAGCCTTCCGCCGCCAGCTTGCCCTTCAGCGGACGGTAGAACGCGCAGAACGAGCAGTACTCGGTGCAGAAGTTCGTGTAATTGATATTGCGATCGATGATGTAGCTAACCACGCCTTCCGGGTGAAGGCGTCGACGAACGGCGTCGGCTTCCATGCCGATGCCGATCAGATCATCGGAGCGAAACATATCGAGGGCTTGCTGGCGTGTGAGTGACATGTCTTCTGTCGATTCTAGCTTGCCTTGATCTTTTCTCTTTGTTTTGCTGCTTCCAGTGGACGCTTCGGCTCCGTCATGTTCACGGGATCGAGAATCTCCGCGATCTCTTCTTCCTTCAGCAGTCCTTGTGAGCGAGCGATCTCGATAATCGATCGCCCGGTCTTGATCGACTCCTTCACGATGTCGGCTGCCTTCTGATAGCCAATGTACGGATTCAACGCGGTCGCAAGGGAAACGGTACTCTCCGCGTAGAACTTGCAGCGATCTTTATTCGCCGTGAGCCCGCTGATGCAGAACTTGTCGAACTGCCGAAGCATGTTGGTCATGATGGTGATCGATTGCAGCACACTGTAAGCCATCGTCGGCATCATGACATTGAGTTCGAGTTGTCCGCCCTGCACGGCCATAGCAACCGCGGTGTCGTTTCCGACCACTTGGAACGAGACCATTGCTGCCAGTTCCGGCATCACGGGATTGATCTTGCCCGGCATGATCGACGAACCGGCTGCAAAGCAGGGAGATAGATTTCCGCCATTCCCGTATTGGGGCCGGAGGATATCAAGCGAATGTCGTTCGAGATGCGGATTACTTCGAGCGCGAGATTGCGCAGCGCCGCCGAAGTCTGAGCCATCGGGGCATTCGACTGCATAGCCCAACGCATATCGATCGCCGGCATGAGCTTTTGGCCGGAGATGCGTGTGAGGTTGGCAACGGCCAGTCCACGATAGTCCGGATGCGTGTTGATGCCGGTGCCGACCGCCGATCCGCCCAGTCCGAGCCAGCGCAGGTCGTCGGAGTTTTGGCGGATGTTATCGCTCGCGCGGCGCAGCGTTACTCCATATGCAGCGAATTCCTGGCCCAAGCGGATCGGCACCGCGTCCTGCATGTGCGTTCGACCCGACTTCATGATCTCCCAAAACTCTTTGCCCTTCTCCTCGAAGCTCGCCCTAAGGGAATCCAGTACTGGATAGAGCTTTTCAAGTTCGATCAGCGTCGCCAGCCGCATGGCGGTAGGAAAGACGTCGTTCGTCGATTGCCCGTAGTTGACGTGATCGTTCGGATGAACGCGCTTGTACTCGCCGAGCTTGCCCCCGAGGATCTCTTCCGCGCGATTGGCGATTACCTCGTTCGAGTTCATGTGGAAGCTCACACCGGCGCCCGCCTGGAAGACATCGACCACGAACTCGCGGTCCCACTTGCCTTCCATCACTTCTTTGGACGCCGCAATGATTGCGTCGGCGACCTTGGGATCGACCAGACCAAGTTCTTTATTGGCTTCGGCGGATGCCCGCTTGATCATGGCGATGGCGCGGATTAGTGACGGATGTGCGCGCATTCCCGAAATGGGATAGTTTTCGACCGCGCGCGCGGTCTGCACGCCGTAATACACGTGGGCAGGAATTTCCTTCGGACCGATCGAGTCTTTCTCAACGCGAGTTGCCATGGACGGTGCCGTGGACATGATTGCTCCTCAACCAGGAATCGAGCAGCGGGGGGCTGCGAACCCTCGATTATAACGAGTCTTTTTCATGCTCTGCGGGTTAAGCTTCTGCAGCTGTGAACATCCCCCCTTTCGGAGGTAGCATGAAGACTGTAGTTCGCGCAGCGGTTGCAATGCTGCTCACCTTCCTTTTGGCCGCGCCGGTAGTGGCACAAGCGCCCACGGCCAAATCCGGATTCTTACCCACAACGCAGGACAACGATCGTGATCGAGATCGCGACCGAGGACGCGAGCACCATCCGCATATTCGCGGAGCAATCAAGGAGCTGCAGGAAGCCAAACGAGAGCTTCAGACCGCATCGCATGATTTCGGCGGCCATCGTGCAGATGCCATTCGTTCCGTCGATGAAGCCATCCGCCAACTGCAGCTCGCACTGCAGTACGACAAGAAGTAGCTGCTTCGCGCGGCCCGTTCGAGTTGGATGGGCCGCTTTTCCGCTATAAGCCCGCCTTCCGCAAACACGCCCCATCGTAAGTGCATCTGAGTACTCAATGCCGCACTTTCCCTATGAGATTCCGATATTCGGCACCATCGGCGTTCTCATCCTTGCTTCCATCGCTGCACTGATCGGGCGTAAGGCAATCGAATCGCGTGACATCGCCCCGAAAGAACACTACCGGTTGTACCGGCTCACGAATACCGTCATTACGGTTCTCTCCGTCGCAGCAATCATCGTGTTTTGGTCCAAGGTCTTCGAGCATAAAGGCCAATTTTTGGGCCTGATCGGCGCTGGCCTGGCCATCTCTCTGCGCGAACCGCTGCTCAGCATCGCCGGCCGTATCGCCATCTTCGCCG
>CAYZHX010000108.1:0-14116 GCA_964476905.1 uncultured Terriglobales bacterium
GCGGTGCAGGTCAGCGTGATTGTCGGCGCTGAGCCTCTTTTGAATCTGCGCGCGTTGCTCCCGCAACGCGCGGGTGGCGTGTTCGTTCATCACAGACGGCACATCGTTAGCTTCGGTTGCCGAGTTCAGGGCCGCGGTCTGACGCGTGAGTGCTTCGGTTGTGCGCAGACCGGTTTCCGACCCGTGTCCGCCGGCTCCGCTCCAATCAGTCACGGCGGCGATGGAGAAATTCGGCTTGTCATCGAATTCCATCCTTGTCGAGTCTGGCTGGACCCGAGTTAGTACTAGATCGATATGGTTGTTGCTCTTCTGAGCCGAGATCGACTGAGGCTCGCCTTTTCGAAATCCTGACTTCTCCGCCGCAAGAGTAAACGTACCTGGCTGTGAGATCGTGAACGCGAAGGAGCCATGAGCGTCAGTACGTATTTCTGCAACCTTCGTTTCGGCCGACTGCCGCAGTGTGACGAGCGCTTCGGCTACAGGTTCACCGGCTGCAGTTCTCACGCTGCCCTCGATCGTGATCTTTGCCGCCCGCGTTGAATCGGCAATGCAGAGCATTGCGAACCCCAACATGACAAGAGTGACGAGCCCGGAACAGATCGGTAGGCTCCCATTCGTCGCCTTGTGAACGAGTCTCATTCGTGTGCGGCGTGCTCTGACAGTAGTTCGCAATAATGTAGCAGGCATTCCAAGCGCCGCGTAAACGTCGTCGACCTGTGCTTCTGTTTGGCAATGCTCTCAATCTTCTTGTCATCCTGAAGCGCATCTTTTGCGCGAAGGATCTCCCGCGATGCTTAGGGCAAAAATGCCGCGAATTGGCTCTTGACCAACGAACGCCACGCCATGGGCCCAGAACCTGGAAAGTGCAATCCAGTTGAGGTATTCCCGGAGATCCTTCGCGCAAAAGAAGCGCTTCAGGATGACAGCTCTTACGCGATGTTCAATTCTGTCGTATAGCGAAGCTTACAGGTGCTCCAAAGACTGGCATGTGTATGCTTGGTCCAACCAACTAGTTGAGTGGAGCTGCTTCGAGAATGTGTATCCCGTTGCGACGTTTGATACGAATTCAAATCCTGCTGCTCATAATCCTAAGCGCGAGTCTTCTTCACGCGACGCAACCACAACAGCCTGCCCACACCTTCGGCTGGAGCGGCCAGCATTTTCTGCTTGATGGCAGACCATTCCAGATCATCTCCGGCGAGATGCACTATGCTCGCGTCCCGCGTCCATACTGGCGTCAGCGTATGCGCCTGATGAAGGCGATGGGCCTGAACACGCTCACAACATACGTCTTCTGGAACCAGCATGAGCCCCGGCCCGGCGAGTTCGACTTTAGCGGCAATCTCAATATCGCCGAGTACATCCGCACCGCGCAAGAGGAGGGACTGTGGGTAATTGTTCGACCAGGTCCGTACATCTGCTCTGAGTGGGACTTCGGCGGGTTTCCTGCGTGGCTGCTGGCGACGCCAGACATGAAAGTTCGCAGCACCGATCCGCGATTTCTTGCTGCGGCCGAGCGCTACATGAAGCGTGTTGGTCAGGAGGTTGCGTCCTTGCAGATCACGCACGGCGGTCCGATCATCATGACGCAGGTGGAGAACGAGTACGGTTCGTTCGGCGACGACAAGACTTACATGAACGCGATTCGAAAGATGATCGTCGATTCGGGTTTCGATGTGACTCTCTACACCGCCGACGGAGCCAGCCGTCTCGCGCAAGGCACGCTGCCCGACGTTCTTTCCGCAATCAACTTCGGAGCCACAGATTCTCCCGAAAAGGAATTCGCACGCTTCGACCAGTTTCGCCAGAACGTTCCGAAAATGTGCGGCGAGTACTGGGTGGGATGGTTCGATGCATGGGGGCAGAAGCATCACACCGTTCCCGCAGATGTTCCGGCCAAAGGATTGGACTGGATGCTGGGTCAGGGAATTTCGGTGAGCCTGTACATGTTCCATGGTGGAACCAGCTTTGGTTTTATGAGCGGAGCAAACAAGTACGCCGTCTATACACCTGATATCACCAGCTACGACTACGATTCGCCCATAGACGAAGCTGGGCGGACAACACCAAAATTCTTTGCTCTGCGAGACGTGATCAAGAAGCATCTGCCGCCTGGGACCGTGCTGCCTGATCCGCCTTCGGCGCTTGCAATGATCGGAATTCCGCGATTTGAGCTGAAGGAATCCGCCAGTCTGTTCGATTCGCTCCCCGCGCCGATTGCATCGGAGCAGGTCAAGAGCATGGAGATGCTCGGACAGAGCTACGGACTGATTCTGTATCGAACCAAGGCGACAGCTTCGGGAAAGGCTGTGCTGAAGATCACGGAGCCGAGAGACTACGCAGTGGTGTACCAAAATAGGAAGCAACTGGGTGTCGTTGATCGCGGGCTGAACCAGACCTCTGCAGAAGTCGAGTTCGAGGCGGGGCAACCGCTCGACATCCTGGTTGAGAACATGGGCCGAGTGAACTTCGGTCCCAATCTGGTAAACGAGCACAAAGGCATTACCGAGAGCGTCATACTGAATAACCAGGCCCTGACTGGCTGGCAGATCTTTCCGCTGCCCCTTACCGATTTCGCAAAACTCAGGTTCTCTTCGGCTCCCAGACCAGGACCATCGTTCTACCGCGGCAACTTCGATCTGCAGACAATCGGAGACACCTACCTCGACATGCGCGGCTGGGGCAAGGGGCTGGTTTGGGTAAATGGGCACAACATCGGCCGCTACTGGAAGATTGGCCCCCAGCAGAGCCTCTTCGTGCCGGCCGAATGGATGCATCAAGGGAAGAACGAGGTCGTCGTTTTCGATTATGAAAGCGGGGGTGAGCATTCACTCGCCGGCATTCGGCAGCTTGTTTTTGAAACCAACAAGATGCGCAGTAAGTAAACAAAGTACAGAGCAGCAAGGTGGACGAGGTGGACTGGAATGGACAGGCTGGACAAGGCTGGACGTGCGCGCGCTTCGGGCGGGCTGCTGTTTGGTCATGCAGCAACTTGTGCTTGGCCGCCGTGATTAGAACCGCGGTAGGGCCTGGCAGGTTACCCTAAATACATGAGCGAATTCAGCAGAATCAGCCGGCTGCCTCCGTATGTCTTCAACGTCATTGGAGAGCTCAAGGCGGCTGCGCGGAAGCGCGGAGAGGACATTATCGATTTCGGGATGGGCAATCCCGATGGCGCGACTCCGGATCACATCGTCAAGAAGCTGGTGGAAGCGGCGCAGCGCCCCAGCACGCACCGTTACTCTGTCTCAAAGGGAATTCCCCGACTGCGGCGTGCAATTTGCGAGTGGTATTGCAAGCGTTTCAATGTGGAACTCAATCCTGATACCGAGGCCATTGTCACGATCGGATCAAAAGAGGGTATCGCGCATCTTTGTCTCGCGGTGCTCGACCGCGGCGATGCCGTGCTGGTTCCGAACCCGAGTTATCCCATCCACATCTATGGCCCGGTGATCTCAGGAGCGGACATTCGTTCGATTCCGATGCGAGAAGGGGTGGATTTCACGGCCGAGCTGGAGCAAGCCATTCGGCTGATGTATCCGCGCCCGAAATTCCTGATTCTGAACTTCCCTTCCAACCCCACGACGCAATGCGTGGACCTGGACTTCTTTGCTCGTATTGTCGCTATCTGCCGCGAGAATGAAATTTACGTCGTCCATGACCTTGCTTATGCCGACATCGTCTTCGACGGCTATCAGGCTCCTTCCATCCTGCAGGTTCCCGGAGCGAAGGACATTGCCGTCGAGTTTTTTACCCTTTCCAAGAGCTACAACATGCCGGGATGGCGCGTCGGCTTCATGGTCGGCAACGCGAAGCTGGTTGGAGCATTGACTCGACTGAAGAGCTACTTCGATTACGGAACTTTCACGCCCATACAAGTCGCAGCCATTGCGGCACTCGAAGGTCCGCAAGCCTGCGTGCGCGAGATCTGCGAAACCTATCGGAAACGACGCGATTGTCTCGTAACCGGCTTGCAAAAGATCGGGTGGGAGATTGAATCTCCCCGCGCGACCATGTTCGCGTGGGCTGCCATTCCGGAAAGCTATCGCACTCTGGGCTCGCTCGAATTTTCGAAAAAGCTGCTGGCCAACGCCAAAGTCGCAGTAAGTCCCGGGATCGGATTCGGGGACTACGGTGACGGACACGTTCGCTTCGCGCTGATCGAGAATGAAGAGCGTACACGCCAAGCTTTGCGCGGAATCAAGCAAATGTTCAAAAAAGATCAGGTTGCCGCAGTTGCTGCCAAGTAGCTAGGCTGCGGCTTGCGCTGCCTGATCCCGCTTGCGCGAGAGACTTTTCACGATGTTCGCCGAAATTGCTGTGACCAACGTGCCAACCACGATTGCGATGGTGTAAACGATCCTTTGGTCGACGACCAATAGGACTACTGGTCCGCCATGGGGTGCGTGATCCGCAACGTGGCCCATCGTGGCAATAACCGCTGCAACCATTGATCCGAGAACAAGGCATGGAATCACACGGATTGGATCGGCTGCGGCAAACGGGATTGCTCCTTCAGTGATTCCAATAAGCCCCATCGCCATTGCCGCTATGCCGGCTTCCTGCTCTTCCTCAGTCCAAAGGCCTTTGCGGAGGAGCGTTGCTAGCCCCAAGCCCAACGGTGGAGTGCAGATCGCAGCAGCGCAGGTACCCATAATGCGGAAATTTCCTTGCTGCATCATTGCCGCTCCAAAGAAGAATGCGGTCTTGTTCACCGGTCCGCCCATGTCAAAAGCGATCATGGCACCTAATACTGCTGCCAAAACGATGCTATTTCCTGTATTTATGCTGGCCAGGGCCGCACTCGCCCACGCCATGAAATGAGCAATGGGAATACCCACAACCTTCAGCATCAAGAAGCCAATGAACCCTGCGGACAAGATAGGGATCACCAGAATTGGCATCACGGGGCGGACGTACTTCGATACTGGAATTTTCTTTATCAGTTGCACTACATATCCGGCGGTGAGGCCGGCGAAAATTGCGCCAAGAAAACCAGCATTGATCTGACCCGATAGATATCCGCCAACGAATCCCGGCACTAGTCCCGGTTTGCCAGCAATCGAATAAGCGATATAACCAGCCAGGATCGGCAGCATCAACGCGAATGCAGTTGCGCCGACATCTTGGACTAGCTTGAGCTGCAGTGAATGCGCGGGATCATGACGTCCCGACCACATAAAAACTGCAGTCGCGGCAGCGATCATCAATCCCCCGCATGCGATGAATGGAATGGCATACGAAACGCCGGTTAGAAGATGCTGACGAAGCTGCTTGAGGAACTCAATCATGAAGTGGGCCCTGGCTGATATTGGCTTTCGGAGTCTTGCTGGTAAAAATACGACAATCCAGGGCATTCGTCACTAGTTGATTACTCCATCCCGACTCAAGAAAAGGGTGGACAACGTTTGCGGAGTTGCACTAGGGTAACAATCCGTGCGTCGGAAAAGTGGAGAATTGATTGTTTCCGCAGGTCGCGGCACCAGTCTGATCATTGGGCAGCTGGAGCGCTATCTGCGGCAAACACGGCTGAGCCGGATTTATTTCGCGGAGGACACGGTCGCTCCTCCGGCTCTGGCCTACGTTACCCACTTTCCTCGGTTATATGTTCCTCTTTCGGGAACGCAGAATCTGCAGATCGCGCAGAACTCCAACTCCTGCCGGATTCAGGCGCAGCCGGGTGAGGCGGTCTTTGTCCCCGAGAATTCGTGGGACAAGCCCGAATGGTCGAGCTCACTGCAGGTGCTCACGATTCTTTTTGGTGCGAAACAGATCGGAATCAGTCTGGTGAAGCACAGCGGCGGGTCAGAGACGCCTGTGAGCGCGGTGAAGACGCACATTCACGGCGCCTACGACGGGCTTACGCATAATCTGCTTGCCGCCTTGATGGTGTTTGCCGCCGATCGCGGACAGGGGCCGCTGGCGCATTTACTCACCGAATCACTGCTGCACTCATGTCTGCGGCTGCTGAAGGTGCCCAACGCACATCAGGCGCGCAAGGCTACGCGTACGTACGAGGCAATCTGTCTGTACGTTCAGGAAAATTCACAACTTCCGCTCACCCGGGAAAGCGTCGCCGAACATTTCAGCCTAGCTCCGAATCACATATCGCGACTGTTCCGTCAGCAGGGCTTAATGCGGTTTAACGACTATCTAAACCTGGTCCGCATCAATCGGGCAAAGTTCATGCTGCGGAACTACGGCTTGACGCTGAAGGAAGTAGCTGCCAATTGCGGATACGGAGAGGTAGCCTACTTCTGCAGGATCTTCAAAAAACTTACAAAAGAAACCCCAACCCAGTACCGAGGAATACCAGTTGAGCCTTCGATGGAGAACCCGCCAGAGCAACCTGTGAGGAACCGATCACACGTTAGGCATGACTCACAGCAAAACGTTTCGGCACAGTTGGCTTGACGTAACAATCGAGATCCCCGATCTCACCTTCAGCATAATCCTCGACGATTCAGACAGACGCGCGAATCCAGCGCAGATACTCGGCATTTCCACCTTCAATATCTAGCTCGATCGCTTCCGGCACTTCATACGAATGCAGTTCGCGCAAGCGGGCGATGGCGTTTGCCGATTTGGCTGAGGTCGTCTTGACAAGTAACAGGAATTCCTGTGCGTTCTCTACTTTTCGTTGCCATCGGTAGATGGAATCGATCGGGCCTGTGACGTTTACGCAGGCGGCCAGCGATTCCTCGACCAACGCTTGTGCTATCCGCAAAGCTTCATCACGCGATGCAGCCGTGCTGATAATCAGTTTTTCGGTGGACATGCCTACACCATCGCCGCTTTTCATCTTCTTAGCAAGAGAGCACAGCACGACGCGGAGGAGAGAGATGGCGGAATAAACGAATCAAGGACCACGTTCAGGCAGCGTGTTCTGCCGCATATATCACTGGTGCCACTTTCTTCATTTGCTGCGGCGTCGCTGTTATCTGGAACAGGTCCTGTTTGCTTTGGGCGATTCGCAATTTGTACGGCTGCTCTCCCGTCATCAAATCGAAGCTGAGGCCCTCTTTGAGCGATCTCCGGGCGATCTCGAAAAGCAGGCTCACTCCGGGCGAATAGCGGGACCAGTTGCGGTCATAGTAAGTGCTGTAGAAGCGCCGGAACTCGCGGTCGCGAAACGTGATCAGGGCGCCCGCCAGGGTGCCACCATGTTCGAGAGTGAAAACCTGACACCGGCTGCCCTCCTGAGCACAAACCGCCACCATGAAATCGACACGGCGAGAGTCGTGGAAGAGCTCTCCAGGAATTGACTGGCGCGACCGGAGTTCATAAACCCGGCGAACCATTGGATGGTTTCCTGAGTACTCCTTGATCTCCAAGCCCATTCGCTCGAGCTTGTGCAAGCGGCTAAAAGCACGCGCGTGCCTATGAGCAAAGTCTTCTGCGTTAATCTGCTCGGGACTCAGCTGCGGAGACCTACTATAGAAATTCATTGGAAGCTGTTTCCAGATTGCGGCCTCTGGCTGACAAATGGCGGTCACGGTGAACGGCAATCCCAAACTGGCTAGATGTTTCCAGGCTTGATCGAGGGCATGTGGATCGCCGCAGGCGAGATAGTCCCGATAATCGAAGAGTGTTTCGCCGGCAAGGCTGAGGGTCTGCGATTCTCGGCAAATCACCGCAGGTATGATCGCGATTCCATTGTCGTCCTCACAGAAAAGGAAATTCGGTTCCTCACGGTCTGTAAATAGGCTCGCCGCAACCCGATTCCACCGAAACTTCTGGAAGATAGTTCCTTGCTCGCGCTCGATGGACTCCCACGCGGAGCGAAGCGCGTCGATTTCTGCAAGATTTCGGGCTACTCTTACGCGGAGCAAAGGGATCCTTTGTGAGTCTGTAACTTGTGGCAGGCGCAGCACGCTCCCGGATGAGAGATTCTGTATTGCGCTGAACCTCAGTTAGACGCGAGCGGCTGCTGAATAGCTGCCAGATTAAGCTTCCAGCTGCAAGCTGGAAGCTGCACTGCGGGTGAGCCAAGCAGGCATTGGAGAAGAAGTTCGATTAAGAAACCCCAGCGACAGGTTTCAGACAATCTCGAAAGTGAAGGCTACACTGCCGCAAAAATCCTTTATCTGCCAACGAAAATGCAACGGAGCGTTTTCTGGTTGCGTCTCACTGAGCAGGTGTAAAATCTGCCACGAAGAGCTAGGGCCGGTCGGCAATGCTCCATGTCCGGCAGCACTCGGACCAAGCTGGCTGGCGTGAGGCGCCCGCATGAACGTTCACTTCAGCTACAAGGCCTCCAAAAATCCGGGAACAGAGCAAGAGGTTCAACGTCAAACCGAAAAGTTAGCTAAACGCCTTCAGGTATTTCGACCGGAACTTATCCATCTGCACGGGATTGTCGGCGAGAGCTCGCAAAATGGAGGCGGCATTACCGTCTCTCTGAACCTGAGGCTGCCATCTGGACAAATGGCAACACAAAATACGTCGTCAACAGCGGTTGGAGCCATTAAGACCTGTTTTCATGATCTCATTACGCAGCTCAGCGCTCACAAAGATCTACTCCGCAATCGGCATAAGTGGCATCGGCTCTCGCGCGAGCACAAGGGAGTGCCCTTCGAGCAGACCGTAGCAGCGGTTAACCCGAACGGAACACCGTTGCAGGGCGGCACACTCACCAATCGTGATATCGACCAATACGTCGCAACCGAACTCCCGAGGCTGAACCGCTTTATCGATCGCGAGCTTCGGTATCGTGAAGCGACAGGCATCCTAGAGGGGAATTTGGTCAGCCGTGAAGAGGTGGTCGACGAGGCAATCGCAATGGCGCTTTCCGGCGAAGAGCATCGGCCCGAGCGTGTCTCGGTAGAACGCTGGCTGTACGGACTGGCGCTGCGAGCTATTCCGGCCGTCGCCCAGCGCAATGGTGGCGAAAGTGAAACCATTCGCCTCGAAGCACCTGTGGGAAAGCAGAACGTAACCGGCTCGGACGACGCTTACCTTCAGTTTCATCAGCCCGACGATAAGCTGAGCGAGGAAGATATTCTGCCCAACTCAGGAATCAGTACGCCGGAAACTGTGGCTCTCTCCGACGAATTTATTGATCAGGTTGAGCGCGCATTGACCGGAACGCCCTCCGAGCAACGTGAAGCCTTTACGCTGTTCGCGATCGAGGGATTCACTGTTCCCGAAATTGCGGAGGTCTCGAAGCGGGATCCGGCCGAGATCAAGAAGTCCATCAAAGCTGCGCGAGAAATCGTCGACCGCAAGCTTCCCAATGGAAACGTCCTAAAGAAACATCTTCTGAACAATTCGCAGGTGGCATAAAAAGCCTCGTGCGCTGGATTCGGCGCGCCCGTGCCGAGGATCTAGGTCAGCTCAGGTTTCAGTGTGGCAGGCTTGCGTAATGCCCGCTCGTTGGCCCTGGCAGAAGATGGACATTCTACAATCAACATTGGAATTCGCTGCGTTTTCCCCGCCAGCATTCGCAAGGTGACCGCCGAATTCCTCCTAGGTTGTGCCGCTCGCAGTGCTGATACAGCAAGTTCCCGTAAATCACTGCGCCCTTCCCTGCTTCTTTGACAAAATCTACAGGCTTGGGCATAAATTACAGAATTCCGCAATTTTAGAGAGAAATTCACTGCGAAATTCAGGGAATTGTCGCGAATCGCCAGTGGGCACAAAATCGAGACTGCGTTCCGGTCAACGTCTGGAGCGTACAACTCTCAAAAGATTTACTTCACGAGCGCCATCAGCCTGACGGGCCCTTTGGTGGCGCCAACGATCTTTTGTGGCGCGGCAACACCGACTGCGCCGATTCGCGGAACAAGCGCAAGATTGCTGATGTTTTCTAGTTCGTAGATACCCTTTCGAGCGAGATACGAGTTCTCGTCCGCGGACACGAGCCGTGTTCCTGCACCCCCAATCGCTACAACGTTTCGAGCTTCGGCAAGGAAATGGAGAGCATCGTGGTTGAGGACAGGATTGATTCCGGACTTAACTGACGCAAGCAGAATCATGGCGCCTTGCGGCACGGCGCCGTAGAGCCGCTCATAATTGGCGACGTCATCCATTGTGATCAGAGATTCCGAATCGGGAAACCTTTTCCGCTCGGCTTCGACCACGGCAACCGGAGCGATAAGACGTGCTGAGGGCAGAGTTTCTAAATTCCACGCGCCCCCAAGCTCAGCAGGCGAAACGGCAGTAGTCTGCGTGGAGGGAGTATGTGAATCTGACGAAACAACGGCACTAAGGTCAATCACTGTCCGATACTGCGGAGCTGCTCCGCCGTCGTGACGCGTAGCTGCGAACAGCAGCATCGCTATCGACAATACGGCGGCTACTACAAAGACTTGAACTCTTAGCAATCTGCAACTCATACGAGCTACGACTCTCTCCTTCAATACGCAAACCAGGTTCCCTGAGTTGCAAAAGGTGAATAATGAGATGCAGGCGAGCTGCTCCTGTTTGCGAAGAAATTTTAAGTACTCATCGACCTTAGAGCTCGGCAGGACCTCACAGTAGTCCTCTACAAGTCACAGAGGCTGCCGCAAAGGAAATGTGCGCAATAGAACGACCTTGCACGGGACCTACGTCAATCCAAGTCACTTTGCCGTAACATGAATTCCATGTCATCGCAAGATTTCGCTATCGCGGTTATGGCTGCGGGTAAGGGAACGCGCCTCAAATCGAGAAGGCCTAAGGTTCTGCACGAGGTCGGCGGCAAACCCTTGCTGGCGCATGTTATTCGATCTGCTGCAGAAGTTGTGCCCGCGCGTCACATCTACGTGATCATCGGACACGAAGCGGAACAAGTTCGCGCTGCGGTCGCGCACACGGGCGTCAATTTTGTTCTGCAGGCGGAGCAGCGCGGCACTGGGCATGCGATCCAGAGCGCGCGTAACGAACTTTCGCATTTTGCAAATTTCTTAGTTCTCTCTGGAGACGCACCACTGATCCGTCCTGAAACCATTCGCAGGATTCGCGATTTTCACATCGCAAACCATGCCGCCATGACTATCCTCACGGCACGGCCGTCCGATCCTACCGGATACGGCAGGGTGCTTCGCGAAGGTTCTACCAATCGCGTTGCCGCGATCGTTGAGCAGAAGTCATTACACCCAGATCAATTGAACATTGGCGAGATTAATTCCGGTTTTTATGCATTCGATTCAAAGATTCTGTTTTCCAACATCGATCGCTTGCACACCGACAACCCTCATGGCGAGTACTACCTGACGGACATGGCTGCGCTACTCGTAGCCAAGAGTGAGAAAGTAATGGCCCTCCCCGGCGACGATCCTGACGAGGTGCTCGGAGGCAACACCATCGGCGAACTCGTCACCTTGGATGCAAATATGCGTATGAGGAAAGCGCGAGCGTTAATGAGCCAGGGTGTGACCATCTTTCGTCCGGAAACGTGCGTGATTGACGACGAAGTGAGTGTCTCTCCGGATACTACGATAGAACCGTTCGTGCAACTCCTTGGAAACACTTCTATCGGTGAGAACTGCCGTGTGCGTTCTTATTCCGTGATTAGCAATTCCCAAGTGGGCAACGATGTGCACGTTCGGTATGGCTGCATCATCGACGAGAGTTCCATCTCGACCGGCGCTATCGTCGGTCCTTATTCGCACCTGCGTCCGGGAAGCGAGATCGGCGAAGGCGCTCATGTCGGCAATTTTGTCGAGACAAAGAAAGCTCGCCTCGGAACAGGATCGAAAGCCAATCACCTCACATATCTCGGCGATGCCGAAATCGGCGCGGGCGTGAACATTGGCGCGGGAACGATTACCTGCAACTACGACGGAGTGCACAAGCACAAGACGATCATCGAGGATGGCGCGTTTGTAGGCAGCGATTCGACACTCGTTGCGCCCGTGAATATCGGGCAAGGAGCCTACGTCGGAGCAGCTTCGTGCATTACCGCCGATGTTCCTGCAGACTCACTCGCGATTGGGCGCGGAGTACAGGTTGTGAAAGAAGGGTGGGCGAAGCGCAAACGCGAACAGCGGCAAAAGGCGAAGCAGATCGGGTGATCCCGCAGCGCGCGATCGAAGCTCGTCCGATCTAGCCCTGCGGGATGGCCAGAGCACCCGAACTTAATTCGATAGAAGTTCTCTGAGTTTCAGCCGCGCCTGGAAGAGACCGGCTTTCGATTCCATTTCGGTGATCCCGACGGTGCGGGCTATGCGAGCGTGATCGTAATTCTCGACGTCGTGCATGAGGAAGATCAGCCGCTCGGTGGAGGGCAGTTGCACCACCGCGCGCTCCAGATCGGCGCGCCGTGTATTGCGGCGCACCTCATTCACCTGAGTTGCTGGTTGGCACTGGACGGTGAGGTTGCCGATCGGAGTGAGTTCGCGCAGTTCAGTCACTAAGGCGCGGTCGATGGTTTCCGCATCCGGCTTGTGGCTGGCCGCAAAAGCGCGGCAAAAAGTGGCCGACATGACATCCTCGGCCGTGAGCTCGTTATCGGTCATGTAATACGAGAGCGAATAGACACGATGGCGGTTTCCTTCGAAAACATCCCGATAGTGATCGACAGAAGCCTGCTCGGCATGGCGAATAATTGGGAGAAAGGCTGCTAGCTGGATTCCGTCAACTCGACTCGACATTCAGGGGCCCCTTCTGACGTGGCGTGGCTCTTTTCTGATCAACTCCTGTAGAGCAGTTTCCTCGCCAATCGATTGTTGCTGGACCGAGCACCTCAGGTGCAGCTCGGGATAATTGCGTGAAGCCCTGAACAATAGGCCGTTTCGAGGGTTACGCGCTGCAAGATGTGTCGATTTGGCGTCTAAGGCTTTTTCGAATTTTGCAGCGTAGGCGGGCAATCCACAGAGTTGAGGAGTTTTCCACAGGAACTAGAAATCTCAAATGTGGTATTCAGATACCACATTTGGCCATCCATAATCTCTGTTCTATGTAACTGTTACATGGCAGGGTCGCCTGCTTTGCCGAGCTCTAGACCCGCCCATCCTAGCGCATTCCCATGGCTCACAAGTTTGGATGTGACTGAAGTCATGTTTGGACGATATCGGTCAATGTACAAGCTTGGCCACCCGAAGCGGCGATAGCTCGAAATACGTCGCCTGTGTTCTCCTTAGCGTTACTTCCGATGGGCGTCTCAGTGAAAAGCTTGAGGTGGAAACTTGACCAAAGTGGTTAGAATTACAGAGCTTCCACCACGTTTCCACAACGTATTGATGACACCCGAGCGCATTCTAGTCGTTGACGACGAAGAAGCCATCCGCGAGATCGTCTCGTCGATGCTTCAGAACGCCGGCTATGTCACGATGCAGGCCTCTTCAGGCAAGCAGGCGCTGGAAATTCTCGGTTCTGGCGAAGAGTTCCAGCTGATGCTCTCCGACCTGATGATGGCCGAGATGGATGGCATCGCGCTACTCGACCGAGTGCAGGATTGCTATCCCGACATGCCGGCAGTGATGGTCACGGCTGTTCATGACATCTCAGTTGCGCTCGCAGCGATTCGCAACGGCGCTTACGACTATCTTCTTAAGCCGTTTGAGCGCGACCAGCTCCTGGCAATGGTCAAGCGTGCCCTCGACCACCGCAAGCTGCGCCTGGAAAATCGCGCCTATCAATCAAATCTCGAGTCTCTCGTCCAGGCCCGGACTGAACAGCTTCGCCAGACAATGGCCGACTTGGAGCGTTCTTACGACATCACTCTTGAAGCCCTTGGCGACGCGCTCGACTTGAAAGATGCCGAAACCGAAGGCCACTCGAAGCGCGTGACGGCGTTCACAATTGCCATGGCGCGTGCAATGGGAATGTCGGGTGAGAAGATTCGGGTGATCGCACGTGGTGCTTTCCTCCATGACATCGGCAAAATGGCAATTCCCGACGCGATCCTCCGCAAGCCCGGAGCGCTAACGCAGGAAGAGATCATGATTATGCGCGAGCACTGCGCTCGCGGCTACCACATGCTGAAGAAGATTCCGTTCCTAGCCGACGCTGCTGAGATCGTGTACGCGCACCAGGAGAAATACGACGGGACGGGATATCCTCGTGGGTTAGTCGGAGATGACATTCCGATCGGCGCTCGATTGTTTGCTGTCGCGGACACGCTCGATGCGATTACGTCTGATCGCCCTTATCGTGCAGCGCAAACGGTGCAAGCTGCGCGCGAAGAAATCAA
>CAYZHX010000109.1:0-13920 GCA_964476905.1 uncultured Terriglobales bacterium
GGAATGCCATCCAGCCCTCCGCCGAGTCTGGCTCCGCCTACTCCCGCGGCGTTGAGTGGCAAGTATGGATTTCCCGGTCCACTCCCCGCTGTGTCCGGAGAGCCGAGATCTACGCCCCCATTCACAACCTGGCATTGAGTAGCATCCACGTTGAAGTCGGCGCACGATGAGGGAAGCACACCAACCACGCGGGGCTGAATCCCCGGCTGCGACACAATCTTTGCTGCGATGCTGTTCGGAGCCGCTTGCTTGACCGTGTTGATGAACTGCGGCGTATAGACGTAGTTGTTGCCGTACGTGATGTTGTTGCGATGTTCACCTTCATAGGCAAAAAAGAAAAACAGCTTATCTTTCTTAACGGGCCCACCCACGCTGCCACCGTAGTTGCGCAGCTTGTTGTCCACCCGCACAGGACACTGAGAGCCACTACTGGTGAAGGTAGTTAGACCATCTGTGCACGTAATCGGCTTAGCGCCCGCAGCAAGTGGCGGACCAGAATAGCTGTTGAAAGCATTCAGACCTGGTTCGTCGTATTTGAAAAAGCCGCTTCCGTGCAGACTGTTCGTTCCGGTCTTGGAGACGACTTTTACCTGTGCTCCACTATTCCGTCCGTCTTCCGCTTCGTAACTACTCGATAGGACCTTAATCTCCTGGATGGATTCTTGCGTTGGTGTGACCACGGCTGCGCCACCGTGCGTAAGGCTGTTCACATCGACTCCGTCGATGGTGAAATTGTTCTGTGCAACACGCTGTCCATTCGCGGAAATCTGCGGTTGGTTTTCGACTTGATATAGGGAATTCGCAGAAGATCCCACGCCTACGTTGTTGGGAAAGAATCCTCCTGTTCCGTTTCCTGCACGCGCCGCATTGCCGAAGACGCCGGGCGCAAGTCGCAGCAGTTCGTATGGATCGCGGCCGAACGACGGTAACTGAGCGACCTGCTGAGAAGTGATCGTTCCACTCACGTTCGCGTTCTCAGTCTGCAATTCAGGTGTGGTGCTTGAGCTTACCGTCACGCTTTCGGTGGCTGCTCCTGCCGTAAGTTGAACGTTGAGGCCGCGGGGTGTCTCTGCGGCTACCCGTAGATCTTTGTCGGTATGGTCCTGAAAGCTGGAAGCGCTTACTGTGACTGTATAAATACCCGGCGGCAACCCCGCAATGCGATAAACTCCCGCGCCTGTCGTCTGCGTGGTCGAAGAAACTCCAGTTTCCTGATTTGTGGCTTTGACAGTCGCATTCGGAATTACGGCACCTGAGCTGTCGGTCACCGTACCCTGAATCGATGCATTGAATTGTGCGAACGCTGGAAACGAAAATAGGAAACAAATCACGGCAACCAACACGCAGCGAAAACGAAACATTGTCCAACCTCCACGCCCGCATCTCGACGGGTCGAAATTCTCAATTGCAAAGAGTGGTAAACCGATTAATCGGTAAAACGATTAACCAGCAAACGTGTATTGGTAGCATCGAGCTACAAACGAAGTCAAGACAGGGCGGGATGAGCTGAGGAGTGGAATGGACGACAAGTCTGCAGTTATGCCGAATGCATTCCCGTTTTCGAACGTTTGCGCGTGCAAAGAATTCGCTTGACTTTCGCCTCGTTTCGTCATAGCACGGAAGTAGCGAGCACAAATCGATCGCGCGGCATGTCCTCGATTTGCCAGGTCACGCAGCCGTGGCAGCTCGTTTCTGAGCGAGCCACGAGATCGACGAGGTGGGCCTATAGATGGTATTTCATGAGATTCGGCGAGATCGACAGATGGGTGATCACCACTCCGGCTATGAGATATTCGATGGGATCGCTTGGGATTTGATGAGATCGGATGAGATCGCGGACTGCAGATCGGCCAGTCCAGACTTCTGCTACGCAGGAAGAACCCGGTTTTCTCAGAAACGTCCACCGGACCGTCTGCGCCCCAGAATCACAAAGGCGGGGCTCAAGGTCTACCCTCAGTCGTATTGGGCGATGCGGTTAACGCCGGCGAAGGATGGGGTTAACTCCGTGGAAATTTCGGGGTTATCCCCGTGGAAAACTCGGGGTTAACCCCGTGAAAGTTCGGCGTTAATCCCAAGGTCGAAAAGAACGGATTCGCGCCGTAAATTCGAGGCTGTAATTGAGTGAAGAAGAGCCGTTTGTTGAAGTTGCAGATGCTCGCGTTGTTGGCTTGACCAAGACCTAGATGTTGCAAAGGCTGAATTGCAATAAAGTTTGTTGAATCCAACTGTGGCATAGGCCCACCCCGGAGAAGGAAGCAGTCAACCGCTTGATCTCATGGCTCGGGAAAAGCATTCTCGGAAGCGTAATTCAGACGCCTCGAATCAGCCGGTAACGATTCGCAGCTTGGCGAAGTACCTGAAGCTGTCGCCGGCGGCAGTGTCGATGGTGTTGAACTCGACACCCAAGGCGGCGCGCTTTCCCGAAAAGACAAAGAAACGCATTCTCGCGGCAGCGGCGAAGTTCAACTACCGTCCCAATTTCGTCGCGCGCTCGTTGCGCAAGCAGCAGACGTTCACGATTGGCGTCCTCGTTCCCGAAGTGAGCGAAGGTTATGCCGCACTGGTGCTGGCTGGCATTGAAGATTATCTGCTTCAGGCCGGCTACTTCTATTTTGTCGTTAGCCATCGGCATAAGACGCACCTGCTCGAGCAGTATCCGCGGTTGTTTATGGAGCGGCTGGTCGAAGGCATCATTGCGCTCGATACTGCCGAGCTTCCGCTGGTACCCAATGTTCCGATGACGGTCGTCTCCGGCCACCGTCGTCTGCCCGGGATTACCAATGTCGTGCTGGACCATCGTCAGGCGGCGATTTTGGCGCTCGAACACTTGCTGCAGCTTGGGCATCGTCACGTCGCTTTCATCAAAGGTCAGCCGTTCAGTTCGGATACGGAAACACGCTGGGCCTCCATTCGTGATGCCGCGCGCAAGCTAGGGCTCACGATCGATCCCGATTTGGTCACGCAGCTTCAGGGCGACACGCCAACGCCGGAGCCGGGATACGATGTGACCAAGTCGCTCCTCGCAAAGCATCGGCACTTTACCGCGATGTTCGCCTTCAACGACATCTCGGCCATCGGTGCGATTCGTGCTTTGCTCGATTCCGGAGTCAAGGTGCCGGGCGAAGTCTCGGTGATCGGCTTCGATGACATCCAGAGCGCCGCGTTCCAAAACCCGCGCCTCACGACCATCCGCCAGCCGTTGCGGCGCATGGGCGAACTCGCCGCCGAGACGCTGCTGAAACGGATCCGCGGCGCCGAGTTTCCAAAGATCGTCGCTGTAGAACCGGAGCTGGTCGTGCGCGAGTCCACAGCGCCGCCTCCCATTTCGGTACTCGAGGAGCTGCATGAGACGCGAGCGGCAAAGATGTAACAGAACCGCCGACGCAGCCGTCGGGTCGGAGATGGCCGAATGGCGAGCGCCGAGTTCTAACCGATGATAGATGCCGCGATGACACTGCATGCACTCTCAACAAGCGCAGTCGCACAATACGCGGCTGCCTCACCGCCTACCGGCGGCGGTTCTGTTCCACAATCGCAATTGGAAGTCTGAGGCTTCCACCTTATAAAATCGTTGCGCTCCAAAACTCCATTTTCCTTCAGGTGATACATGCCGGAGACCCAGACAGCGACGCAGCAGGACATTCAGTCGGTCCTTCGCGAAGGCCGCAAATTCGAACCGCCTGCCGAGTTCGCTCAGCATGCGCGCATCGGAACGCTTGCCGAGTATCAAAAGATGTACAACGCGGCGGCGGCTGATCCGGAAAAGTTCTGGGCTGGAGTGGCAGGCGAGCTGTATTGGTTCCAAAAATGGAACAAGGTCCTCGAGTGGGATTTGCCTTGGGCGAAGTGGTTCGTCGGCGGCAAGATCAATCTCTCTTATAACTGCCTCGATCGCCACGTGAGCGGCCCACGCAAGAACAAAGCTGCGATCGTCTGGGAAGGCGAGCCGGGCGATGTGCGCACTCTCACGTATCAGCAGCTTCTCGGCGAAGTTTCAAAGTGCGCGAACGCGCTGAAGCAGCTTGGCATCAAAGCCGGCGACCGCGTTGCGATCTACATGGGCATGACGCCCGAACTCGCGATTGCGCTGCTGGCATGCGCACGTATCGGCGCGGTGCACTCGGTGATCTTCGGTGGGTTCTCAGCACACGCGATCGTCGATCGTGTCAACGATGCGCAGTGTGTCGCGGTCATTACACAGGACACTGGCTGGCGTCGCGGCAATGAGATCAAGCTGAAGGCGACAGTCGATGAAGCTCTGACTTCATGTCCTTCGGTGAAGCACGTGCTCGTGTATCGCCGCACGGGCTCGCAGATCGAGATGAAGGCCGAACGCGATCACTGGTGGCACGAGCTTGTCGATAAGGCTTCGGACTACTGCCCAGCCGAGGCGCTTGACTCGGAAGATCCGCTGTTCATTCTTTACACCTCAGGCACAACGGGAAAGCCGAAAGGCATTGTGCATACGATCGGAGGATATTCCGTCGGCGTGTACTACACGACCAAAATGGTCTTCGACCTTCGCGAAGAAGACACGTATTGGTGTACCGCGGACATCGGCTGGGTGACGGGACACTCATACATCGTCTATGGCCCGCTACAGAACGGCGCGACGGCGCTCATGTACGAAGGTGCTCCGAACTTTCCCGATTTCGACCGCTTCTGGCAGATCATCGATCGCCACAGGGTCAACATCTTCTACACCGCTCCTACGGCGATTCGCGCGTTTATCAAATGGGGAAGCGAATATCCCAAACGTCATCGGCTCGACAGTCTGCGTTTGCTTGGGACGGTAGGAGAGCCCATCAATCCTGAAGCATGGATGTGGTATCGCGAGGTGATCGGCAAGAATCGCTGCCCGATTGTCGATACCTGGTGGCAGACCGAAACGGGAATGATCATGATCTCGCCTTTGCCTGGCGCTGTGCCAACGAAGCCTGGCTCGGCGACGCTGCCGCTGCCGGGAGTCTTTCCCGATGTGGTAACGCGCGACGGGAAGTCGGTGCCCAAAGGCTCTGGAGGTCTGCTGGTGCTGCGCAAACCCTGGCCGGCGATGGCGCGGACCATCTTCAACGATCCTGACCGATTCAAGAAACAATATTGGTCCGACATTCCTGGCATGTATTTCACCGGCGACGGCGCGCGCAAGGACGAGGACGGCTACTTCTGGATGATGGGCCGCGTTGACGATGTAATTAACGTCGCCGGGCATCGCCTTGGCACGATGGAAGTGGAATCGGCTCTGGTTGCGCATCCCAAGGTAGCTGAAGCCGCTGTGGTTGGGCGGCCGGATGATCTGAAGGGACAGGCCATTGCCGCCTTTGTGACTCTCGAGTCGGGCAACAAACCATCGCCACAATTAAAAGATGAATTGCGACAATGGGTGGCCAAGGAGATCGGAGCGCTCGCTCGGCCCGACGATTTACGCTTCACCGATGCATTGCCGAAGACCCGAAGTGGGAAAATCATGCGCCGCCTGCTGCGCGAGCTTGCCAGCACCGGCGACGTAAAGGGAGACGTGACTACCCTCGAAGACTTTTCAGTAATCGCGAAGCTGCGTGCAGACGAGGAATAAAGGCAACCGTCGCACCAAAGCGGCCCTGTTAGGCTGGTCCGACGCTCGCTGCGTTGGCTTCAGAAACCGGCGCCGCTTCTGTCTCTCCGGTTTTTTGCTTCGCAAAAGGATTGAAATCGGTGTGAGTGTCGTACACATCGACGCCTTCCGAGCGCTTGAGGAAGTTCACGACGGCATAGGTCAACGGAGTGGCAGCTACTTCGTAGAGGACTTTGCCCAGATAACCGGACCCGATGAGCACCAAAATGGTCCTAACAGGCAGCGTACCACCGAAGGCAAGAAACATGACAATCGTCGAATCCACGGCTTGGCCGACCACCGTTGATCCAACGGTGCGCGTCCATAGCCAGCGGCCGTCGGTGAGCAGTTTCATTTTGGCAAGCGTGTAGGAGTTCGCGAACTCGCCGCACCAGAACGCGACCATGCTTGCCGCGACCATGCGCGGCACGAAATCGAAGACGACTTCAAAGGCGTGCTGATTCGGCCAGTCAGGAGCAGGTGGGATGTGTACGGTGACGAGACCCATGAGCGCCATCAATCCTGAAGCAAAGAAGCCGATCCAGATCGCACGACGGGAACCGGAGTATCCATAAACTTCCGTGAAGATGTCGCCAAAGATGTACGTGATCGGGAACAGAACCTGCGCGCCGGAAATGCGAAATGGGCCAATCGCACAGATCTTGGAACCGACCAGATTCGAGATCAGCAGAACCACGACAAAGATGTGCACCAGGATGTCGTAATAACGAAAGTTGTGCAGGCTTTGGTGCTTGTGCGTGAGCTTCTGGAAAAGCGATTTAGCCATGAGGGGTGCAGTTATTTTATCCGCTCGGACCGATAATTCTGGAGGATCAGGTCCGATCAGCGGCACCACCTTGTGCAGGCTGAGCCCATCGAATTGTCGGCTTCGCTGGGTGGTATCGAAGAGCAAGTCTTGCGCGGGCTGCGTCGGTCACCTGTGGACGAATCGGTGATAGACTCCTGTGCTCATCAAGGAGGTTCTCTATGTCGACCTCGCCCATTCAATCGATCAATGCGCCGCGTTTATCAAAGTTCGTCGGCTTCGCAATCACCACCAAGCCAGAAGAAGCCAAAACCTTTTACGGCGAGAAGCTTGGATTTAATTTCCTGCGTGATGACGGATTTGCCCTCGTTTTCGACGCGCACGGAACCATGCTTCGCGTGAGCAAGATGCGCGAGTTTACTGCCGCTCAATACACCATCTTGGGATGGGAGGTAGAGGACATCGTTCGCGCAGTAAGAGGTCTGAACGAGCGCGGCGTCGCATTTGAGCGCTATCCGGGAATGCCGCAGGATCAAAATGCGATCTGTACTTTTCCTGGAGGCGATCGCGTAGCCTGGTTTAAGGATCCGGACGGAAACGTGCTCTCGTTGTCGCAGCACGCATGATGAGGAGCAAACGCCAGCTTCTACTTTGGATGGTCCCTTAACACTTCCAACCCGCAGCTCTCCTCCGGCATCTTTTCTCAAGAGCGCCTGATCCGTTCATCGGAAGCTACCGGAGTAGTTCATGACCCTGAAGCAAATCGGCTCGAATAGTCTAGCAATAGCTTTATCCGTACTGCTGTGCAATGTCCCTCAATACGTGTCGGCGCAGACTGCCGCGAGCCAGAGCACGCAGGCGACGCAAGCGCAAGGACAGCCCGACCAGAATGCTACGACCGGAACGCAAGCGCAATCGACGCGTCCTGATCCATCGCAAGCTCCGCTTGCACCGGTACCGACCGCACGTCCGGCGGACAACAACAGCGTGCCTCCCGATGCGCCCAGCGAAGTGCAGCGCAGCCAGGAGGCACAACAAGAGCAAACGGCTCCCCCGGCGCAACCTACGAAACAGCAGCCCGCGCCGCCGCTGGGTACGGCGACGGCTCAGCAGGGGGCGACTCGTGGTGGTGTGGCATCTAAGCCCGCAGGTGAGGCGATTGCGCCGGCGAAACAGAGACAGGTGCACTCTCTCCTGATCAAAGTCGGCCTGATTGCTGCCGGTGCTGCCGCGGTGGGTGCCGTTGTGGGACTCACGCGCGGAACCTCTAGCGTTCCCCCGGGAGCAGCGCGCTAAATCACGAACATAAATAATAAGGACCTGCGCCACAGTGAGTATCAAACGTCCGCTGCTGATTAGCTTCTCCGGACTCGATGGAGCCGGAAAGAGCACACAGATTGACAACCTCCGCGAGCGCCTCGAAGCCGCGGGACTCAAGGTGAAACTTCTCACCTTCTGGGACAACGTTGTCGTTATGACCCGGTACCGTGAAGGCTTTGTCCACACGGTGTACGGCAGTGAAAAAGGCGTCGGGGCACCGGATAAGCCCGTGAATCGGCGCGACAAGAATGTTCGCGCCTGGTACCTGACTGTTGCGCGCCACGCTCTATATCTGCTGGACGCGATGCATCTGCGCATCGTAGTCCGCGACGCGATGAAGTCTGGTCATGACGTGGTTATCGTCGATCGCTACATTTACGACGAGCTGGCGAATCTGCCGCTGGAACACCCGATGACGCGCAACTTTGTTCGTGCTATGGAGAGGCTGGCGCCATTGCCCGATATCGCCTACCTGCTAGACGCCGATCCGGAGGCGGCGCATAAACGAAAGCCCGAGTATCCGGTAGACTTCATGCACAAATGCCGCGCTGCATATCACCGGCTCGCCGCGCTGTTAGGAACTATGACGATCATCCCGCCGCTGCCGCTTCCCGAAGCGAAACTGGCGGTTGTCACGGCGTGTGATAAGACCATTCTTGCGCGCGAACTGGAGATGGCAACGGAATCGCCTGATCGTAGGCTCGGCGCTCCCGCGGCATAGCCGACGTGCACGGCTCGCGCCAGCTTGCGCCGTCTGAGGCCGGACATACCGAATGTGAGAACCAACGTTCTCACTCTTGCACTTGCCGGTTCTAAGGTTCATGCGGTGGTGTGAAGCAGACCACCTCCTTTCAACTGTTTACATCGAAGTAATGGGCTGGATTGTTGGAAGCAAAACTGCTGCTGTTTGTGCTGAAAGCCTTGGTGTGCCTCCTGCGCGCCTGATCCCCTTTTTGAACGACCCTTGGGAGTATGAATGGCTGATAGTGTTACCGACCACATTGTTGAAGACCTTCGTGAACGTGCTGTTCAGCTTTTTCCCCGACGTGGTGACCTTCGCAATATTCGCGTCGTCGGGCACACGCCGAAGTCTGACCACTTTATTTATGACCTCGTAGCCGATTTCGCGAATTGCTCGGAGCGCATTGCAGCGAAGGTCTATCGTCCAGGAAAATTAGGCGCACAGCACTCCCGCAATCAGGCGCAGACTGAACACACAAATGTTGAATATGTGTACGGAAAATTCTCCGAGAAGGAGCTGCGTGGCGTTCCACGGCCGCTGGGCGATTTCAGTGCTCTCGGCGCGGTAGTAACAGAGAAAATTCAAGGCTTGCCGCTGCAGTCCATGATGATGAAGGCTGCGCTGCTTCCTGGATATGACGACAGCGCAACGCTGCGCGATGCGGCCGCTAAGGCGGGAGAGTGGCTTCGTAATTTCCATCACCTCACCGCAGACGCACCGCAGATATTCGATCCTGAGCAGTTGCTCGGTGAGCTGGAGACTCTGTGCACCAACTGCAGGGGCGAGGGTCTCGATGATGAGGCCATTCAGATGATCCTCACTGGCGCGCGCGCCTGGCTCAGCAAAGCGAAGAAGTCGATTCCGAGTTCCGCAGTGTTGAACGAATTTACGCCTCTGAACATCGTCGTAGCGGACGGTGGGGTGGGCGTATGCGACTACGGGAAAATGACGATGCGCGGGGCATCATTCAACGATGCTGCTACCTTTCTTGCATCTGTTGAAGCACTCGAAAAATATCCGTTCTGTAATCGCAACATCACCCAGCGCGTGCAGGAAAGCTTCATGGAAGCTTACGGCGCAAGCGCGCCGGAGCAGGCCATCCTGCGCGTGCTCAAAATGAAAACTCTGCTGTCCATGTTCGCTCGTGGACGTGGGGTGAAGGAAAGCGCTGTCCGCAAGAAAGTGATGTGGGCAACGGTGATGAAGCGATTTATCCAGCAGGCCGCTAGCCGATCGCTTGCGCCAGCCGCTTAAGATTCGAACAGCTATTTTGGTTGAGCAGCCTGATTTCCCGAATTGGGCTGCGGAGTACTGTCGATCGCTTTCTTCCCGTATAGCACCTTGGTTTCGGCGCCAAACCGCTTGTAATCGGTGTACTTCACCACCGCCCTTACGTGGTCGTCACTGGCGTAGAAGTGCAGCACTTCATCAGCCTTGCTGTAGGTTGGGAACCAGTACTTCCCGTCTATTTGCTCGCGATAGGTTACGAAGTGGGGGAAAAGCTGCTCGTCTTCAGGATGCTTCTTCTTTTTTTTCGGACTTAGATTCCTGCCAATATCGGGAACACCTTTGCCGTAAGTCTTCACCACTTCGAGGTCCTGATTGTCGACCCAGATCCGACCTTGAAAATAGCGCTGGTCTTTTTCGATTGTTTTTGGCGCGATATCGAAAACATAAGTTTGCAGCTCATCGACCTTCTGCTGGCCGACGTACATCACCTGATACTTCGCGAGTTCTTCCGTAGTCAGCAGGAAAGCTGTGCGTTTGCGCAAGTCATCCATGTCTTCTTTCGTGATATAGAGGCTGGTCTGCGGCGCAAACTTCACTTGTTCGAGGCGGCGACCGTGATCGTCATAGATGATGTCAGACACCTGGCGAAACTCCCCTACAACGGAATCGCCATCGACGACTTGGTACTTGATATCTTCGGTCCAGGTGTACTGATCGCGAGCGCGCTTAAAGTCGTCTTCTTTTGCCGTGAACTTCTGGATGATCTCCTGCGGCGTTATGCCTTTAGGCTGCGAGGGATCGAGCGGCCCTGAGCCCTCGTTGGCAATGTCCGGCACCTGAGCAGCATTACCTGAGCCCACGGTGAACTGTGCTTGTGCGGCTCCTGGGAGCCAGAGAAAAATGCTGAGGTGAGCCAAAAATGTGTAGACCAGAACCCGGGTAGACTTCATTGTTTCCACTCGTGGCTAACATTGTAGCTGCTCTTTGCAAGCAGTAAACTGCAGAATGTCCTGAAATCGCCTCAGCGCCGCCGGCAGTCCTTTCTTCAAGCCCCCCGCGCGGTTATTCGGATTTGCGCTGAACGGCTTGATTGCGCCGGCTTATCACCAGTACCTCAGCAGGAGCTTCGAACATGGCGGCCATTCCCAAATCCGGACCACGTCTTTGAGCTGTTTTTCACCACCAGAGATTGGCGGCAAAGGAACGAATGGACCCATTGGACCGCACCCCAGATCTATTATTGGAAACAAATAGGAGTTCGGGTTTAATCTTCTGGAACCTCGTTCCCGCTTGTCCCCCCAGATATAATTGCGGGTTTTTCATTGACCAACACGAGGAACTTCACACGATGCTCGATCGTCGCAGATTTCTTGCAGTCTGTTCACAGCTTGGACTCAGTTCGACTTTGTTTCCTGGCGTGCTATGGAGCATGGCCGATCCGCAGGACAAAGTCACAAAGGAGATGGTAGAAGCCGCTGCTGAAGTCGCGGATGTTCCGCTGCCCGATCAGTACGTTCAGGTGATGCTCGATGGGCTAAACGAAAATAAAAAGCATTACGAAGAAATCTATGGGCTGCACATTCCCAATTCGGTCGCACCGGCGTACATTTTCGATCCCGTTGTCGGTGACATGAAGTTGGATACCGTCAAGCGCCCGATGAGGTTGGCAAGCGCCCCGGCACTCCACATCAGCGGGGCGCCGAAAAACCTCGAGGATGCTGCCTTCTACAACGTGCGGCAGCTCGCAGAACTCGTGCGCACGCGCAAGGTGTCGTCAACCGCGCTTACGGATATGTATCTGGCCCGGCTCAAGAAGTACGATCCACTTCTCAAGTTTGTGATTACGCTCACAGAAGATCGCGCCCGTGCGCAGGCTAAAGAGGCCGATCGTGACATCGCTGCCGGGCGTTATCGCGGACCAGTACACGGGCTACCGTGGGGTGCGAAGGATTTGCTAGCCGTAAAAGGCTATCGCACAACCTGGGGCGCGGGCGGATTTGAGCAGCAGAACCTCGACGAAGACGCGACTGTGGTGAAGCGTCTCGATAAGTCCGGCGCAGTGCTGGTCGCGAAACTCACGTTGGGTGCGCTTGCCATGGGCGACAAATGGTTCGGGGGCATGACACGAAATCCGTGGAATCCGCGTCAGGGTTCCAGCGGATCTTCTGCAGGATCGGCATCGGCTACAGCTGCGGGATGCGTTGCCTTTGCCATTGGCTCCGAGACGCTTGGGTCTATTTCCTCTCCATCGACTCGATGCGGCACTACAGGTTTGCGACCTACATTCGGCCGGGTTCCGCGTACGGGTGCGATGGCGCTCTCGTGGACGATGGACAAGCTAGGGCCCATCTGTCGGGCCGTCGAAGACACCGCTCTGGTACTCCATGCGATCTATGGCCCTGATGGTCAGGATCGCAGCGTCCGCAATGTCTCCTTCAACTGGGATGGCAATCTCGACTGGCGCAAGCTGCGCGTGGGTTACTTCAAAGAAGAGTTCGAGCTCAAACCTCCAACCGAACCGCAGGCGCCGACCGAGCAGACTACTGCCTCGCCCGAAGAAATGAAGAAGCGCGAGGAAAACCGCCGGCAGCGTGAGCAGGCGCAGGAGCGGCGCAAATACGATCAACAATTCAACGACGCCACACTGGCGAAGTTGAAACAAATGGGAGTGAAGCTCATCGCAGTAGAAATTCCCAAATTTCCTTACGGCGCGATGACTCCGTTGCTTACCGCTGAAGCCGCGGCCGCTTTCGACGAGCTCACTCGTTCCGGCCGCGATAAGCTGCTTACGGAGCAATCTCCTGATGACTGGCCGAATTCGTTTCGCATCGCGCGGCTGACGCCAGCGGTCGAGTACATTCAGGCCAATCGCGCGCGCATGGAAGCAATGGAATTGTGGAGAAAGTTGTTCGAGAACTTCGATGTCATCGTGGCGCCCACCAATAGCGAGCAGCTGGTAGCGACGAATCTTACTGGTCATCCGGCGCTGATTCTGCCCAATGGCTTCCGCGGATCCGACGCCCCCAAGCCTCCGCGCAAAGACAACGGTGATGACGATGGCATTGGAGGTCCGGGAACTCCGGTGAGCCTGACGTTCCTGGGTCAGCTCTATGGCGAGGCGAAGCTTTTGGCTTTTGCCAAGGCGTATCAGGATGCGACAGGATTCCACCTGAAGCATCCAGACCTTGATGCGGAATTAGCAGCAGCGAAAGGCTAGTGTTTTGTTTGAGAGCACGACTTCTGTAGTGCGTTGAAGCCCTAGGCATCAAATAGATGAGCGCCGAAGCAGCAGCAAGTACGCTGCCGTTGCTTCGGCGCTCAATTTCAAAGTACGACGTTAGTTCCCGATCTGGAATTCGGCGCGGCAACCGTGGTCTACCCAGACGCCATTCCTGTCGTATCCCCAGCTGTACCCGAGCCTGCAGGCTGACTCGCTGACCTGACGCGCAATGCGAACGCGATTGCGGGTATCGGCTTCGCAGTACTGGCGTGTCCCAAAATCGGAAGAGCACTTTAGAGTTCCGACATATCCAGGATTGCTTACAAATGCGGTGCGACGACCGTTGAGTTCGAAATCGGCACGGCAACCGTGATCGACCCATATACCGTTGCGATCGTTGCCCCAGCTATATCCTTCGCGACAGGGCGAGCCGCTGCGCTGGCGCAACAGGGTCGCGGTGCCTTGAATATCGCTCTGGCAGTAATGGCGACGGCCATCTTCAGAGGAGCAAGTGAGCTGCATTGTTTCGGCCGGACGACGGTCACGATCCCAGTCACGATCGTGGTGGTCTCGATCGAAATCGCGATCGTGGTCGGCATCGTGGCCATGAAAATGGTCACGATCGTGGTCCCCAGGACCGTCGACCTGGCGTGTATTCACTACAAAATCTGCACGGCAGCCGTGGTCGACCCACACGCCCTGTTGATCGAATCCCCAACTGGATCCTTGAACGCAGGCTGACTTGCTGTGTTGACGCTGCATGGTGACCCCGCCCCGCGTGTCAGCAGCGCAGTAGTGGCGATGGCCATCTTCAGAAGCGCAGGTAAGCCCGTATTGCGCAAATGCCGGAACAGAAGCGCAGAAACAAATGAGCGCTACAACGCACGCCAGAGCCAATTTGGCATTAAGCCCGCCGGCATGCGATTGGTGATTGAAAGTCGTTTCGGGAACGACAGTTTTCGTACTCGTGTTCATGTCGTGGAATCTACTACAGGACAGGCCAATTCTAACGGTACGATGAACCTTCGTTTCGTTACCAAAGAGAGAAC
>CAYZHX010000110.1:0-13845 GCA_964476905.1 uncultured Terriglobales bacterium
TCGTGCTCGCCGCTGATGTTCGCGCTGGCTGCCCAGTTGGTTCCATGGAAATAAGGATCCGTAAAAGTGACTTGTCCTCGCTGATCGAGGCGTGCGGCAAGAGCACTGAAGCCCAGTGTTTCCGCGCGCCCCCAAAGATCTTTCCGCGTGTATTCGACCAACGCCCGTGGACCATAGAACGTCTGCTGGCTTGTCGTGAAATTCTTGTTGAGTCCCACTACGGGAAGGCCGGGAACAGCGACGGTTCCACTGGGAATTTTCCCGCCACGATTGATGACATCGAATCCGAAGCCATAAGTTAGGTCGTTCTTCTTGGCTTCGTGGACCTTTACCAATACATCTTCTTTTGACTGCGTTGTGATCCGCCGCCGCGGATCGATTTCCGCCCAGTCGAACACGCCGAGGTTATAGAGCTGGCTTTCATTCGCGAGCATCTCGTCTTCGCGCAACGGAGCGCCGGTAGAGAGCGGAGATACACGATCAATCAAGGATTGTTGTGTCGTGCGCCGACCCAGAGTAACGATCTCTGCAGTGTGAACCTGCGGGCCCTCTTGGATGATGTAGGTGACCTCGAGGCGATGCTTGTCATTGCCGGTTGGCTTTGCCATTTGCCGGAAGCTGGCGTTCAGGTAGCCGAGCTTTAGATAAGACGCCATCAACCTGTTACGGTCCTGCTGGACTAGCGTCTGGGAATAGGGTTTGCCAGGACCGAGGTTCAGTCCTTTTGGGGCGAGGTTTGAGACTGGTTGTGTGTCGTTGCCCTGAATGTGCATGGCTTCGACAATGTCGCGCTCGCCTTCGACAACGCGAAATAAGACAGCTATATTGCCATTCTGGTTATGCACCTCGGGCATGACTTTCACATCACTGAAACCGTCGGCTTGGTAAAGGCGCTGCAGGTTCTTGACGCTGGTGCGGACCAGGTTCTCGCTGTACTTTCCGTGAGAAAGGAACCCAGCTCTCTTCACCGCGACATGCGGCAGTAGATCGTCATCATCGAGGGTCGTGTTGCCCGCGACCTCGACGCTTGAAACTTTGTGGCGCGGTCCTCTTTGAACTGTATAAACAATGGTTTCGCCGTTCGGCTGTTGGGTTGTGTTGACGTCCACCTTGGCTTCAAAGTAGCCCTTGGATTGGAAGTGCGAGATCAGGTTCGTCCGACCTTCCTGGATGATCTCGGGATCGATTCCTACCTGCTGATAAACCGGAAGCAGGTTCTTCTTGGTCCAGCTCCAGACGTGGGCGCCTTCGACTTTCATGTGATAAAGCGGCCCCGCTTGCACGTTGAAGGTAAGATCGGCGCGGTTAGTGCTCGGATTGTAGTTAGCTGAGATGAGCTTCACCTTTGCGTCGAGGTGATCTTGCTTCATCAACGTGTTCTGGAGATTGTTGGTTGCGTTCTGCAGGGTTTTGAGTGAGTACGTCTTGCCAGTTCGGATGGCTGAATTCCGCAGGCGCGCTCTGAATGAGCGGAGAACGCCTTTGAGCTTTGCTTCGTCCTGTGGACTGGCTCCCTGCAATGTCACGGTTCCAAACTTCGCTTTTTTGCCGAGCGTCGTGTCGAAATAGATGTTCGCGAGACCGTGTGTCTTGTCGGTCTGGACGCGCGTCTTTACCTGCGCGCGGAAGTAGCCCTCCCTTTGCAGGAAGCGCTCGAGAGAGCGCTGAGCATTCACGACATCGACCGGCGTGTACGGCCCACGCGGTGGGTAGTCTGAAACCTGCAACAACCGCGCATACGGGAAGGTGCGTTCCGTTCCGGGAAATTGATATACCCCGAAATAAACGGCCGGCTCCAGAATGAAGAGCACGCGAATTCCCTGCGCCTCCGGCCGGACCTGCACCTGAACATCCTCGAAACGATGGGTGTTCTTGATGGCGGCGATGGTCTCGTTCACCTTCTGCTGCGAGAACGCCTCGTCCTGCTTTTGGACGAGCAGCGGCAGGAACGGACCCATGTCCATTTCGGGATGTCCGGCCAGTTCGACAGAAGAGACGTTCTGTCCTTCATACGAGGGCAGAACCTCCTGCGTTTGGGGTGACGTCTTGGGCTGCTGAGCGGGCGTTGCTGTGGGCCCAGTTTGGGCAAGGAAGAAGGTGGCGCAGAGCACTACGTCGGCGAGAGCGGCGCAGCGGTACGGCCAGCCCGAAAGTCCAATGGTAAGCACAACTTCTCTGATGAAGAGAGAAGCCCAGTGTTTGTCTTGGCCCAGAGTGATGGCTGGTCAGAGCCGATCCTGGCACTTGGATGTCGCTCTCGCCGGTGGAAGCATCGTGGTGAAAGGAGGGGGAATCGAACCTAGGGAAATAAAAATTCTCCGATTCAAAGGCAGAGATGCCGAATTCGAATCGATAAAAGGGATCATCTATGAAACGAACATGGCTTCTGGCCCCGACGATGCTGGCAGCCTTTGCTTGGGCGGGCGCGCAAACAGCGGGCTCCGCAGGCTCTGGAATTGGCGGCAGCAGCGCCAACACAGGCGCAGGCACAACAGCAAACACAACTGGCACAATAGGTTCACAAAATACTCAGGCCGGAGGCACCGTAGGCGCGTCCGGAACGACTGCCGGAACCACTCCGAGCAGTACTGTCGGACAATCGACCACCACCAACCCGAGCACGACTTCAACGACAAATCCAAGCGGGATAGGTACAACGCAGAGCACGACAACGGGCAGCTCAGGAGCCGCTACTCTGCCCAGCTCAGGAGCCGCAAACCTTCCGAGTTCAGGCGCTGCGAATCTGCCTAGCTCGGGCGCAGCGACGACTACCAATTCGACTACTGGCAACACGGGATCGACGGGCGCGAGCGCAGGTTCCACCGGCACCATGGGCACGACTGGAACCACGCAATCCACCGGCAGCTCGGTGGGCGCGACGGGCAGCACCGAGACGACTACCACGAGCGGCTCGACGATGGGTTCAACTGGAACACCCGGCGCGGCAGGCACGACGACGAACTGCGCTCAGACTCCCGCCACCAGCGGGACGACAACGAATACCCAAAATGGAACGACTTCGAGTACTGCGGGAGCTACTTCGACCAACTGCACTACGGGGACGACCTCTACCCCTCCACGCTAACCCGTGCGATTGAATCAATGAAGACGGAGAGGCGGGAATGCCCCGCTTCTCCCAACCTTCTACCCGTTTCAGCACAACTTTCTTTGGTTTCCGTGGTTCACATTCTGGTAATCGCGTGCAAGTTCACTTACGCTTCAAAGGCGCCAACTCTGGAATGATCGCTTCTTTCAAATTCGCAGCAGCGGTGTTCTGCCTGCTCCTAGCCTACGGCGCATTTGCGACCGATACTTCCTCCGACCTGAACAGCGGATTCCACCAGATGTACAACCTCGATTTCGCAGGAGCTCACCAGACATTTTCAGGATGGGAGCGGAGTTATCCCGACGATCCTCTCGGCCCTGCCTCCAATGCGGCTGCTTATCTTTTCTCTGAATTTAACCGGCTGAAGATTCTCGAGTCGGATCTCTTCATCGATGATCAGAAGTTCGAGAAGCGCTCGAAGCTCTCTCCCGATCCGGGCATCCGCTCCGCCTTTCAAACCGAATTGCAGAAAGCTCGCGGAGTCGCAAATAAGGCTTTGGCCGTGAAGCCTCAAGACTCGCGTGCTCTACTGGCGCTTGTGATGGCGAACGGCCTCGAAGGCGATTATGTCGCGTTGATAGATAAGAAGAATCTCTCTGCTCTGAGTTACATGAAGAACTCGCGTTCCATTGCGGAACGGCTTTTGTCAGCCGATCCTTCGTGTTACGACGCGTATCTCGCAGTCGGCGTTGAGAATTATTTGCTGAGTTTGAATTCGGCCCCCGTCCGCTGGATTCTTCGCATGGGCGGTGCGCAAACGGATAGGGAAGAGGGCCTTCAGAAACTTCGACTCACCGCTACAAAAGGAAACTATCTGGCGCCGTATGCTCGTCTGCTGTTGGCAGTAGCGGCGCTGCGCGATAAGGATCGAAATACAGCGCGGCAGCTTCTCGCCGGCCTATCTCAGGAATTTCCGCAGAACGAGCTATATCGCAAAGAACTCGCTCGAATTCAGCCTTAGCTCGACCGGGAGTGCAGGTTAAACCCCTCGCGTTGGTCATCAGCGCAGCTCATCCAACATCGCTTCCATCTCTGATCTTGCGTGCTGATTGCGGATGCGGACTGCGCACGCTATGCCGTCCTCAAGCATTTTCCGTGCGTCAACATCGCGGCCGGCTTTCATCAACGTTTGCGCGGCCATCTGATAGCCGGCAGCGTAATCCGGGTTGGATTCGAGAAGTGTCGTAAATTCCGCCAGAGCACTCGAGGTATCTCCGCGATTGACGTACTCCATCGCCAAGCCGTAGCGGGCAAACGTGTCTTTCGGATTTTGGCCGAGGACTTCCCGCAGCATAGCAATCCGGTCCATAAGCTATTTGTGGGCGAAAGCGGCAACCATCGACTGGAAAATGCGCAGACCGTCGCTCATTCCCAAAATAGGATCAGCGCTGCGGTCCGGATGCGGCATCATGCCAAGGACGTTACGTTCTGGATTGCAAATGCCAGCGATGTTATCTAGCGAGCCGTTGGGATTGGCTTCTGGCTTAATTTTCCCATCAGCGGTCGAATACCGGAAGATCACGCGGCGATCGCGCTGGAGCTGCGCCAGCGTTTCCGCGTCGCAGAAGTAATTGCCTTCCATATGGCCAATCGGAATCTCCAGCACTTCGCCTTCGCTGCAGCTGTTCGTGAAAGGTGTATCAGTGTTCTCGACGCGCAGATTCACCGGTTTGCAGATGTATTTGAGTCCTGCATTGCGGAGCAACGCTCCCGGCAGCAAGCCGGCTTCGCAGAGAATCTGGAACCCGTTGCAGATGCCGAGCACGAGTCCGCCGCTCGCGGCGAAGCGGCCGACCTCCTGCATGATCGGCGCGAACTTCGCGATTGCGCCCGTGCGCAAGTAGTCGCCGTAGGCAAAGCCGCCGGGCACGATGATGGCGTCGCAGTTCTCGAGATCATGGCTCGCGTGCCACAAAAATGTGACCGGCTGTTTCGCGGCAGATTCGATCGAGTAGTAGGCGTCATGATCGCAGTTCGATCCGGGGAAGACGAGTACGCCGAATTTCATGGGTAAATCCAGTTTAGCAGTGTAGAGCGGACAACCGACGACTATTCGCTGTCCATCACTCCATTAAATCCAACGGAGGAGTGAGTATATGAGTATTTTCGAATCCGTCATGGGAGCAGTCGAGCAACATTCCGAGGTCAACCAGCAGCAACATGCGACCCTGGTGCAGACTGCAATGGACATGTTTGCCAATCATGAGGGACTCTCCGGATTGGTGAACAACTCGAAGTCGCAAGGGTTGGGGGGAGTAGTGCAGTCCTGGATTGGAAGTGGCGCCAATCAGCCAATCGCTCCGCAGCAGGTGCAGGAATTAGTCGGACAGGACCGCCTGCAGCAAATCGCGAGCCGGGTCGGCATTCCTCCTGCGATCGCCAGTATTGCGCTATCGCGTATTCTGCCGAGCTTGGTCGACAGGCTCACACCGGAGGGGAAAGTGTCGCAGGCGGCATAAAGGCCTTCAGTCAGTACTGATAGCGAGATTCTGTTTTCAGTTAATCGGCGCGATATCGGTTGAATTCAGGTTAGGGCTTATCCGGTCTATAAACTGAACGTACCCGAAGGTAATCTGTTCGGCCCTCCCATTGTGTGATGTCGTAGGTTCCACGCTTTCCGATGGAGCCTCGCGTTGAAGCTATACCGCGTTGTCCGCTGGTTCTTTCTTGCCGCAGCCGTGATTACGATCGGTCTCATGCTGCAGCACCCGCAACGGCTCGTGTCGCGGCAGGTGCCCGCCGTGCAAGTCGTGGTGAATGCGAACTCGTTTCAAAGCAAGCTCAGCGATCTCGAGCAGGCGCACCAGAGTGGACAGACGGGAGTGGAAGTGCGAGTTTCTTCCGATGAAGTCGCTGCGGCGTTCACAGCCTCTAATCCCCAGCCCTCGCAAACAGTCACGCTGAGTTCCCAAACGGGAATGTCCACCGACCAGGTGCCACTCAAAGACCAGCAGGTGGTCTTTGATGGCGACCAGGTAAAGAGCCAATTCATTACGCAAGTTGCGGGCAAGGATGTCGTCGTCACCTTGACCGGGCGCGTAGGCAGCAAAGACGGGTACGTTGATTTTGTCCCTACAAGTTTCGAGATCGGCAGGATGCCAGTTCCCATATCGGTCCTGCAAGAGCAAGTTCGAAAGAAGCTCTCCGATCCGGTCGTGCACGAACAGCTCAAGCTGCCCGACTTTGTCAGCGATCTTAGGATTGAAAATGGGCAACTAGTTATTCTGGAGAAGTAAGTCCACGTTGAGACGCCCGAACTGGGACGAACACCCATGTATGCCGGGGAGCGGCGGGTATCATTGCAGTTATGAGTACCGCAAACCAGTATCCGTATGACACCCGCTTGAATGTTTTGCACGAAGCTCTGGAAGTGATTGACGTCAATTCGCTCGCCGCAAATCCGCCGCACAAGTGGTACAACCAGACTTTATGCGCGGTGAATGATTCGGTTGTACGCTTGGGCGTCGTTGAAGGTGAGTATCACTGGCACAAGCACGATCATGATGACGAGTTTTTCTACGTTGTCGAAGGCAAGCTACTGATCGACCTTGAGGGCAGAAGTGTCGAGCTTTCTTCTGGGCAGGCTTTCGTGGTCCCCAAAGGAGTGCTGCACCGCACTCGAGCTCTGCAACGAACCATTATTTTGATGGTTGAGAGCGCTGGAATCATTCCGACCGGCGACGAGTAGAGCGGGAGTTGAGTGAAAGCATGTCTGTGGTACGCTGCATGGACGTGTCCCCTAGCCCCCCAAAGTCGTCGAACGGCAAGCACGTTCTCTATTGTCCTCAGTGCGCCATTGAAGTTACCGATCCGCTTACCTGCGGAGATTGCTCAGCCGTAATCTGTCGCCGGTGCGGCACACCCCTCGAAACTGCCGATGAGCTTGGCATAGGCTGAGTCCAAAGCTTTGCAGTAAGCCCTCGGTCGTTTACACTCCCTAGTTTCTTCTGCCAAGACTTTACACACCGGGTCACTTCGGGAGCGAACGTCGGATGAAGCTACTTGTAATCGGAGCAGGAATGATGGGGTCGGCAGCGGCGTTCGACATGGCGCGTTCGCGCGAAGTCGAGTTCGTCACATTGGCGGATGCCGACCTCGTGAAAGCCCAAGAAACGGCGAAGTTCATCGCGAAGACTCATGGAAAGAAAGGCGCTCAGGTTCGCACGGTCGCGATCGATGCTGCCGATGAGAGCGCCGCCGGCGCACTGATGCGCGGCCACGACGGCGCTCTTTCCGCCGTTCCATATTTCTTCAATGTTGGGCTTGCTCGCGCAGCCGTCGGCGCCGGATGTCACTTCGCCGACCTCGGTGGAAACAACACCGTTGTTCGCAAAACGCTGGCGATGAGCGCTGAGGCGGAAAAAAACGGAATCGGGCTCGCGCCCGACTGCGGCCTCTCTCCCGGTATGGCGAGCATTCTGGCAGGCGATCTAGTGCGGCGGATGCGCACAGAGCAAAAGCCGGACCGCAGTGGCGCACGCCGGGTGAAAACACCGTCTATCGACGCCCTGAAACTCTATGTAGGTGGTCTGCCCAAGAATCCTCGACCGCCGTTTCAATACCAGCTTGTATTTTCGGTCGAGGGACTCATCAACGAGTACGTTGAACCAGCGCGTGTGCTGAAGAAGGGCAAAGTAGTAGAGATTGAACCGTTGACTGAACCAGAAGAGTTTCGGGTACGTGGTTTTCAGCCGCTGGTGGCATTTCACACTTCTGGTGGCACTTCCACCATGCCGGAGACCTTTCAGGGCGAGGTCGGCGAGTGCTTCGAGAAGACGTTGCGCTATCCGGACCACTACAAGCTGATTCGCGGTCTCTACGACCTTGGTTTCTTTTCGAGCGAAAAGCGCCGACTGGATTCCGGCGAAGTGAGCCCGCGCGAGCTAACGTCTCATTTGTTTCTGGAAAAACTCTCCGGAGAAGAGCCGGATGTGACGATCATGCGGATTGAAGCTCACGCTGCAAAACGCGTGCTCTCGTACACCATGGTCGACGAATTCGACCGGCGGACAAGCTTGACTTCCATGATGCGCACCACTGCCTGGCCGGCCTCGGTGGTGCTGCAAATGATGGTGAGCGGCGTCATGACAAAACGTGGCGGAATTCGACAGGAAACTGATGTGCCCGCCGACGTCTTCTTGCGCGAGATGTCACGTCGGGGAATCAAGATCCGTTTCGCGGAGACTGGGCAGTAAGGCAGACGCAATCTCTCGCCTTACTGCATCGATCAAGTCCTCTTTTTCGGCAAACTGCGCCGGCGAAATCGGTTGGTGAAATTTCAACGTTACCAATCCCGGATGCATCGTGCTGCTCCCTCTTGGCATGAGCGACTCTGAGCCGAGTATCGTAACGGGAACGATGGGAACGCCGCTGTCCATCGCGAGATAGAACGGGCCCTTCTTGAACGGCAGCAACTGCCCGTCGCGCGAGCGCGTTCCCTCCGGAAACACTGTCATATTCAGACCGCGAGCCATCACCTGCTCAGCCTCTCTCATGCTGTTCACCGCAGCCTCACGATTGCGCCGGTCCACGGGAACGAGGTCGGCCATGAGCATCGCGCGTCCAAGAATGGGAATTTGAAACAGTTCCTTTTTTACCAGTACTGAGGTTCGGCGCGGTAGCTTCGGAATGAGAATGGGAGGATCGAGGTTCGATACATGATTGCACATGAAGATGTAAGTGCCGTCGCGATCGATTTGCTCCAGACCTTCGACGGCAACGCGAACTCCAGCTATGCTCAGGCCGGAGCGCGTGATCCACATTGCGATCGCAAAGAGCGTGTCGGCGCTGCCCGTGAGCCACGTTGCGGGAAATCCGATGAGTGCTCCAAGAAATGTGAAAACGCAGGTAAAGAGCACTGCTGCGACAGTGCGAATCAGGGCCATCATGGAGCAGACCGAGCAGGCTGATCTTCAGAGCGCAGCCAGGCATCCCGGCGCGCCAGTTGAGCGGCAGTTGCGCCCGGCAAATCACGCAAAACGTATGCTTCTGTTTGTCGCGGGCTTAAGAGGAGCGAAAAAGCCTTATGCGCTCCATGACGGCTGATAACCAATCGCACCGTGGATCCCGGTTTGGAATTTTCGAACTGTTGATCGAGTCCACGCAGGGGCGTTCGACCATCTATGGTGATAACCTCATCGCCTTCTTGCAGACCGGCTTTGCGGGCCTCGTCACCATACACCTCTTCGACGATCAGCGGTCCCCGAAAATTGCGATTGGCCGTGAATCCCGGATCAGCAACTGTATGGTTTTCCTTGGTGAGGAGTAGGCCCACTGTCCTGAATAAATCGTCATAGGGCAACTCGGTCGTGCCCGCGACGTATTGCTCAAAAAAACCGTGCAGATTCGTGCCCGCGAGTTTTGCCGCTTCCTCGCGCACACCGTCCGAATCGGGAAAGAACTTGCCCTGTTTGGCATAGTCGCGGTTCATAGCCTGAAAGAGATCGCGAAGCGAGTGCTCGCCATGCGAGTCCTCGCGAATTTTCAGATCAAGCAGTACGCCGAGAATTTCGCCTTTGTTGTAGTAGTTGATGCTGCGCTCGGGCATGCGGTAATCCGGATATTTGTCAAGCCAGGTATCAAGACTGGATTCTTCTGCCGATTGGGTGAGGTGCGCGGGCCGCGATTGTAACACTGTAATGCCTCTCGCCAGGCGCTGGAGGTAGTCGGCAGGATCGAGCAGCCCCGCTCTAAGGAGCGCGAGGTCGCCCACAGTGCTCGTTACTCCTTCGCTGAACCATAGAGCGCGCGTGTAATTTTCCCGCGTATAGTCGATCGGTTCGAGTGATTCTGGGCGAATGCGCTTCACGTTCCACAGGTGAAAAAACTCATGAGCGCTCGTTGATTCCAGGCTCTTCAGATCTTTCAGGTCATTAGCAGAGTGATCGATAGCGGTAGAGTAAGCGTGCTCCATGCCGCCGCCCGCAGGCCCGTGCGGAAAGTGATAGATGAACGTGTAGCTCTCGAACGGACGATCGCTCATCCACCAAGTCTCGGCCGTGGTGATCCTCTTCAGAGAATCCACAATGCTAGGCAGATCGTAATCAGCCGGATTGGCATCGACGATGACTCGATACTTCGCTCCATCTTGCGCGAAATCACTTTCTGCGAATTGGCCCAACTCGACGGGGCTGTCCACTAGCCGATCGTAGTTGGCTGCTCGAAGAACATAGCCGGACGGAACTCCTGGGCTTGCGGGCACGGCATCAGACGGTAATGCCGTAGCGAGTTTCCACTGCGCGGGGATTTGCTGCAGACGGACGGTAATGGGAAGTTCGCGGCCGTTTGTCGGATACATCAGTAGCTCGGCAAAGTTCAGGAACGCATGGTGCTGGTTGAACTGAGCACCGAACGGACCCGCTTCGTCGAGCACGATGTCGTAATCGACTACGGCCCATCCTGGCTTCGGACGAAACTCCCATGTTGTCTTATCCATTTGACGAAGTGGAAGCAGTTCATCAGAGGGAGTCGCTGCCCTGACGGAAATGAGGTTTCGCGAGAAATCTCGAACCTGGTACAGCGCGTTCCAAACCGGGAGTTGAACGCTATTGCCTGCACCTTCCGGATCGAAAGTCATGCTGACGTGCACGCGATGATGCGCGGCATCTGCAAACGTGACTGTGTAATCGAGCTTGGATTCGCTCTCGCATGAACCAAAAGAAGAAAGACCGAGGAGCAAGACGAGAACGAAAAAAATACGAGGAAGGGAATCGGTGCGTGTCATCTGTGCAGGTTGCCGTTAGTTGTCATGCGGTACTTGCGAGCCGCGCAGGAAGTTTGTCATAAATGCCTCCGAAGCCGCCGTTGGAGAGAATTGCGACAACATCGCCGTCGCGCAGCTCGGGGCTGATGGACTCCACGATAGCGTCGGCATCCTTGCACTCTCGTGCTGAGTGTCCCTGCCGTTTGAGCTCTTTCACCAGGGCTGAGCTGGAAAGACGTTCGTTTTCGGGAATGGCTTCGGCCTTGAACACGCTTGCTAACACAACTTCGTCCGCGTTCCCCAAACTGTTTACAAGCTCCTTGAAGAAAACATTGCGGCGAAGCGTGTTCGAACGTGGCTCAAGAATGGCCCATAGCCGCCTTTTTTTATAGCGCGTGCGCAAGGCCTTCAAAGTTTCTGCGATTGCAGTGGGATGATGCGCGAAGTCGTCGATGATTGTTATTCCACCGACTTCAGCTTTCACCTCCAACCGTCGCTTTACGCTCTTGAAGGTCGCCAGTGCCTCCTGGATAGCTGAAACGGGAATTTCGTACCGCACAGCCATAGCCGCGGCAGCTGTTGCATTGAGCACGTTGTACTCGCCGGCAAGTGCCATGCGTAGCTCGGCCCATTTCTCTCCTTCACGCTCGATGCTCCAGGTGGTTTCGGTGGGTGCGAAGTTCATATCGCGGATGCGCCAGGCAGAGCCCTGTTTTTTGCCATAGCGCTCGAGTTTGCAGAACGCGCGCGAGATGCACTCATCTACGTTGGTGGAGTCGTCATAAGCGACAAGATACCCGCTACGCGGGATCAGATTTACTAGGCGCTTGAATGAGGTTTTTACTGCATCCAGGTCCTTATAAATATCAGCGTGGTCGAATTCCACTGACGTGAGGACCACCGCGTCGGGGAAGTAATGCAGGAATTTTGGACCTTTATCGAAGAATGCCGTGTCGTACTCGTCTCCTTCAAGGATGAAATGCTTGCTCTGACGAAGAGCGAAGCTAGTCCCAAAGTTCTCCGCGACGCCTCCGATCAAGAACGACGGATTCAGTCCTGCGGTTTGAAAGATCCACGCCAGCATCGATGTCGTGGTGGTCTTGCCGTGCGTGCCGGCGACAACAATCGGTTCGCGCCCGCGTAGAAAGCTCTCATGCAGGACCTGCGGCAAGGACCGAAATTGGATGTGATGATCGAGAACGTGCTCCAGTTCAACGTTCCCGCGCGAGATGGCGTTTCCGACCACTACCATATCCGGCCTTGGCTTGAGGTTCGCCTCCGAATATGGCTCCGCGACGGGAATGTTCATGCTGCGCAGCAGATCGGACATTGGCGGGTAAGCGGAAGCGTCTGAGCCTGTGACGTGAAATCCGCGTTGTTTCAATAATCCCGCCAGGGAAGCCATCGCAGTGCCGCAAATGCCGATCAGGTGTACGTGTTCGCGCTCGCTCAATTCTTGCCTGCCTTGGGTTCAACGGCTTGTGCGGTAGTCGCCGGTTCGAGAATGTCGAGTTGTGCTCTATCGCTGACCGTCAATCGAGCGCGCACACCGATCGGGAACGTGATGTTGCCCGCGCTCACGTGTCCCGAGCGCAATCCGAATGCGATCGGAATCTTCAAATCTCCGAGGAGCCGAATAATCACCTGCTGCAAGCTGTAATCGGCGCCTTGGGGTGGTCCGCAGTCTTTCATCTCGCCGAAGATAATTCCGCGCACGCCATCCAGTTTGCCCGCGTACTTAAGATGCATCAACATTCGATCGATGCGATAAGGCCACTCGCCGAGATCTTCGACAAACAGAATCGTGTCCTCCGTCTGGATTTCATATGGCGTGCCCAAGGATGCGACCAGTAGGGATAGGCATCCGCCGTAGAGTCGACCTTCCACTTCACCGGGATAGATCGCTTCGAGCTGAGAGGAGTCGTTGACACCCAGGCTGAAGGACTGACCTCCCGAAGTGGCACTGAGAAACGATTCAACGTGAACTCCGTCCGGCTTGGAAAAATCTTTGGCGAGCATCGGGCCATGAAATCCGATCAGTCCAGTCCTCTGGAGAAAGACCGTGGTGAGCGTCGTCACGTCACTGTATCCGCAGAAAACTTTTGGATGGCTGGCAATCAGATCTAAGTCCAAATGCGGCAGCAAGTGATTCGTCCCGTACCCGCCGCGTGCGCAGAGGATGGCTTTCACCTCCGACGCACGAAACATTTCGTGAAGCTCGTCGATGCGCCGTTGCACGCTTCCCGCGAAATACATGTCGCGCTGAAAAATCGCTTCTGAGTAAACGACATTGAAGCCAAGCTCCTGAACACGAGCCTCTCCAGCCGCAAATTCCGCACGATCGACAGCTCCAGCAGGAGCGACGATGCCGATCGTGTCCCCTCGTCGAAGAGCGGCAGGACGCAGCAATGATTTGCGCGCAGCAGTCACAGAATCCTCAATCTTAGCCGATGGCGACCATGGAGCACCTCATAACATTCAGGCCCGAAGGGCCGACATAAGCACAGCCCAGCGGCGTGAGCCCTGGGGTTGGAATTCCGCCCCGGTGAGCCCCGAAAGGGCGACAGAGGTTTCAATGTTTTTCGAAAATGTAAGGTATTTTGTTCGAGTGCTAAACTAATTCGCTGTTTTTTTTATTCCTGCGTCACGCGAGGACTTTAATGAGTGTTTTTTCGCGAGCGTTACTTCCGCGAGCATTACGAACTACCCTCTTGATTTCGTTCTGCGCAACTTCACTGTTGAGCGCAGCGCAGCGGAAGTCCGCGACTCGTGCAGGCTTCCAAGCAAACGAAATTCGGCTGGACAGCTCCGCAGTAATTCTTCTGCAGCCGAACACTCCCGTTCCGCTTCAGAAAGCCACTGAAGATCTGAGATCCGACTTTGGCAAAGTGTTTGGCAAAAAGCCACGGATCGTCACCAAGACAGAAGACGCTGCTCCGATCACGATTGTGATCGGCTCGGAGAGCGACATTCCCGAGTCGGTTCGTTCCGAAGCGTCGAGCGGCTCCGAATCATTTTCTATTTCTGTCGCAAATCC
>CAYZHX010000111.1:0-13787 GCA_964476905.1 uncultured Terriglobales bacterium
GGAGCTGCTGCAGAAGCTCCATCACGGCTTCACCATTTCGGGAATCGAGGTTTCCAGTAGGCTCGTCCGCCAGCAAGATCGACGGTTTCCCTGCCAGCGCGCGGGCCACAGCAACTCGCTGCTGCTGACCGCCGGAGAGCTGCGATGGATAGTGCCGCATGCGATGTGACATGCCAACTTTTTCAAGCGCGTTGTGTACGCGCTCCTTGCGCTCGGCTCCGCCCATCTTGCGATAGGTGAGCGGCAGCTCGACGTTTTCGTAAACAGTGAGGTCGCCGATCAGGTTGAAGCTCTGGAAGATGAAGCCGATCTCCTGATTGCGGATGCGCGCGCGGTCGGCAAAGTCGAGACTCTGCACCGGCTTGCTGTTCAGGATGTACGTGCCGTCAGTCGGCGTGTCGAGGAGGCCGATGATCGACAGCAATGTCGACTTACCGCAGCCCGAAGGTCCAGCCATCGAGACATACTCGCCTTCGCGGATCTCGAGGTGAATGCCAGAGAGCGCGTGGGTTTCAACTTCGTCGGTGTAAAAAATCTTAGTTACGTTCTCCAGGGTGATCAGCGGACGGCCGTTCGGTGTTGCCATGTATTCTCCTCGGGTGAGCTGCGAAGCCACGGAGCGGCGAGCTTCGAAGCTTCCTTTTTTTCGGTCCGATCGCGCTCCACGGATAATCGCGATCTCTCTTACAAACTTCTTAATCCCGTAAATACTTCAATACAGCAGAGAAGTTACAAATCTGAAGTGCATGAGCTGCGAACTCCGTGGCTCCGCAGCTATTCCAACCTGATTCGATCCACGTTGTCCCAGCGCGACATGTCGGAGAGGATGACTTGGTCTCCCTCGTTGAGTCCGCCGAGGATTTCAACTGCATTCACTGAGCTGCGTCCCAACTTAACCGTGACGCGCGTTGCGCCCTTGCCGTCAGGATCCAGCTTGAACATGCTGACGGTGCTATTTTCCTGACCGAATGCTGGACGTCCTACGAATTCGACGTTAGCCAAGCGGTCAAGATCGATAGTTCCATCGACACTGAGATCCGGGCGCGCACCAGGTGGAAGCTGTCCTTCCAGCTTTACGTCGACGGTGACCGTGCCGTTAATAACGGCAGGATCGATTCGCATGACCGTTCCGTCGATCAAGCCGTTATGCGTATCGATCGACGCGGGCTGTCCGAAGGTAATGTCTTTGGACTGCGTCTCGGCGATCTTGAGCTCCGCTTTAAGGTGATTCGGCTGGACGACCTTCGCAAGATTTGTGCCCGCCTGAACACGCTGGCCTTCTACGACAGGTACCTCTGTAAGAACGCCATCGATGCCGGCGCGCACATGCAGAGCATCAAGCTGCTTCATCTTGAGCTGGTAGAGCGCCTTTAGTTCGTCGATCTTCGCTTGCTGCACCGCCAATTGAGACGTTACAGATTTGGTATTGATAGCAACTCTTTCTTGCTCAATTTGATTTCGTGTAGCCAGCTCTTGTTCTTTCCCAAGCGAGGTCTGCAAGGTTTGCCCTGACGTGACCCCCAATTTGTTCAACTGGGTGTCGATTTGGGCCTTGGTTTTTGCGTCGTTGTAGTCAGAAGAGACCGTGGCAGCGGTGGCGCGCTGGGTCATCAGGTCGCTCTGGACCTTGACTTCGAGATTCTTATAGTCCGCTTCAGCAGCTTTGAGTTGGAGCTCGGCATCGACCGCTTCCTGCTCGGTCTGTGGATTGCTGAGGTCCATAATGATGGTGTCGGCCTTGACTTGGGTGCCGGGCAGGATCCGGCGACGCTCGACGGTGGCGTCAGTCAGGGCGGAAATCGAACGAATATCAACGGGGACGAGGGTCCCTAAGCCGCGTACCTGGCGGATCATCGGACCGCGCTTGACGGTATCGGTCCAAATGGTGGAGCGCTCGACGCTCGGAGCGGCCGGCTTCAGCCGGGACAATCCCAACGTGACGCCAGCAATAAAGATGACCGCCAGTACTGAAACAATGATGCGGCGCTTTTTCTTAGCAGCCGCTACACTCGCTGATCTCTGTATATCCATGACTACGCACTGTTAATGCGCTTCGCCTGCCAAAGAGTTTTCGTTTGTAAACCACTGAAAAAGTGGAGTTTATTTCCTTTATCTGGTAACCGCGGGGCCGCATGTGTGTTCACGGCTGAATGAAAATGTCCGGAAATGAACACGGGCTGTCGGAGGTGCGTTTCAAAAACAGATCGCAGATATCTACATGTACCACCTACGCCTGAAATCCCTTGAAGAGTGAATTTTTCGGCGAATTTCGAAATGGGGTATTGCGCAGTACCGAGTTCTGCCCAAAATCCGCAAATTCAGTGGTTTTCCCAGGGAACTTGCAGGGATTCCGAGGGATTCCATTTTTCCATCGAGCGGTTCGGGCGGTGCCGCATTGTGCAGCGGGCAAATGTCGCGACTCCGGAGGATTTCCTCACTGGACCGTCACCAAGAACCGCATCCGTTGCGCCAAAAAGCTGAGACAAAATGTCTCTTTTGGTGCGGATTTAACTAAGACTATTTGTTTCAATTACTTACATCGAATTTACTCCCTTGGTCCCGCCCTTCAGCCAGACGAAGTGTCCCAACTTCCGACTCTGACAATCTTTGTCATCGCATTGATACTAAAGCATTTATCTATTTCCACAGCTCTGGTTTCCGGCGTGCACTATGTGTCAGCGAGGTTAAGTCACCACTATGTCCAAGTGCAGCAAAACCGTCGTCTTCGTGCTCAGCCTGATGGCTGTCATGGCTGGGTTCAACCTTTCCTCCCCGCAAGTAAAGCACGTGCTTAGCACCGTTGCCTCCGCAGTGTGGGGCTCCTAGGCATGCGTTTTGCGATAACCCGCGCAGGACTCGAACCGCGTGGCGCAAGTGAAAGTGAACCTCCCCAGAGCTTCACAAAATTTGCAGGGAGATTAAGAAAGAGAACCCTAATGAAACCGCAAACGAAAACGAAAGGTGCAGTCGGCCGCCTCTGGCGCTTGCACCTGGTCGCCGCGATGCTGCTAGTTTTCGCCAGTGCAGCTTTTGCAGCTCCAGGGAAGGGCAAGTACGGGCCGAAGGCTGCTCCTGACCTCGATGGTTTTACGGTCAATGCGGACGGCACAGTCAGTGTGATCGTCCAACTTGCGCCGAATACACCTCCGGGGCAAGTCAAACAATTCGCCCGGAGCATCAACCGAAATCTAAACGGGATCAACGCAGTTGCGGCAAATGTTCCAGTTTCAGTCCTGGATAAGTTGCTCGCCAACGGTTGGGTGAAATATGTCTCGCCCGATCGCCCGAACAAGTCCGCTTGGGACGATGCTCCCGAGCCAGTCAACGATCAGCAAGCACGGCAGAGCTTCGGCGTTGACGGAACTGGAATCGGCATCGCGGTCATCGATAGCGGCGTCTATCAGCACGATGACCTGCAGACCTCAGATATGAAGGCTTCGCGCATTGTGTACAGCGAAAGCTTCGTACCCGGAGACGCCACCACCAACGACGCTTACGGACACGGCACGCACGTAGCTGGAATTCTGGCCGGCAACGGTCACGATTCGGCTGGCCGCTTCTTCGGTATCGCGCCAAACGCCAACATCATCAACCTGCGAGTGCTCGACGCCAATGGCGGCGGCTCTGACAGCCAGGTGATTGCGGCCATCAATCGCGCGATTCAGTTGAAGGGTCAGTACAACATCCGCGTGATCAACCTCTCACTCGGACGTCCTGTGTATGAGTCCTACACCCTCGATCCTCTGTGCCAGGCTGTGGAAGCGGCATGGAAGGCGGGAATCGTGGTTGTGACTGCGGCCGGCAACATGGGTCGAGACAACAGCTTCGGCGAGCAGGGCTATGCGACCATCGAAGCTCCCGGCAATGATCCGAACGTGATTACTGTCGGCGCTATGAGCCCGCAGGGAACCTGGACACGCACGGATGACATCATCGCCAGCTACAGCTCGAAGGGGCCCTCGCTGCTCGATCACATCCTGAAGCCCGACGTCGTTGCTCCTGGCAACAAGATCACCTCGCTGCTTTCACCGGGATCGACTCTGAGCCAGATCGCTCCTTTGACAGCGGTCATCAAGCCGACTCAGCTCTCATGGCTTTGCGATGTCTTCACTGGTCAAACCAGTTGCGGCGCAACTTCGCCTGGTCCGCAATACCTGCAGTTGAGCGGAACCAGCATGGCGACTCCAGTCGTTGCCGGCGGCGCTGCGCTGATGATCCAGAGCAATCCAAACCTGACGCCTGACACTGTTAAGCTGCGTCTGATGAAGACGGCGTGGAAAGGCTATCCGGCACGCGGCAGCAGTTGGGGACGCGATGTTCTCGGTAATCAGTATCTGTCGCAGTACGACGCGTTCACGATCGGCGCTGGATATGTCGATCTTCAAGCTGCCCTCGGTGACAGCACAGTCGCAAATGGCGGCTCTGCATCGCCGACGGTAGTCTTCAACCCGACCACCAAGACCGCTACCTTGGTCAACGGAACCTCGGTGGTTTGGGGACAGAGTGTAGTTTGGGGACAAAGCCCGTTGCTCGCCGACTCAGTCGTGTGGGGTCAGTTCACAGTTGACGCCACTTCGATGGTTTGGGGCAACTCGGTAGTTTGGGGCCAAGCCGGCACTGACGCATGCAGCATGGTTTGGGGTCAGAGCGTGGTTTGGGGTCAGCTCACCGATGCTCTTAACGCTCTGAGTGACGGTGACCCTGGTGACGCCAGCGACGCCGACACTACAGACTCAGGTGGCACCATCACCGATACCGACACAGTAAATCCGCCCGATCCGAGCACGACGGGAGGTGCACTGTGAAAACCTCAGCTAAGATTTTCGTCGCTTTAGTTGTCCTGTCGGGACTCGCGATATTAGTAGAAGCGGTCCTGCATGCACACTCGGCTGATCACGTCCGCGTTGCTTCATTCCTGATCGTGGCGTGCTTGGCAGCGCGGCTGAAAGTTAAGCTGCCGGGTCTGACAGGAAGCATGTCGGTCAACCTGCCGTTCATCCTGGTCGCTGCGGCCGAGATGAGCTCGTCGGAAGCTTTGGCAGTTGCGTGCTTCTCGACGTTCGTGCAGTGCTTGCCGCATGCAACGCAAAAATTCAACACGGTTCAGGCCGTGTTCAACTTCGCCAACATGGCTTTGGCTGTCGCCGCGACACGATTCGTCTTCGGCTTCCCGCCTTTCAATAATGCCGTGCCATCGCACGGATTGTTGCTGGCGCTGGCCGCAGTTGGATTCTTCGTGGTCAACACGGTGCCAGTGGCGATCGTCATTTCGCTGACCGAAGCCAAGAACGCCCTGAGAGTGTGGGGACACATCTTCCAGCTGTCGTTCCCGTACTTCGTCGCCAGCGCGGCTATTGCCGGACTTGTGCTCGCCGCTACGGCAGAAATCGGCTGGCAGGTTCCGCTCTTCGTGCTGCCGGTGATGTTCGGAGTCTTCCACTCCTACAAGCGCTACTTCGGCAGCGCCAGGGAGACAGCTCCGGCTCCGGTGATGGCTGCCTCGCGCGCGGCCACAGTCGCGGGAGACTAACCTTCGAACGGTTTCATTCGCGGTTGCTTGTACCGGCTGTGCCTTTTTGGGGGAGGCACAGCCGGTTTTTTCTTTTCCTGGACAGCTCATTAGACCGGCTTAGCTGAAGCCTCTAATTCCCTGCGCAGGCAATTTTGCAGGGAAAAAATTCCCGCAAAAAAAATTTTCCTTACCAGACCCGCATAAACACAGGCGATTCCCAATCGACCAGGGAATCTGCAGAGAATTAGCAGGGAACTCTCATCTATCTCTTCTCGGGATCACGATTTAGGACCACTCACCGCGTCATGCTGCGGACGCGGCAGCGAAACAAGCAGCCAATTCCCATCCTCACTGTGGGGTGCGCCTTTCTCCAGCTCGCCAATAGCGCGTTGATCACCGCTGGGTGATAGGAAAAGCGAACCGATCTAGCTGGATAGTGCGGCGAGCGTTTTCTGCAGCGAGTCTTCGTTTTCGACGTTCAGTCCGGTTTTTGACCTATCGATCTGACGCAGGAGCCCGGTCAGCACCTTCCCGGGTCCGACTTCGACGAAGCGTTCCACACCGCTCGCGATAAGAAGCTGCACGGAGCGAACCCACAGCACCGCCCCGGTCACCTGGTGAATCAACGCATCGCGAGCCGCGTCTGCATCCTTCACGAGCTTTGCATCCACATTTGTGACCACGGGAACTACTGGGGTTGAGAAATGGAGGTTGCGAAGATCCTGGGCGAGCCGGTCCTGCGCCGGCTGCATCAGAGAGCAATGGAACGGCGCACTCACAGGCAGCATCACAGCGCGCTTCGCGCCTTTTTCTTTCGCCAATTCTGCAGCGCGTTCCACGGCGGCTTTGCTGCCTGAAATGACGATCTGATCGGGAGAGTTGATATTCGCCGGCGCTGCTGTCCCGCCGACCTCCTGTTGGGCCTGACGGCACGCGGCTTCGATCGGCTCCAACCCAAGCGCGAGCACGGCGGCCATGGCTCCGACTCCGACCGGCACCGCCTCCTGCATATATTTGCCGCGTTTGGCCACCGTGCGCACCGCGTCAGGAAAGCTCAATGTGCCCGCGCAAACATGTGCTGAGTATTCGCCGAGACTGTGTCCGGCCACATAAGCAGGCCGTATTCCTTTCTCCGCCAAAACCCGTTGTACGGCTGCGGAAACGGTGAGGATCGCAGGCTGGGTGATCTCCGTCAGCTTCAACTTGTCTTCAGGACCTTCGAAGCAAAGCTTCGACAGCTTGTAGCCCAACGCGGAATCAGCTTCCGCGAACGTATCGCGAGCAATGGAGTAGGTATCGGCAAGTTCCTTGCCCATTCCAACACTTTGCGAGCCTTGTCCAGGAAAAAGGAATGCGAGGGGAGCGTGTGCCATGGCGAACAATTGAATGTAGCAGAGGCTGAGTTTAGCCGACGTGAATGGGCACGAAGTGCCCGACGCAACTTGATTAAACTAGCTGAGAATGCCCGCGATTCGTCTCGTCTTCCTTTGGCACATGCACCAGCCTTTTTATAAGGACCTGGTCACAGGCGAGTACCGCCTGCCCTGGGTCCGCATGCATGCGTTGAAGGACTACTACGGCATGGTGAAGCTGTTGGAGGAGTTCCCAACGGTCCATCAAAACTTCAATCTCGTTCCCTCCCTCATCGAACAAATCGAGGATTACGTGGCAGGCACCGCGAAAGACAAATGGCGTGATTTGGTCGCAAAACCCGCCGGTGACCTGACGCGAGACGAAAAGCTTTTCGCGCTGCGCTACCTGTTTCAGGCAAATCACACGTATCAGGTGGGCAGATACTCCAGATACGCCGAGTTGCTCGCCAAGCGCGCGGCGCATCCGTCGCCGGAGGCTGCGCTCAGTTCTTTCACAACGCAGGACTTCACTGATCTGCAAATCCTGTCCCAGCTTGCCTGGTTTGACGAGTTTTTCCTGAATGAACCTGATGTTTCAGCGCTGATTAAGAAAGGCCGCAACTACGCACGCGCAGATCAAGAGGCTCTTACCGAAATCGCGTCGCGCATTTTGTCAGCAGTAATTCCTGCATATCGCGCGGCGTCCGAGCGCGGAGGAGTCGAGCTTTCAACGACGCCTTTCTACCATCCGATCCTTCCGTTGCTGTGCGATACGAACAACGGACGCGTGAGCAGCCCAAGTCTGCCCCTGCCACGCCGGCGATTCCTACAGTTGAACGACGCGCTCACACAAATGCAAAGAGCCGTTCAGTCGCATGAACACACATTTGGGAAGAAGCCGGCTGGAATGTGGCCTTCGGAAGGCAGCGTTTCGAATGAAGTTTTAGGGCTTGCTCGTCAGGTCGGCCTCAAGTGGCTGGCGACCGACGAAGGCGTGCTCGGGCGCTCCACCCAGAGCTTCTTTGAACGCACCGGCACAGGCGAGTTGCTTCCCGATTCGGCACAGCGTCTCTATCGAATCTATCGGAACGGTGAAGGCGTCGATTCTGTGTTTCTCTTTTTTCGAGATCACAACCTCTCTGACCTCATTGGATTCGTGTACTCAGGCATGCCGGCAAAAGAGGCGGCCGATCACTTCATCAAGAGCGTGAAGACCTCCGCCGAGCCGGTTCTCTCCCGTGGACAAGATGCTGTGGTCTCAGTGATTCTCGACGGAGAAAACGCCTGGGAGCACTTTCCCGAATCAGGACGCGAGTTTCTTCGGCGTCTGTACAGTGCAATCGCGACTGATCGTCAGATTGAGCCGCTCACAATTTCGGAAATCATCGAACGTACGCGCGAAACCACTCCGCTCCCCAGCTTAGTTCCCGGCTCGTGGATCAATGCCAACTTCAACGTATGGATCGGAGCGCCAGAAGATAACCTTGCCTGGGACTATCTTGCTGAGGCGCGCGATTTCTACGCGCATCATTCGGTTTCGGCAACTCCTGAGCAGCAGAAACTCGCTTACGAAGAGCTACTCATCGCCGAAGGCAGTGATTGGAATTGGTGGTACGGCCCTGAGCATCATTCGGCGAATGACAGCGACTTCGATGAGCTGTATCGCAGCCATCTATCCAATGTCTATCGCCTGCTAGGCACCAATCCTCCAGATTACTTGCACCATCCCATCTCAACTGAACTGATCGGGAAGGTGCGCACCATTCCCCAGACAGCGTATATTCGCCCACGTATTGATTCTCCCAACATCGGTTACTTCGACTGGTTGGGCGCTGCCAGCTTCACCGCGGATCACCGCGCCTCGTCGATGCACGGTAAGCAGTTTCTGCTGGAGCGGGCCTATGCGGGAATAGACGTCCGGAACTTTTTCTTCCGCCTGGATCTCTCCGGAGAACTGAGTGGGGATTACTCGCTGGAAGCGCGTATCGAAGTGCTACCCGCAAGTGTGGAGCAAACGAGGAAAGCATTCGTTGCCCGTTTTGGGGTCTCGAATCGGACGCTGCTCACAACCGATCTGATTGCGCTCTCGCAAAGCTCGGAGAACGGCCATGGGCCGGAGGCAGCTGCCCGCGAGCTGAAAGCTACTTTCGAAAAGATATTGCGTGCGAAAGTCCCGCTCTCAGTGCTCGGGGCCGCGCTGGGCGATACGCTAATGCTGCGCTTCAGCATCTTTCGCGATCAGCTTCCTCTGGACTCACTCCCTACGCAAGGATGGATGGAACTGCCAATCATTGCCGAAGAGCAGATGTTGGAGACCGGCGATCAGGTGTGGTGAGTGGAGGGGAACGCACGCAGACGACGCAATCCGCGCAGATGGCGTGAACCTGTACAGGTAAAGTCTGTCATCCTGAAGCACTTCTTTCGCGCGAAGGATCTCCGGAAGAGCTTCCGACTTAATGCACTCGTGCGGCCTTCAGCCCAACAGCTTAAGGCTTTCCGGTGGAGGAGCCAGGCCAGCTGCAAAGTAATCCGACAGATCGCGGGAGATCCTTCGCGCAACAGAAGCGCTTCAGGATGACAGAGTCGAGATCGCCGCCACTACAGGCGCTCTTCTAGCCAGTACTGGTGCTCTTCTATGGAGGCCTCAACCCCTATTTTGTATCTCGCCTTTCCGCGTACAACGGAAACTGCTCGGCGAGTTCGAACACTTGATGGCGAATGCGATCGAGCGCCTTGTCGTCCGATCGATGTTCGAGAGCCTCGGCAATCCAGCGCCCGATCTGTTCCATTTCTGGCTCTTTCATGCCTCGCGTGGTCATCGCCGGTGTACCGATTCGGATTCCGCTGGGCTTGAGTGGTGGATTTGTATCGAAGGGAATTGCGTTCTTGTTAACAGTGATTCCGGCTTTTCCCAGAGCGGCTTCGGCTTCGCTACCCAGCATGGCTTTGGCAAAGACATCAACCAGCATGAGATGGGTGTCAGTTCCGCCAGAGATGATGCGATATCCGGCATCCTTCAGTGTCTCTGCCAGGACTTTCGCGTTGGCGACGATCTGCCGTGCGTACTCTTTGAATGAAGGATCAAGCGCTTCTTTGAAAGCCACGGCTTTGGCGGCAATGATGTGTACGAGCGGTCCTCCCTGATGTCCCGGGAACACATTCTTGTCCACCGCCGCAGCGTACTCCTGCTTGCACAAAATCATTCCCGCGCGTGGACCGCGAAGAGTTTTGTGCGTCGTCGTAGTTACGAATTGCGCGTGCGGAACTGGTGATGGGTGTACTCCACCGGCAACAAGCCCAGCAAAATGCGCCATATCGATGAGCAGTAGCGCACTGCAGGCATCTGCGATCGCTCGCATTCGAGGAAAGTCGAAGGTGCGCGGATAGGCACTGCCACCACCAATGATTAATTTCGGCTTCTCGCGTTTAGCGATCTGCTCAAGCTCATCGTAGTCGATGGTCTCTGTGTCTTTGCGGACGCCATAAGAAACGACGCGGTAGAGCTTGCCGGAAAAATTCAGCTTGTGGCCATGCGTCAGGTGCCCGCCGTGGGCGAGATCGAGTCCCAAAATGGTATCGCCGGGCTGCAGTACAGAAGAATAGGCCGCAGCGTTGGCTTGCGAGCCTGAGTGCGGCTGCACGTTGGCGTGGTCGGCTCCGAAGAGCTGCTTGGCACGATCGCGAGCTAGATTCTCGACAACGTCGCTGAACTCGCACCCGCCGTAGTATCGTTTTCCCGGATATCCTTCGGCGTACTTATTGGTGAAAACACTACCGGCGGCTTCCATCACCGCTTCGCTGACGAAATTCTCCGACGCGATCAGCTCTAGCCCTTCATGCTGCCGGCGTTGCTCGTTTTCAATTGCGGCAAATACTTCCGGATCGGCCGCCGACAGTGGCCGCGCCATTCTTGCGCCCGCCGAAGACTGCTGCGTCTGATGCGGAGATGTCATCGTCGCCATTATGTCGTTACCTTCTCGCCTACGGATTTCGCCTGCGTGAACAAGTACAGATAATCCGGACCGCCGGCTTTCGAGTCTGTGCCTGACATATTAAAGCCGCCGAATGGATGCGCTCCTACCATCGCTCCCGTGCACTTGCGGTTGATGTAGAGATTGCCCACGTGGAAGTCGCGCTTCGCGATCTCGATCTTCTCGGGCGATGAGGTGTAGATCGCTCCGGTGAGTCCGTATTCGGTATTGTTCGCGATCGCGAGCGAATCTTCGAAGTTGCGAGCTTTAATCACCGCAAGCACCGGGCCAAAAATCTCTTCCTGAGAAATGCGGGCGTTCGGAGCGACATCGGCAATAACGGTCGGCTGCACATAATAGCCGTCACCCTCGCCACGGCCGCCGCCGGCAATAACCCGACCTTCTTTCTTCCCGATCTCGATGTACTCGAGAATCGATTTCATCGCGCCTTCGTTTACCACCGGACCGGTGTTCTTGTTTTCCGCCGGATCGCCTTGGGTTAGTTGGTTTACGCGCTCGCGCAAACGATCGAGAAACAGGTCATAGATAGGCTCTTCGACTATTGCTCGCGAACACGCCGAACACTTCTGCCCATTGAAGCCGAATGCTGATGCCACGACACCTGCAACCGCAGAATCGAGATCGCAGTCAGCCTGGACGATGATGGAGTCCTTGCCACCCATTTCCAGAATCGTGCGCTTAATCCAGATCTGTCCTTTGCGCGGCTGAGCAGCGCGCATGTGGATGTCCAACCCCACCTCTTTCGAACCAGTGAAGGCGATGAAGCGCGTCTTCGGATGCTCGACGAGAGCGTTGCCGAAAGTAGCTCCCGATCCGGGACAGAAATTAACCACGCCGTCCGGCATGCCTGCTTCCTGTAAAACTTCGAAGAATTTGGCCGCGATGGTTGGGGAATCGCTGGAAGGTTTCAGAATTACAGTGTTCCCGGAAACGATCGCTGCCGAGGTCATGCCTGCCATAATGGCGAACGGGAAGTTCCAAGGCGGGATGACCGCACCCACTCCGAGCGGAATGTACTGCAACTGATCGTGCTCTCCCGGAAGCTGCACCGGCGCTTCAGCCCGGGAAAGACGCAAGGCCTCTCGGGCATAAAATTCGAGAAAATCAATCGTCTCCGCGGTGTCGGCGTCGGCCTCAGCCCAGTTCTTGCCGACTTCGTACACCATCCAAGCATTGAACTCAAAACGGCGCGATTGGATGATTGCGCTCGAATTCAGCAGCAGAGACGCTCGTTCTTCCCAAGACGTCGTTCTCCAACTCTCGAAAGCCTTCAACGCAGCCTGCATCGCTGGCTCAACGTGCTCTGCGCCAGCCTTCTGATGGATACCGACAATCTGGGACGGCTTAGCCGGGTTTACCGACTTGATCTTGTCCTTCGTGCGCAACATCTCGCCGCCGATGACGAGGTCGTACTCGGTCCCGAGCTGCGCGCCGACCAGCCGCAGAGCTTCGCGCATACCGCGGGCATTCTCCTCACGGCTGAAGTCGGTAGGAGTGCAGTTGCGGAATTCGCCCCGCGGCGAACGCAAAGAAATCGTGGAGATGGTGTCTATGGTCGCTGCCATTGGAGGCCCTCAGGAAGGATCAAGCGGCAGAAGCGCCGCAAAAAGTTAGTTTACACCTGCAAAGCAGCTGCGAGAGCAGCAGAGCAGACAGGTCGTGCTGTGTGCTCTTCAGCACCAACTCGACCCAATTGCTGGTAGAAGAATTCATCTACACGGTCGAGCACTTCAGCGGCCGACTTGGCTTCGTACACCGCCTTACGTAGATGGCTGCCGTTGGTCACGCCATGCGTGAACCAAGACGCGAACTGCTTCATCTTCCCGACTGCTTCGGGCAGCTCCTCGGCGATCAGCATGGCGAAGTAGGTGCGGATCATCTGATAACGATCGTATTCAGTCGGCTGCGTGTATGTACCTAGGCCGGTTGCTTGCTTCGACGCGGTGTACTCGGCGATTTGGCGGAAGATCCACGGATTTGAAGGCGCGGTGCGACCGATCATGATGGCGTCGCATCCAGTCTGCGCGATCATTGTCGCCGCATCTTCGGGAGTGCGAATGTCTCCATTTCCTATTACGGGAATCTTCACCGCGTTCTTCACCGCTGAGATGAATTCCCAGCGTGCATTGCCGCTGTAGCCTTGCTCGCGCGTACGCGCATGCAGAGCGACCGCGTTGAGTCCGCAAATCTCAGCCAGACGAGCGAGTTCCACGCACACGATTTCTGAGTCTGACCATCCCAGGCGGAACTTCACGGTAAAGGGAATCTTCACGGCTGAGCGCACGGCTTCGAAAATGCGCTGAATTTGCGGGAGATCGCGCAGCAGGCCGGAGCCACCATTGCACTTCACCACGCGTTTAGCCGGGCAGCCGAGGTTGAGGTCGACAAGATCGAAGCCAAGGTCTTCGACGACACGTGCCGCATCCGCCACGACCTTTGCATCGGAGCCAAAGAGCTGCGCTGAGATTGGATGCTCGTCGTCGTAGAAGGTGAGATAGCGCTTGCGGCGCGATTCGCGGCAGCGCGCCAATCCGTCGGCTGAGGTGAACTCAGTCATGATGAGCCCGCAGCCGGACTGAACGTTGCTGATACCAGCTTCGACCTGCGAACTCAGAACCCCGTGCGGTAGCGGTGGGTGCTCTTCCGCCGTACTTGTGAACAGGCTCGCGTTGCGGATAAACCGGCGGAACACCGTATCCGTAACACCCGCCATGGGAGCCAGAACGGTCGCCGGGGCGACACGAACCTTCCCAATGCGCACCTCCGCCGGAACGCACACGTTGGCTGGCATGGCGTGGGAGATCGGGTTGTCCCAGGATTTACGCACGGGATCAGCTAGATTCTAACCGGGAAGAGCGAACACGAAGGTCACTAAGGCAGAACAAGAGGTCACGGAGAACTCTCTCGTGACCTCTCTGTGTTCCCTTCGTG